>NZ_JBJIAO010000112.1:0-1006 GCF_045310825.1 Mycobacterium sp. SMC-21 | reverse complement strand
GAGGGCTCTGACGGATTGTAGGCACACGGTTTCAGGTACTATTTCACTCCCCTCCCGGGGTACTTTTCACCATTCCCTCACGGTACTAATCCGCTATCGGTCATCAGAAGGTATTTAGGCTTACCGAGTGGTCTCGGCAGATTCACAGCAGATTTCACGGGCCCGCTGCTACTCGGGAACACCATCAAGGCAGACATCGGGTTTTCACGTACGGGACTCTCACCCTCTACGGCAGGCCATCCCAAGCCACTTCCGTTAACCACGACATTTTCTTACTGCCCTCCAGCCAGGTAGAACTGGAAAGATAGGTCCCACAACCCCGCACACACAACCCCTACCCGGTATCACATGCATACGGTTTAGCCTCATCCGCTTTCGCTCGCCACTACTCACGGAATCACAATTGTTTTCTCTTCCTACGGGTACTGAGATGTTTCACTTCCCCGCGTTACCTCCCACACCCTATATATTCAGGTGCGGGTAACACGACATCACTCGTGCTGGGTTTCCCCATTCGGACATCCTCGGATCAACGCTCGGTTGGCAACTCCCCGAGGCTTATCGCAGCCTCCTACGTCCTTCATCGGCCTCTGATGCCAAGGCATCCACCATGCGCCCTTAAACACTTACGCACAAAAACCAATTGAAAACAAGAATCAAAATTGCACATCAACAACACACAGACGGAAAAACCAACGACCCGAAAGCCGCCGGCCACCATTTCTGCGCGCGTTAGATGCTCGCAACCACTATCCACGAATCAAACACCACACCCCACCACCAAAACCGGTGAGGCAACAACAACCCCCACCCCGCAACCGGGGCGTCCCCCACCCTCTAACCGAGAGGGGAGCGAACGGGCCTGTTGTCTCAGGACCCAACAGTGTGTCTGGCAATTCTTCACGACCAACGCTTTCCAGCCGGCCGAACGTTTGTTGTCATATGCACCCGCCGGGCAAGCCCACTACAGGCGCCGGCGACAATCCCAACCATGAACCCCGGCACT
>NZ_JBJIAO010000111.1:0-1075 GCF_045310825.1 Mycobacterium sp. SMC-21 | reverse complement strand
CGACTGTGGCGAGCGGGGCGTTTGTGATCTCGGTGACGGGATCCTCGTCGCGGTGACGTGGTCGTCGCCGTGGTGAAGCGGATCGGGTTCAGTCGGTTGCTGTTTCGCTGATGGCGATGCGGGCGGCTTTCTCCCCGACGATGGAGTGCCCGGCGGCGAACGCGGCCGTGAGCGCGTGCAGGGCGAGATTGTTGACCGCACGCGGATGTCCACGGGAGGCGTTGTGGATCAGGGTCATCGCGTCGTCGGCGAACAGCGCATCGGAGCGGCCGGCGATCTTGGTGTGATGCCCGATGTAGTCGGCGGTGTCGGCCGCTGTCATGCCGGGCAGGGTGTAGCGCACGGCGATGCGCTGATCCAACGCGGCCAGAACACCCAGACGCAGTCGGTGCCGCAGGGTGGGTTGCCCGACCAGGACCACGGCGAACGGTGAACCACTGTCCATGTCGTGGTTGGTCAGCAGCCGGATCGCTTCGAGTTGATGGTTGTCGAGCAGGTGGGCTTCATCGACGACTAACACGGGGTTGCGGCCACGTTCAGCGTGCTCGGCGGCCAAGGCGTCTGCGGCTTGGGGAGCCAGCCGGGCGGTGTGAAACGCCGGGGTGTGCCCGAGGGTGGCCACGATGTGGGTGAGCATGCCGCGCACCCCGATGGTGGGGTTGGCGAGGTAGATGATTACGTGCCGCGCCGGATCCAAGGAGGTGGCTGCCGCGCGGATCGCGACGGTTTTGCCAGCGCCGACTTCGCCGGTGATGACGCCGATGGCGCATTGGTCCACACACCAGCCGATGCGGGCGATCGCTTCGCTGTGGCCGGGGTGGCGGTGCAGCATCGACGGCGCCAGATCCCGCCCGAACGGCATCCGTGTGAAGCCCCAATGTGATTGCAACCGTTGAATACTCACGCCGACACCCCGTCCTCGAACTCGTCCTCGGTGGGAGCGAGGTCGGTGATCGAGAGCTGAGCGGCGACCTGGTCGCCGTCGGAGTCGGTTCCGTAGAGGGCGTGATAGCCGATACGTTCATCCTCACGCAGCTGCTCGTGATGGGCGGCAGCGGTCAACGCCAGGTAATCG
>NZ_JBJIAO010000110.1:0-1160 GCF_045310825.1 Mycobacterium sp. SMC-21 | reverse complement strand
CTAGTGGTCCGTCTCAGTTTTGATTGACTACTTGTTGGAGTTTGGTGCGTGCGCGTCGGACTTTGGCCAGGATCGACTCGGCGGTGGCCGTCCAGACGTAGGGCGTGGGATCGGCGTTGTGCGCGTTGAGGTATGACTCGATGCTGGCGATCAGTTCGGGGACACTGGCGAAGATTCCGCGTCGCAGGTTCTTGTCGGTCAGGTCGCGGAACCACCGTTCGACCTGGTTGAGCCATGACGACGAGGTTGGGGTGAAATGGAAGTGAAACCGCTTGTGCCGCTTCATCCATTTCTGAACTGCAGCGTGCTTGTGGGTGGCGTAGTTATCCAGGATCAGATGCACCTGTAGCCCTTCAGGTACCTCGCGGTCGATGGTGCCCAGGAACTTGATGAACTCTGTGTGGCGGTGTCGGGCCAGACACTGCCCGATCACCGTGCCGGTCAGCACGTCGAGGGCAGCGAACAAGGTGGTCGTGCCATTGCGTTTGTAGTCGTGGGTCATGGTGGCCGCCCGGCCCGGCACCATCGGCAGTGATGCCTGGGTCCGGTCCAAAGCCTGAATCTGGGACTTCTCGTCCATACACAACACGATGGCCTGCTCGGGCGGATTCAGATACAAGCCGACCACGTCGATGAGTTTCTCCTCAAACAACGGATCATTGGACACTTTGAAGGTGTCGATCCGGTGCGGCCGCAACCCGAGACCTGACCAAATCCGTTGCACCGTGGCCGAACTGACCCCGACGTGCTTGGCCATGGTGCGACACGACCAATGCGTGGCACCTTCTGGAGTCGTCGTGGTGGTCAACCGCACGATCTCGGCGATCGTGTCCTCGGAAATGGAGGGCTTGCGGCCCCGACCTTCCCGGATCTTGTCCAACCCGGCGAGCCCCTGCTCACCGAAACGCTGACGCCAGGCCCGCACCGTCACCGGCGTCACCCCGACCTCCTCAGCAATCCGGGTGTTTGCCTCACCATCGGCGGCCATCAGCAACACTCTCGCGCGCAACACCTGCTGATGCGGTGCCGACCGAGCCCGTGCCAGCGTTTCCAACGTCTCACGCTCGCCCGAGGTCATCGGTAAAGCTGCCGCAGGTGATGCACTCACCCCTACAGAATACCGAACATATAACTATTTATTTACGAGACACACCACTAGC
>NZ_JBJIAO010000109.1:0-1188 GCF_045310825.1 Mycobacterium sp. SMC-21 | reverse complement strand
TTTTTTGGGTGTGTGTAAGTTTTCGGCCGGTTAGTGCCAGTTCCCTAAACTTATTGCTAAGTGTGCAGGTCTGGTCTATCGATCCCGTGGTCTGCGGGGGGCCTTATCCCTCTAAAAGGGTGAGAAACCTGGTCTTGGAAGAGGTTTCCCGCTTAGATGCTTTCAGCGGTTATCCTGTCCGAACGTAGCTATCCAGCGGTGCCCCTGGTGGGACAACTGGTAGACCAGAGGTTCGTCCGTCCCGGTCCTCTCGTACTAGGGACAGGTTTCCTCAAGTTTCTGACGCGCGCGGCGGATAGAGACCGAACTGTCTCACGACGTTCTAAACCCAGCTCGCGTGCCGCTTTAATGGGCGAACAGCCCAACCCTTGGGACCTGCTCCAGCCCCAGGATGCGACGAGCCGACATCGAGGTGCCAAACCATCCCGTCGATATGGACTCTTGGGGAAGATCAGCCTGTTATCCCCGGGGTACCTTTTATCCGTTGAGCGACACCCCTTCCACTCGGGGGTGCCGGATCACTAGTCCCGACTTTCGTCCCTGCTCGACATGTACGTCTCGCAGTCAAGCTCCCTTGTGCACTTACACTCAACACCTGATTGCCGTCCAGGTTGAGGGAACCTTTGGGCGCCTCCGTTACATTTTAGGAGGCAACCGCCCCAGTTAAACTACCCACCAGGCACTGTCCCTGGACCGGATAGACGGTCCGAGGTTAGAAGCCCAATACGATCAGAGTGGTATTTCAACAACGACTCCACACACACTGGCGTGTGCGCTTCACAGTCTCCCACCTATCCTACACAAACCGTACCGAACTCCAATACCAAGTTGTAGTGAAGGTCCCGGGGTCTTTTCGTCCTGCCGCGCGTAACGAGCATCTTTACTCGTAGTGCAATTTCGCCGAGTCTATGGTTGAGACAGTTGAGAAGTCGTTACGCCATTCGTGCAGGTCGGAACTTACCCGACAAGGAATTTCGCTACCTTAGGATGGTTATAGTTACCACCGCCGTTTACTGGGGCTTAAATTCTCCGCTTCACCCCCGAAGGAGTTAACAGGTCCTCTTAACCTTCCAGCACCGGGCAGGCGTCAGTCCGTATACATCGTCTTGCGACTTCGCACGGACCTGTGTTTTTAGTAAACAGTCGCTTCTCACTGGTTTGTGCCACCCCCTCCCGCTGCCGGCAGCA
>NZ_JBJIAO010000108.1:0-1251 GCF_045310825.1 Mycobacterium sp. SMC-21 | reverse complement strand
ACTTCGCACGGACCTGTGTTTTTAGTAAACAGTCGCTTCTCACTGGTTTGTGCCACCCCCTCCCGCTGCCGGCAGCAAGTGCCTTGACGGTATGGAGGTCCCCCTTCTCCCGAAGTTACGGGGGCATTTTGCCGAGTTCCTTAACCATAGTTAACTCGTACGCCTTAGTATTCTCTACCTGACCACCTGTGTTGGTTTGGGGTACGGGCCATGTGTGCACTCGCTAGAGGCTTTTCTTGGCAGCATAGGATCACCGAATTCGCCTCACTCGGCTATGCATCACCTCTCAGACATGTGAACGACGGATTTGCCTATCGTTCGTCCTACAGGCTTACCCCGGTATTACCACTGACCGGTACGGCTACCTTCCTGCGTCACCCCATCGCTTGACTACTACCCACCAGGGTCCCACGCAGCCGGCAACACGTGATCCCCGAAAGGATCATCACGTGCCATTTGGATGGTTAGCACAATGGATTCATCACGGACGCACACACACGGGTACGGGAATATCAACCCGTTGTCCATCGACTACGCCTGTCGGCCTCGCCTTAGGTCCCGACTCACCCTGGGCGGACTGGCCTGCCCCAGGAACCCTTGGTCTTTCGGCGGGCAAGGTTCTCACTTGCCTATTCGCTACTCATGCCTGCATTCTCACTCCCACACCCTCCACAACTCGATCACTCGGCTGCTTCACCGGATGCAGGACGCTCCCCTACCCATCCTTGCGGATGCCGCGACTTCGGCGGTGTGCTTGAGCCCCGCTACATTATCGGCGCACAATCACTTGACCAGTGAGCTATTACGCACTCTTTCAAGGGTGGCTGCTTCTAAGCCAACCTCCTGGTTGTCTTCGCGACTGCACATCCTTTTCCACTTAGCACACGCTTAGGGGCCTTAGTCGGCGATCTGGGCTGTTTCCCTCTCGACGCACGGAGCTTATCCCCCGCCGTCTCACTGCCACGCTTTTGTCTTACCGGCATTCGGAGTTTGGCTGACGTCAGTAACCTGGTGAGGCCCATCGGCCATCCAGTAGCTCTACCTCCGGCAAGAAACACGCAACGCTGCACCTAAATGCATTTCGGGGAGAACCAGCTATCACGGAGTTTGATTGGCCTTTCACCCCTACCCACAGCTCATCCCCTCAGTCTTCAACCTAAGTGGGTTCGGGCCTCCACGCGGTCTTACCCGCGCTTCACCCTGGCCATGGGTAGATCACTCCGCTTCGGGTCCAGAACATGCCACTACACC
>NZ_JBJIAO010000107.1:0-1254 GCF_045310825.1 Mycobacterium sp. SMC-21 | reverse complement strand
TGGCGGGTGTCATGCCCGTTCGGCTGACATAGGTCCGGGCAAAGGTGCGTGGCGTCATCCCGGCCTTTTCCGCAAGGGTCTCGACCTTGAGGTCGCTCGTGATGTTCTCGATGATCCAGGCATGCAGCGCACTGAAGCGTCCCTCGACGTCGGACGCCTGGGCCGCAAGGACGGTCGAGAACTGGCTCTGACCGCCCGGCCGCTTCAGGAACACCACAAGTCTGCGCGCGACGTCGAGCGCGATGGTGTGGCCGAAATCCTCCTCGATCATGGCGAGCGCCAGGTCGATCCCGGCGCTGACGCCCGCCGACGACCAGACATGTCCATCCTTGACGAAAATCGCGTTGGGCTCGACGCGGATGCTGGGAAAGCTGTCCTGCAAGCGAGGACAATAGCGCCAGTGCGTTGCAGCACGCTTGCCGTCGAGAATTCCGGTCCAGGCCAGTGCGAATGCGCCGAGGCAGACCGATGCGATACGGCGCGCCTCCGGCAGTGCCTGCGCAATCCAGTCCATCAACGCGGCGTCGTTGCGGATCTTCCAGATGCCTGGCCCGCCGGGGATGACCAGCGTGTCGACTTCGGCAGGCGCGATACTGGTGATCGGCGCCGTGTCGATCATCATCCCGACATCGGTCGGCACCAGGCCGCCTGACGTCGACAGGTAGGACAGCGAGTAGTCCGGTCCAGGGAGTTCGATGGCCTCGAGCTCCGCGAACACCTGAGCCGGCCCCGAGATGTCGAGCAATGTCACGCCCGGAAAGGCAACGATCGCGATCCGCCGCGTCGCTTTCCTGTCGCGCGGCTCAGGCCGGGGCGGTTTGGCAGTTTTCGAGGGCATATTGTCCTTTAAGCCATTCGAGGCCGCCCTGTATAGCTCGCGATAGAATTCTGGAGTTCTGCCATGTCGCGAAATCTGGGCAGTGGATACGAGGCGATCAAATCGCCTTGGACGGATTACGCGATTTACAGCCTGCCCGACGCCTCCCGGATCGAAGCCTGCGACCGTCAGCCGCTGATGGACGCCATGAACGGTATCATTGCCGTCAACTGGCAGGCCACCGAGCCGCATTGGACAGCAACCTCCTCGCCGTTCGACCGGAAGTACAGCCTGGTCCTCGTCTATGACGGCTCCGGGCTCGTGGCCTTCTCGGTCTACCGCATCCTGCAGATGTCCGCCGGACTTGGAATTTATCGTAGCGGCACGGAAGTGCTCCCGGCGCATCAGGGCCGCGGATTGTACGGCTTCTTCACCGC
>NZ_JBJIAO010000106.1:0-1265 GCF_045310825.1 Mycobacterium sp. SMC-21 | reverse complement strand
GGGTCTGCTGCACGAATAGGTGACATCTGAGTTGGCTTGCCCAGCATGGGCGGGCTGGAAGGATGTCCCCATGGCAAGGCCCTACCCCCGCGAGTTCCGCGACGACGTCGTCCGGGTCGCTCGCAACCGCGATGACGGTGTAACGATCGAGCAGATCGCCACCGATTTCGGAGTGCACCCGATGACGCTGCAGAAATGGCTCCGTCAGGCCGACATCGACGAAGGCACCAAGCCCGGCAAGAGCGCCAGCGAGTCCGGTGAGCTGCGCGAAGCCCGACGGCGGATCAAACTGCTAGAGCAAGAGAACGAGGTGCTGCGCCGGGCTGCGGCGTATTTATCGCAGGCCAATCTGCCGGGAAAAGGGTCTACCCGCTCGTGAAAGAGCTCGCCGCCGACGGGATCCCCGTCGCGGTGACGTGCCGGGTACTCAAGCTCTCCCGCCAACCGTATTACCGCTGGCTGGCCGACCCCATCACCGAGGCCGAACTCATCGAGGCCTACCGCGCCAATGCGCTGTTCGACGCGCACGCAGACGATCCGGAGTTCGGCTACCGCTACCTCGTGGAGGAGGCGCGCGATGCCGGCGAGCCGATGGCCGAGCGCACCGCATGGCGGATCTGCTCGCAGAATCGACTGTGGAGCGTGTTTGGTAAGAAACGCGGCAAGAACGGCAAAGTCGGGCCGCCGGTGCACGACGATCTTGTCGAGCGTGACTTCACCGCTGAAGGGCCAAATCAGTTGTGGCTCAGTGACATCACTGAGCACCGCACCGGTGAGGGCAAGCTCTACCTCTGTGCGATTAAGGACGTGTTCTCCAACCGGATCGTCGGCTACAGCATCGACTCCCGAATGAAGTCACAACTGGCCATCCGGGCACTACACAGCGCGGTAGCCCGACGCGGAGATGTCGCGGGGTGCATTCTGCACTCGGATCGCGGATCTCAGTTCCGGTCAAGGAAATTCGTACACGCCTTGAATCACCACGAGATGGTCGGCTCTATGGGCCGTGTCGGAGCCGCCGGCGACAACGCCGCCATGGAGAGCTTCTTTAGCCTGCTGCAGAAGAACGTGCTCGACCGCCGCCGCTGGGACACCCGAGAACAACTCCGCATCGCGATCGTCACCTGGATCGAGCGCACCTACCACCGGCGCCGCCGCCAGTCCGGCCTCGGGCGGTTGACCCCGATCGAATTCGAAGCAATCATGACCACACCGGCCAGTCAGGCCGCGTGACCGAAACTGTCACCTGATCGTGCAGCAGACCC
>NZ_JBJIAO010000105.1:0-1277 GCF_045310825.1 Mycobacterium sp. SMC-21 | reverse complement strand
GCCGAGCCCGACGCCGAGGCTGACGATCGACCGCACGATCGCCTGCGCGTCCGGGTTGGCGCCGAGGTCGCGCACGAAGGACTGGTCGATCTTGATCTTGTCGAACGGGAAGCTGCGCAGATAGCTCAGCGAGGAATAGCCGGTGCCGAAATCGTCCAGCGAGATGCGGACGCCGAGCTCGCGCAGCTGATGCAGGATCGCAAGATTGGCTTCGGTCTCCGCGAGGAACACCGATTCGGTGATCTCGAGCTCGAGCCGCCGCGCCGGCAAGCCGGAATGCGCCAGTGCGGAGATCACGGCCTGGACCAGATTGCGGCTGCGGAACTGCACCGGCGACAGATTGACCGCGACCTTCACGTCGGCCGGCCATTTCATCGCCTCGGCGCAGGCTTCACGCAGCACCCATTCGCCGAGCGCGACGATCAGGCCGATGTCTTCGGCGACCGGGATGAATTCCGCGGGCGAAATCATGCCCTTCTGCGGGTGCCGCCCTCGGACTTGGCGCGATACAGCGCCATGTCGGCATTGCGCATCAATTCCTCCGACGTCGTGCCATCGCCCGGCGACAATGCGATCCCGACGCTGGCGCCGACCACGACTTCGAGCCCGTCGATTTGGTAAGGCGCGCTCAGAGCATCGATCAGCCGTTCGGCGAAAGCGCTCGCCTCGTTCGGCGAGACGTCGGCGGCAAGCACGATCGCGAACTCGTCGCCGCCGAGGCGGGCCGCGACATTGTCGTCGCGGACGACCTCGCGCAGCCGTTCCGCCACCAGCTTGAGCAGCCGGTCGCCCATCGGATGCCCGAAGGAATCGTTGACGTTCTTGAACAGGTCGAGATCGATGCACATCACCGCGACCCGCTTGTTGCCGCTTCGGCCGCGCTCCAGCGCCTCGCGCAGACGCTCCTGGTAGAAGTCCCGGTTCGGCAGGTTGGTGAGACCGTCATGGTGCGCCATGTGCGCGATCCGTGCTTCGGCGGCACGGCGTTCGGTGATGTCGACCACCGTCAGTACATGGATCTCGGTGCCGTCGGCCCTGATGTGGCGCCAGTCGCGGCTCGATTGATAGACGTCGCCGATCTCGCGCAAGGCGGCGCTGTGCACGCCCCGCTCGTCCTCCGGCCAGATCTCGCGCAGCGTCATGCCGAGAAATCGCTCGCGGCTGTACCCGTAGTGCTGAACGGCGGCGTCGTTGACGCTGAGGAATTCCATCGTGCCGGCGTCGAACACCCACATCGGCATCGGGTTGTTCTCGAACAGCAGGCGGAACGACACCTC
>NZ_JBJIAO010000104.1:0-1328 GCF_045310825.1 Mycobacterium sp. SMC-21 | reverse complement strand
TTGCGCTGGTAGTACGCCTTCGACGTGGGATCGCAGCGGATCGCGGTCAGCGCGGACATGTACATCACCCGGCGCAGGCGGCGGCTGTAGCGCTTGGGCGTGTGCAGCCGGCCGGTGCGTTTGCCGGAGTCTTTGGATACCGGCGCCAGGCCGGCCCAGGCGGCGAGCTGGTCAGGCGATTGGAGCAGTGCGGGATCGCCGACCACGGCAAGGAATTCGGCGCCGAGTCGGAAGCCGATGCCGGGCAGGCTGGTGATCACCTCGGCGAGCGGATGGCGGCGAAATCGTTCCTCGATGTCCGCGTCGGTGTGTTTGATGCGCTCATCGAGGTTGATCACCCCTTGGGCCAGCTCGGCGACCAATCCGGCGCCAACATCTTCACCCGCGAGGCGGACGGTCTGAGCTTTGGCCGCTGTCACCGCGGCAGCCGCGATCGTGGCGGCGTTGCGCACCCCGGCCGCTGCCAGAACTTTGGTCAGCCGCGAAACACCCGTTCGGCGAATCGCTTTCGGCCGTTGATAGTGCGCCAGCAGCACCGCCCAACCCCGGTCTTGGCTGAGCTCGGCGACGCGTTCGAGGGCCGGGCATACGGCCAGCAGTTGTTGGCGCAGACGGTTGATGGTGCGGGTGCGATCGGCCACCAGATCGGCGCGGTGGGCGGTGAGCATGCGCAGCTCGGTGATCAGGTCATCGCCGGGACGCAGGACCGGCAGGTCCGCACCGCGCATCCGGGATTGATCGGCAATCACCCGGGCGTCTTTGGCGTCGGTCTTGGATTCACCACCCCGGTAGGTGGCCGATGCTTGCCACACCTGCCGGCCCGCAAGGTAACGCACCGTCTTGCCTTCATCGGCCAGCACCGTGAGGACCAGTGCGGCGTACGCGTTGCTCAAGTCCACCGCCCAGGACACCTCACCGGCAAGCTTTTCGACCTCGGCGACCAGGTCGCGGATCGTGCGCTCGTCGTTGACCACCTTGCGCGAGAACACCATGTTGCCGTTGCCGTCCACGACGCACACCCAGTGATGTTCTTTGCCGACGTCGACGCCAGCCCATACCTGGTCTTCGGTCACCGGACCTCTTTTCGCTTGTCTGCCAACAGAATCCCCAAGGACGACCTCGCCGGCATTTCCTTAAACAAGCGATCGCATCGCAGATCTCAATCAGCGGCCCGAGGAAGTCCAGGCAGGCCGGGCGGCCAGTCCTTTCAAGCCGCACCACCAGGGCCGGCACCAACATGGCAGCCATACCCGACCCACCCGGGTCACAGCCAAACGTAACGCTCAGCAATACGAAGTAACTGCAACTACAAACTTAAGGACAACATG
>NZ_JBJIAO010000103.1:0-1335 GCF_045310825.1 Mycobacterium sp. SMC-21 | reverse complement strand
GGGACTTGACCCCGTGTGTTGGACACGCTTAATCCCAGGAATGCCTGGGGGAAGCGAGATGATCCAACTCGATGGCAAGGAAAAATTACCCCGATGAGTTCAAGCGTGACGCGGTCGCGTTGTACCGGGACACCGACGGTGCGACGATCACCGTGATTGCTGCCGAACTCGGTGTCAGCGAGGCCACGTTGTCGGCGTGGTGCAAGGCCGCCGGCGTGCCGGTCCGCCACCGCAAGCCCGGATCGGCCAGTGT
Organism: Mycobacterium sp. SMC-21; assembly: GCF_045310825.1. Classification (NCBI taxonomy): domain Bacteria; kingdom Bacillati; phylum Actinomycetota; class Actinomycetes; order Mycobacteriales; family Mycobacteriaceae; genus Mycobacterium; species Mycobacterium sp. SMC-21. The sequence continues at coordinate 1,082 of NZ_JBJIAO010000103.1, read as the reverse complement.
GCCTGCACCGGGCGTGGAGACCCCGGAGCAGGAGCTGGCCCGGCTACGCGCCCAGGTCAATGACCTGCAAGCGGAGAAGACGAAGCTGGCTACCGAGCGGGACATTCTGCGGTCGGCGGCCAAGTATTTCGCCGGGGAGACGAACTGGTGAGCCGCTTCCAGTTCGTCGCCGACCACCGGGACGCCTTCGAGGTGAAGTGGCTGTGCAGCGTGGTTGAGATCGCGCGTTCGTCGTTTTACGCCTGGTGCGCGGCAGCAGAAGGCCGGGATGCCCGCGCTGCTGCTGACGAGGCGCTCGTCGAGCGGATCCGGGTGGTGCATGACGAGGACAACACCTACGGGGCGCCGCGGATCACCGCTGAGCTCAACGACGGTGTGCCCGAGGCGAAGCGGGTCAACCACAAGCGGGTCGCCCGGGTGATGCGCGGCGCGCAGATCGCCGGCTACCGGCGCAGACGCCGCGTCAAGACGACGGTGCCGGATCCGGCCAACCAGAAGGTGCCCGATCTGCTCAAGCGGGATTTCACCGCGTCGGCAGTCAATGTCGCCTATGTCGGAGATATCACCTACTTGCCCCTGGCGACCGGCGGCAATCTGTACCTGGCCACGGTGATCGACTGCTGCTCACGGCGGGTGGCGGGGTGGGCGATCGCTGAGCACATGCGTACCGAGTTGGTCGAGGACGCCCTCAGGGCCGCCGCGGCGTTGCGCGGCAGTCTGGTCGGTGCAATATTCCATTCGGATCACGGAAGTCAGTACACCTCAAGAGATTTCGCGAACCTCTGCAAAGAACTGGGCGTCACTCAGTCTATGGGCGGCGTGGGGTCAAGTGCCGATAATGCCCTGGCCGAATCGTTCAACGCCGCCCTCAAGCGCGAGATCCTGCAAGACCGCACCTGCTGGATCGACGCAGCGGCCTGCCGTCGTGAGGTGTTCCGCTGGCTGGCCCGCTACAACACCAAACGACGCCACTCCCGCTGCCGTCATTCCAGCCCCGCCACCTACGAAAGGACCCTGACACCCGCTACGCTGCCCGAAGCTGCCTAACCACAAATCCCGTGTCCACTACATGGGGGCAAGGC
>NZ_JBJIAO010000102.1:0-1355 GCF_045310825.1 Mycobacterium sp. SMC-21 | reverse complement strand
TGAATCGCCCCGAGTTTGATGCACACCTTCTTTCGAGGGAAGGTTGTTCGCATCATGCCGAAGAAGTACGACGAGGAGTTCAAGGCCCGGGCGGTGCGGTTGGTCGCTGACCATGTCGAGGAGTACGACACCCGCACGGCGTGCATCACCGCGGTCGCCAAACGGTTGGGTGTCTCCTACGAATCGCTGCGCCGCTGGATCAACCAGAGCGAGGTCGACGCCGGGGACCGGGCAGGGGTGCCCACCGACGTTGCGCGCGAGAACAGAGAGCTCAAACGTAAGAACCGTGAGCTTGAGGAAACCATCGAAATCCTCAAGGCGGCAACAAGTTTCTTCGCGCGGGAGAGCGACCCGCGACGCCGCTGATTTGTGCGTTCATCGCCGAGCATCGTGCTCGGTTCGGGGTCGCTCCGATCTGCCGCGTGCTGTCCGAGCACGGCTGCCAGATTGCCCCGAGAACGTTCTACGCCTGGCTGGCGCGGCCGCCATCGGCGCGGGCCTTGTGGGATATGGCCATTACTGAGGTGCTGGCCGGCTACTACGAACCCGACGAACACGGACACCGCAAGCCCGAGTCGTTGTACGGCGCGGTCAAGATGTGGGCCCATCTGCGCCGTCAGGGCATCGAGGTGGCCCGCTGCACGGTGGAGCGCCTCATGCGGGACAACGGGTGGCGTGGGGTGACCCGCCGTAAGAAGGTTCGCACCACCATCGCTGACCCGGCTGCCGGGCGAGCCCCGGATCTGGTGGACCGCCAGTTCCGCGTTGAGGCGCCCAACAGGTTGCTGGTAGCCGATTTCACCTACGTCAGATTGGCCGCCGGGGTGTTCGTCTACACCGCGTTCGTCATCGACGCCTACGCCGGGCGCATCGTGGGCTGGACCTGCTCAGCGGGCAAGAGTGATGCGTTCGTGCGGCGGGCAATCCGCCACGCCGCGCAACTCCGGCGTCGTGATGGTAATCCATTGTCGGGCAGCACTATTCACCACTCGGATGCGGGCTCTCAGTATACGTCGGTGCGGTTCGGGGAAACCCTGTCCTTGTCCGGATTGGTGCCCTCGATCGGATCGGTCGGCGATGCCTTCGATAACGCGTTGGCCGAGACCACCATCGGGCTGTACAAGAACGAAGCCGTCCGCGACGACTCCCCATTCCGTCGCGGACCGCTGCACCGACTGACCGACGTAGAACTGCTCACCGCCGACTGGGTCCACTGGTACAACACCGACCGGCTCATGCACCGCCTGGGCCGCATCCCACCGATCGAATACGAGACCATCTACTACGCTACGAGCACAGCCCAATCAGAGGCTGCGCACCAATAAACCGGTGTGCATCAAACTCGGGGCGGTTCA
>NZ_JBJIAO010000101.1:0-1375 GCF_045310825.1 Mycobacterium sp. SMC-21 | reverse complement strand
TCATCTTCGAGAGACCTCGACCCCTATCCCGGCAACGACGCGCCGATGACCTCTACACCCTCAACTGCGAAGAGCCCCAAATCTGTTTGCCACCACCCGCCCTAAACCGCGTAGCCACAAACTGATTACCACGAAGGTCATAGCGATAAGCCGTCCCGAGGGCCAGAGTTGGGCAACGAATCAACCATCTTGCGCGCAAGATCGACTATCACTGAAACTTTGTGCATACGCGAAAGACCAACATGCCGCGATTTATGGTCTTCGATATGACCAGCATTGATCCCGCCAAGTATCATGGGGCGATACGCACCGACATAATGGCTCATCTCGCCTGCGTTGCGAAATCCTCGCTGACTCACAAAGACTGGACTGCCTGAGTTGCCATCGCTAGAAAAGGCATCGAACAAGACTTGCAGTGAGCCATCACCAGGCTTTGGTCCGTCAGCGTATAGCCGCCAACTTTCTTTCGGATCACTTACGATTGCGCCCGTTCTCATAATTGGCCGATCTGCACTCTTATCGTGCCAAGCGGGATAACCTGGAAAGAACAATGATTCACAAGGAGCAACCGTGTTCCAATACCACGCTGAAATATCGAGATGCCCCCAACTCACATAATGCTTCAATTGAATTGCAGCATCACCGCCCTGTTTCAAACCGTCAGCCCACTTGTGAGCGCCCTCGGTTCGTCCAGCAATTCCATACAAATCCACGCGTAGTAAGTGACCCGGAAGCAAAGGAAAGATACAAGCATCGATTGTCGGATCATCGTGGAATATGGGTTCTGCGACGATGTCGGTTTCAATTCGATCGTCCGACGTAAGCCATATACTTGCACGCAGCTTTGTGAGCTTTGTTCCCTCTTTGAGCTCATCAGACCAACCGGGCTCTATAAAATGCCTGTTAGTAACGAGCCCTAATGTCCGTTTATCGGGGCCCTGAACGACAAAACCCGTTGCGGTACCTTTGGGAGTCGTATTGCCAGGCTCGTAATGAAATTCGCCAAACAACTTGCAGGCGTAGTAAAGGTGCTCTTGGCCGATGCCCGTCTCCATGAGCCAGGATCATCGCACCTTGGCCCGACACCCTGGCCGCGAGCACCCCTGATCCCGTCCTGCACAGACAGCCAGCCACTGTGCCCGCTCGTTGGCCGTGATAACACCGACCAGCACGGAGGCGGTGCTTCACGAGCGTTCGACGCGATCAATCAGGTGGGATCCGAGTAACCCCGATGGCTGCGGCGGAATCAACCGCGCAAGCTATCGACGCGATCAACGTCTACGAACGAACGCGAGTTAGGGACTTGACCCCGTGTGTTGGACACGCTGAATCCCGCAAGGTTGGCGGGGGAAGCGAGATGATCCACCACGATGGC
>NZ_JBJIAO010000100.1:0-1404 GCF_045310825.1 Mycobacterium sp. SMC-21 | reverse complement strand
GTGTGCTACTCCTCACCTTCTCGTGGGTAGCTGAGGGTGGAGCCCGCCCAGGCAGAGATAGATCATTGAGGTCAGTGTTCGGGCGGAGTGGTGGCCGTAGCCGCGGGCGTTGATGAGTCGGATTTTGGCGTTGATGCCTTCGAGGAGGGCGTTGGAGATGCCGAGTTCCACGGCGGCGATGACGGCGTCGAAGTGTTCCTGTAGTCGTTTGCCGAGTTCGATGAAGGACGGGATACGGCTGCGTTTGGCGGCGGTGATCCAGGCTTTGAGTCGTTGACGGGCGACACCGGGTTCGTGTGGGAGTCGATACAGGTCGCGCAGCTGTTCTTTGAGGGCCCAGGCCCGGCCGACGTGACGGTTCGCGCGGGCGATCTGGTTGACCAGTTCACGTTTGTTGTCGGTGAGTTTGTTTTCGCCGGTGCGCAGCGCCCATCGGGTCTGGCGCCACTGCGCTGAGGTCATGGCGACTTTGTCCGGTCCGCTGGCGGCGGCGGCGAAGACCCGGTCCAATGCCCGGTTGACCCATTGCATGATGTGGAACGGGTCAAAGCAGATGGTGGCTTCCGGTAGGTGGGTTCGGGTGGCTCCGCGGAACGCCTTGCTCACGTCCATGCTCACGGCGGTGATCGTCTCTAGTGTCGAATCAGGTTGTTGTTCATAGAATTTCGATAGCGATTCTTCACTGCGTCCGGGCTGGACTCCGATGACGGTGCCGGTGTCGTGGTCGCCGACGATGGTCAGATATTTGTGCGGGTGGCGGTAGCAGATTTCGTCGACGCCGATCCGGTACAGGTCTGTGAGTCGTCGTTGGTCGAGCAGTTCGTCGACACCGCGGTTGATGATGGCGGTGACCGATTCCCAGCCGCACCGCATGAGCGTGGCCACGGTGGTGCGGTCGGTGCGTTGGGCCAGCCAGAGCACCGTGTCTTCGAAGTCTCGGGTGAATCGGGCACCGGGACGAGCCCACGGCACCTGCTCGGTGACGATGCCGCAGCGTGGGCAGTTCGTGCGGCGGATGTCGTAGACCAGCCACAGTTTCTTGCAGGCCAGATCCACATGGCGCCAGCGCCGGCGCCGGCGGTCATAACCGGCCCGCACACGTTTGCCGCACGGGCAGCGCATCGAGCGGGCTTTAAGGCCGACGGTGACTTCGATATCGCGGTCGCCGATGGTGACATCGGTGACGTTGGCTCCGGGGACCTGAAGTATTCGGTTAAATGCAGTACTGACGCGCACGCGGATCGTTCCTGGCGGTTGAGGTTGGTGTGGTAACCCCGAAACCTAGAGGGACACCGCGTGCGCGTCCTTCAACTCGCCGCCGACACGCTCAAAACCCCAGGCGCACAACCTAAAATAGCCCCTGAACAGCGCAAAGGCGCCCACGAAAACCCGTGGAGCGCCACA
>NZ_JBJIAO010000099.1:0-1439 GCF_045310825.1 Mycobacterium sp. SMC-21 | reverse complement strand
ACCCACTACATCGCCCGATCCCTACTCGAAACCGGCGGATTCAGACCCCAACTACACCGTCAATCATGAAGAGCCTGTAATCGGGTTGCGGGGCTCGCGGCACGTCGGTGGCCTTACGCGTTGATCCTGGCGACGGTGCTCGTCTCCGTGCACTTCCTCGCGTACGGACTCGCGGCCCATTGGGGCTCGTCGCAGTGGGGCAGTTACGGCCAATGCGTCGGGAGCGCCGCTACGTTCGCCGCTGTCGTCATCGCACTCCGAGAGTCGTTTCGAGGTCAGCGTGCCAGAGCGGTTGACCACGAGGTGTCGCGCCGACGTGAATGTCTGAAAGCGGTTGGCGATGCGTGGACCGGGCTGACGCAGATGTCGTTGTATTTGACGTTCTTCACGGACTACCTTGAAAATCTCCCCGACGCATTTAACCCAAATATCCAGCGACAGGACAACGTCCCACCAGATAGACCTGGAGAACCGCTTGCATATGAAATTGGTGCACGGGTTCAAGAATTCGTTAATAGGTGGACTGATCTTGTTGAGCCTCCTCTCTTTGTTGCGCTAGCGCTTCTGAAAGACACACCTTTTGACGAATCAATGAAAGACATAAATGCGAAGATCCGGCACCTTACGGAGAAAGAGCTTCCGGGAGTACTTGACGTCGGAATTCGTGGACGTCGCCCTGACGTTGCGTCTCTGGACGCGACGTGGAAGGAGATATTGCGACAGCGCGAAGGGCATCTCAATCTCGCTCGAAAGCACTTCAGCCTTAATCTTCGCGCAGTTGAATCGGAACTATCTGAGTTGTCATAGGAGATAACGAATGGGTGCGGTTTATTTGCTCGGCGCCGGTTTCAGTCGCGCGATAAGCGGCGAGATGCCGATGATGAACGAACTGTCAGCTGCAGTACAGGCGATAGTCCCAGATATCCCAGGGGCATCAACGCCAGTGTCGCGCAATTTCGAGCAGTGGCTCAGCTATCTCGTAGACGTCCCGCCCTGGCCGTCGCAGGGCGATCAGTTGCGCAACCAAGCTGCGTTCAACGATGTCGCGCTCGCCGTGCACCATGTGCTCGACGAGCGTCAGACAGCCGCGGTTGCACATGGCACCTGCCCAGGCTGGCTGCCCAAGCTAATCCGCTATTGGCAGGCAACAGATTCAACGGTCATCACCTTCAACTACGACCTGCTCGTCGAATTGGCATGGAGTATCGAGTTAGATAACGGCGCCTTTCAACCCACGAGGCTTTTCCCTGTTCCTTTGACTTCGATTGCTGCGCGAACAGGTGCAGTGCTGGGCGGTTCGCCACCCGCTTCGGGCCTGCAACTGCTGAAGTTGCATGGCTCACTCAACTGGCGTTACTCAGGTGTTGACCGTCTCTCTGGATGGCTATCACGGGGTGGCCATTCGTCATTGATCTTGCCGATGTGATCGGTGGCGTGGC
>NZ_JBJIAO010000098.1:0-1441 GCF_045310825.1 Mycobacterium sp. SMC-21 | reverse complement strand
ACCGTCAGACGGCGATCAACACACCGAAACGGAGGTCGCCTGAAACACCCCGATCCACAGGTATTGACAATTGCTCCAATTCGACGTCATTGTGACCTACTGCCTGGACGGCTTACACGGCCCATTCGGCAGTACAGCTGGCCGACGAGACGAGGACAACCCCAGCGAACCGCTACCGTATCGTCGCGCTGATGATCTGCTGCCGCGAGCCAGGTCCCGTACCGAAATCGGCATTAAGGTATACCTCGCCATTTACCGACCAGAGGTACTGGTTGGGATCGCCAATTGTCACGTTCTTGCCGCTAATCAAATTAGCCAAGTCTGTGGCCGCATCCAATTTGCGTACGACTTCATTTAGCTGCTCACATTTGATGGGCAACTGAATAGTGACGGAGTCCTGCGGCGGCACTGTCACATTAACGTCAGGCAAGTAGCCAATCGCCTCCGGCGCCCATGTACCGCCCCCGCCCCCGCCCCCGACGATGACCTTGGTCCTATAGTCCATGCTTAATTCAAGTCTGTGTACCTGGGTTGCTAGGTGGCCCGAATTGTGCAGGGTGACTTTCGCAGTGAGCGCGTCACGCGGATAGCAACCGCCGACAAGCTCCAGAGTACTGTCGCTGCTCGGTACTGCTCCCGAAACTGCAAGGGCCTGGTCTGCGATCCTGACGCTGTCTCGCGCGACGGTCTCCGCAGCCCGCGCTGTTCTCCAGGATTGCCACGCCGCGACAGCGGACGAGATGGTGGCACACAACGCAATCGTAGAGATGACCACGGTAGCGGTCTTAGTCCATTCTCGGTCTTTGCCCTTCAGCGCAGATACGGGGTCACTCTCGGCGGTGTCGTCGTCAGGCACGCCCAGAGGATATTGCAGGCACACGTACAGCACGCCGAGACCGCCCGGGTTGCCTTCACGTTGCGGACCGTCTCGAATGACTTGAGCATCGGGCCTTCCGGCTCGCGGTGCCCGACAGTCATGTCCCAGCCCTTCAATCGTTATGCGCCCGATGCGCATATTAGGTAGCACACGCGGGCGCGGCCATTCGACGCCAGCCAATGTTCCGGCCATATGCCACAACTTGCTCACCGGCAACCAACACGACCTCGTCCATGCCATCGCGCAATCGCAGGGGCGTACTAATCGGCACGTTTGCGTGCAGTTCAAGCGTCCGAATCATCGCGTATGCCGGCCCGTCCAAGCCGGCGACCAGGGCGGCTACACCGCGCGCATTGCGATTCCGCTTGTTCCGCAATGAGCGAATGAGATTGTCAGCTTGGCTCGAATCCAGCCACCGCTGAAGCGGCGCAACGACGTCGAGCTCCAAATTGTCGGCACTCTGCCAGCCCCATCCGGGACCAAAAACCGGCTCTTCACAGATGAGGGTGTAGAGGTGGTTGGCGCGTCGTTGCCGGGATAGAGGTCGAGGTCTCTCGAAAATGA
>NZ_JBJIAO010000097.1:0-1460 GCF_045310825.1 Mycobacterium sp. SMC-21 | reverse complement strand
GTGATCATCCCCGGGAAGGCGCGCCCACATTCACGCCGCCCTACCAAGGCTCATCCACAGGTTCTGATCATTGCTCGCAGGCGGCCTCTTTCGTGATACTCCTTGACGCTGTCCGCGCAGGCTGGTCCGTCAGCAGCGATGTTCTCAATGAGCAACTAGGTCGCTTTTACGACCATCTCGCACGTGGCTTGTACATCGAGGCATACGACGGCTGCCCTGCGACACTCGGAGAAATTGAGCGGTATCTAGATATGGAACGGCGTGCCCTGTTCCTTGATGGGCCAAACGATGTGGATTGGATTTTCCAAAACGAGATCGTTGAGAGGCGTGAGGGGCAGCTCTACGTCGACTACGTGGCTTATGAGCACGGTTGCGAGTGGACATCGCCTCTTGGTCGCGACCAGTCCTACCGTCGGGTTCCTAAGGTCGTCGACTTAGTGCTGAGCTTACGTACAGCAGGAGTCTGTAACGCAGACGTCCTAGACAACCTGGTCGATGTATGGAGGCAGGTGGACATCACGGATCGAAATCTTCACTGGCAAAGCGTCCACCGGGCCAACATAGAGATAGCGGATGACCTCCTCCGAAGGAGCCGGGGCATCGAGCGCGTTCATATCAAACGGATCCTGAACGACTGGATACATCCCCTAAACCATCTTGATATGTCTCTCATCAAAGTGACTCGTGCTGAACTTCAGGCGAGGCGGGACCAGTGGATGAGCGAGCAGTGGAACTGACCAAGCCCAACATGAGTGCGGCGAGGGGGTCGGGGTGCCCCCGAGATGGGCGCGGGAGACGCCTTGAACCGCCAGCTCTCTCTGCAGTTCGTCCAGAGCAGCTTCGGGTGCCGCGAACTGTAGCCAACGACGCCAACTATCTGACCTGCCGTTTCTTAACGTTCCCAACGCTGGCAACGACAACACGCCTCCAGCGTGGAGTTCCGCTTCAACTGCACATCTGTCACTAGAGAGTCGCCGGCAACATCACGGTTGCTTGAAGGGCGTTGCGGCGCAACATGGAGTGCGCAGCCTGCAAGGCTAGGAGCCAGTAGCTGGAACCTGTTTTGGAAATTACGACTGTTGTTTGGAACGCGATCCATCAGGTGCCCTCGCGGTGGCACGTTTCAGTTTCGTCAGTCCTTAGTCCGTGCGAGTATCGCCAGTGTGATTTGGCACTTCCAGGCTCTGCTTGTCACTGCGATCGTGATACTGCCCGGCTCGGTCTATAGTTGAATTACACGTGCGTCGACTGCTAGGCCCCTAACGAAAATTAGGCGGCTCTTGATCTCTGTGCAGTCTTTCGCTCTCGGCCACGACATTTTTGGCGTCCTCTCGTGCATCGTCCTGATTCTTGTGCCATTTCTCGTAGCTCGCGTTGGGACTATGGGGACTTGACCCCGTGTGTTGGACACGCTGAATCCCGCAAGGTTGGCGGGGGAAGCGAGATGATCCACCACGATG
>NZ_JBJIAO010000096.1:0-1460 GCF_045310825.1 Mycobacterium sp. SMC-21 | reverse complement strand
GGCTAAGTCCCCTGGGGTGGTGGGAATTCGGGGACGGGGCTGAGGTGGGCGGAGATGTTCAGGCCGTGTCGGTGCCGGTGTTGGGGTGGGCCATCGCGTAGTGGTCAGTGAGTTACGTACCAAAGTGACTCACCGAAGGAAACCGCGCGATGACCCTTGACCATTCTGCCCTGCTCGCTCAGCTCGATGCACTGAAGTCCGCTGACTCGGGTGCGGTGTTCGCCGAGTTGATCCGTTCCGGGTTGCAGCAGCTCATCGAGGCCGAGGCCACCGCGGCGATCGGCGCGGGCCGTTACGAACGCAGCGACGGCCGCACGGTGCACCGCAACGGGCACCGCCCCAAGACCGTCTCCACGACCGCCGGGGACATCGAGGTGCAGATCCCCAAGCTACGGGCGGGATCGTTCTTCCCGTCGCTGCTGGAACCCCGCCGGCGTATCGACAAGGCGCTGCACGCGGTCATCATGGAGGCCTACGTGCACGGGGTGTCCACCCGCAGCGTCGATGACCTGGTGACGGCGATGGGCGTGCAGACCGGGGTGTCCAAGTCGGAGGTGTCGCGGATCTGCGCCGGCCTGGACCGCGAGATCACAGCGTTTCGGGAACGCTCGCTGACCCACACCAGCTTCCCCTACGTGTTCTGCGATGCCACCTTCTGCAAGGTCCGCGTGGGGGCGCACGTGGTCTCCCAGGCCCTGGTGGTCGCGACCGGCGTGTCGATCGACGGCACCCGTGAGGTGCTGGGCACCGCGGTCGGTGACAGCGAGTCGTTCGAGTTCTGGCGCGAGTTCCTCGCCTCGCTTAAGGCGCGCGGCCTATCGGGGGTGCACCTGGTCATCTCCGATGCGCACGCTGGGTTGAAAGTCGCTGTGGCACAGCAGTTCACGAACTCATCGTGGCAGCGGTGCCGGGTGCATTTCATGCGGAACCTGCATACCGCGGTATCGGCCAAACACGCCCCGGCGGTTACCGCGGCGGTCAAGACCATCTTCGCTCACACCGAACCCGACGAGGTCGCCGCGCAGTGGGACCGGGTCGCCGACACCCTGGCCGCGTCGTTCCCGAAGGTGGCCGCGATGATGGGCGAGGCCAAGACCGACGTGTTGGCGTTCACTGCGTTCCCGAAGGCGCATTGGCAGAAGATCTGGTCGAATAATCCGATAGAGCGTCTGAATAAAGAGATCAAGCGTCGGGCCGATGTCGTGGAGATCTTCCCCAATCCGGCGGCGTTCCTTCGCCTGGCCACCGCGGTGGTCATCGAATCCCACGACGAGTGGCAGGTCACCCGCCGCTACCTCTCCGATGTCTCCATGGACGAACTACGCGCCGTGATCGCCGCCAAACACGCCGCGGCAGCACTTGCCAAACAACACCAAATCGCCTAGCGTTCACCATGACTCGTTGATCACAACGCGTGAACCACGCCAGATCCGAAGTCCACCACTCCCCGGGACGCTATC
>NZ_JBJIAO010000095.1:0-1481 GCF_045310825.1 Mycobacterium sp. SMC-21 | reverse complement strand
GAGCAATGATCAGAACCTGTGGATGAGCCTCGGCGAGGCGGCGTAGGAAAGGGCGCACCTTCCCGAGGATGATCTGAATGTCGAAGGTCTGATCAAGAGCCGGCGTTGGCGCGCTGGTTCGGGAAGGTACGCCCATGCTCACGGTAGTTCACGATGCGGATTCATCCAACGAGGATGCTGGCTCGTCGCGGTCGTTGCTCGATGAGATTGTCCGCGACGGTGCCCGCCAGATGCTGGCCGCAGCGTTGCGGGCTGAGGTCGCCGCCTACATCGAGGCTCATGCCGGTGAGCTTGATGAGAACGGGCACCGGCTGGTGGTGCGCAATGGCTATCACCGCGAGCGCGAGGTGCTCACCGCGGCGGGCGCGGTGAGTGTGACCGCGCCGCGGGTCAATGACAAACGTGTTGACCCGGACACTGGTGAGCGGCAACGGTTTTCCTCGGCGATCCTGCCGGCGTGGGTGCGCAAGTCGCCGCAGATGACCGAGGTGTTGCCGTTGCTGTATCTGCATGGCTTGTCGACCAGTGATTTCGGTCCGGCGTTGGAGCAGTTCCTGGGCTCGGGTGCCGGCTTGTCGGCCACGACGATCACCCGACTCACCACGCAGTGGCAGGACGAGGCCAAGGCCTTCGAGGCCCGTGATCTGTCGGGCACCGACTACGTCTACCTGTGGGTCGACGGCATCCATCTCAAGGTGCGCCTGGAGCAGGAGAAGCTCTGTTTGCTGGTGATGATCGGTGTGCGCGCTGACGGCCGCAAGGAGCTGGTCGCGCTCACCGACGGGTACCGGGAGTCGGCCGAGTCGTGGGCTGATCTGTTGCGGTCGTGCCGACGTCGCGGGATGACCGCACCGGTGCTGGCCGTCGGCGATGGGGCCCTGGGGTTCTGGAAGGCCGTGCGTGAGGTGTTCCCGGCCACCGGCGAGCAGCGGTGCTGGTTTCACAAGCAGGCCAATGTTCTTGCCTGCCTGCCAAAGTCGGCTCATCCGGGGGCGATCGCGGCGATGCGGGAGATCTACAACGCCGAGGATATCGACCACGCGCAGGTGGCGATCAAGGCGTTCGAGGTGGACTACGGCGCCAAGTACCCCAAGGCGGTCGCCAAGATCGTCGATGACGCCGATGTGCTGCTGGAGTTCTATAAGTACCCGGCCGAGCACTGGGTCCATCTGCGCACTACCAACCCGATCGAATCAACGTTTGCCACGGTACGTTTGAGGACCAAGGTGACCAAGGGGCCGGGTTCACGCGTCGCCGGAATGGCCATGGCTTACAAGCTGATCGACGCCGCGCAAGCCCGCTGGCGAGCCGTCAACGCACCGCACCTGGTCGCTCTGGTCCGGGCCGGCGCGATCTTCCACAAAGGCAAACTGCTCGAGCGACCCACCGACATCACCCCGTCGGCGGACTCGGCACCGACCGAATCAACTGGAACGGAGGTCGCCTGAAACAAGCCGATCCACAGGTATTGACAATTCCTC
>NZ_JBJIAO010000094.1:0-1488 GCF_045310825.1 Mycobacterium sp. SMC-21 | reverse complement strand
GAGTAATTGTCAATACCTGTGGATTGGTGTTTTTCAGGCGACCTCCGTTCCGGTCGGGGTGGCCGGGTTGTCGGCCGGTTCGGGTGGGGTGATGTCGACGGGTCGTTCGAGCAGTTTGCCTTTGTGGAACACCGCTCCGGCCCGGACCAGGGCGACCAGGTGCGGGGCGTTCACCGCCCGCCAGCGGGCTTGTGCGGCGTCAATGAGCTTGTAGGCCATGGCGATACCCGCCGCGCGGGAACCCGGCCCCTTGGTGACCTTGGTGCGCAACCGGACCGTGGCGAAGGTCGACTCGATCGGATTGGTGGTGCGCAGATGTACCCAGTGCTCGGCGGGATAGTGGTAGAACTCCAGCAGCACATCGAGGTCGTCAACGATCTTGGCCACGGCCTTGGGGAACTTGGCGCCGTAGTCCAGTTCGAAGGCTTTGACCGCGACCTGCGCGTGGTCGATGTCCTCGGCGCCCGCGATTTCCCGCATCGCCGCGATCGCCCCCGGATGCGCCGACTTCGGTAGTGCGGCAAGGACATTGGCCTGCTTGTGAAACCAGCACCGCTGCTCACGGGTATCGGGGAACACCTCACGGACCGCTTTCCAGAACCCCAGAGCACCGTCCCCGACCGCGAGCACCGGGGCGCGCATGCCACGGCGCCGGCAGTCCCGCAGCAGATCCGCCCACGAGTCCGCTGATTCGCGGTACCCGTCGGTCAGCGCGACCAGTTCCTTGCGGCCGTCGGCGCGCACCCCCAGCATCACCAGCAGGCACAGTTTGTCCTGCTCCAGGCGGACCTTGAGATGGATGCCGTCCACCCACAGGTACACATAATCGGTGCCCGACAGGTCCCGGCGGCCGAACGCGGCGGCCTCGTCCTGCCACTGCGCGGTCAGTCGGGTGATCGCCGGAGCCGAGAGCCCCGCCCCCGAGCCGAGGAACTGCTCCAACGCCGGACCGAAGTCGCTGCTGGACAGGCCATGCAGGTACAGCAACGGCAGCACCTCGGCCATCTGCGGGGACTTACGCGCCCACGCCGGCAGTATCTTCGACGAGAATCGTTGCCGCTCACCGGTTTCCGGATCGACCCGTTTGTCGTTGACCCGCGGCGCCTTCACCTCGATCGCCCCAGCGCCGGTGAGCACCTCCCGGACGTTGTGGTGGCCGTTGCGGACCACCAGCCGGTGCCCATTCTCGTCGACCTGATCGACGAACTGGTCGACATAGGCGGCGACCTCGGCCTGCAAAGCGGCGGCCAGCATCTGCCGGGCACCGTCGCGGACAATCTCATCCAACAACGACCGACCGGCACCGCTGCGGGTGTCGTTGGCCTGCGCGACATCGTGAACTACGGTGAGCACGGGCGTGCCTTCCCAACCAGCGCGCCAACGCCGGTCTTGATCAGAAACGAACTGGACTTGTGATCATCCCCGGGAAGGCGCGCCCACATTCACGCCGCCCTACCAAGGCTCATCCACAGGTTCTGATCATTGCTC
>NZ_JBJIAO010000093.1:0-1502 GCF_045310825.1 Mycobacterium sp. SMC-21 | reverse complement strand
AATCGCCCGCCCGCCAGATCGCGCTCGTGCCCGCGCCCGACCTCCGCCAGTCGGAGACCGCGCTTGCGATCGCGCGCGGCACGGCGCGACTTCTGCGATCGCTGGGATTTTCCTGCATCAGCGAATTACCGCTGCCGTCGGGCCGAAGGGCCGATCTGGTTGCGCTGAATGAGCGCGGCGAGATCTGGATCGTGGAGATCAAGTCATCGGTCGAGGATCTGCGCGCCGACCAGAAATGGCAGGACTACCGGATGCGAGATTTTCCCGGCCGGGACCGGCCTGATCATCGCCGATGCGTATGGCGCACATCTGCATTGCGAGGCGCCGGAGCATCGCCTGCCGGCGGCAACCCGCAAGGCAATGACGGTGCGCTTTGCGATGGCCGCGGCACAGCGGATCAACCGGCTGGTCGACCCACAGGGGCATGAGCTTTAGACTCAGTAATCCGTCATCCCCGCGCAAAGGCTTCGCCTTTGTCGCTGGAGGAGCGCGCAGCGCGTCTCGAAGGATGCACGGCCATCAGCAGGGCCGTCGCCCCTTCGAGACGCGCTCCTCAGAGCGTGTGAATTTTTGTGGCTTGGGCGAAAGATGTAGCGGGAGGGATGGGGGATGTGATTCCCTGCAATCGCTGAATTGCGGGAGAGCGGGAGATGGCTGAAGACCAGCTGTTTGGAGAACTGCCGGAGCAGCCGAAGCCGCAAACTGATGCGGCGCCAGCGGGTTTGCCGCGTCTGCGCGAGCCGCAGCGCGATCAGATTGAACTGCGGGCGGTGGATATCGATAGCCTGATCGGGGAAGATCATCCGGCGCGGGTGATCTGGTGCTATGTCGACGGGCTCGAGCTGCGCGAGCTTGAAGATCGGATCAAGGCGCGGGGCGAGAGGCCGGGTCATCCGGCGACGTCGCCACGGCTTTTGCTGGCACTGTGGCTCTATGCGACCAGCGACGGGGTAGGAAGCGCTCGCGCCCTGGAGCGGCTGTGCGAGAGCCACGATGTCTATCGCTGGCTGTGTGGCGGGGTCTCGGTGAACTACCATACGCTGGCGGACTTCCGGGTCGGATGCGCCGATCTGCTCGATCGGCTGCTCGCCGAACATCTTGCGGCCTTGGCGGAGGTGGGCCTGGTCGACCTCAGCAAGCTGGCGCAGGACGGCGTGCGGATCCGGGCGAGCGCCGGGGCCGCCTCGTTCCGGCGAGAACAGACACTCGATCACCATTTGGAGACCGCGCAGACGATCGTGGCGGAGCTCAAACGCGAGGTCGAGGCGCGCTCCGATGCCAGCAACCAGCGCATCAAGGCGGCCAAGGAGCGAGCGGCGCGTGAGCGCACCGAACGCCTGAAGGCAGCGCAGGCCGCGCTCGCCGAGATCAAGCGGCAGCGCCAGGCGCGCGAAGACAAGCGCAACAACGGCAAGACGCCGAAGGAGCCGCGCGCCTCTACGACGGACCCCGACGCCCGCGTCATGAAGATGGCCGACGGCGGCTTCCGGCCAGGATACAAT
>NZ_JBJIAO010000091.1:0-1892 GCF_045310825.1 Mycobacterium sp. SMC-21 | reverse complement strand
GCCGGGCATCAAGGTGCAGACCGAGTCCGACAACGTGACGCCGATCCGCCAGATCCAGATGGCGCGGTTCGACGGCAAGTCCTGGGCGCTGTTCGGCGATGTGCTGAGCGACAAGTAGCCGTCAATAGCTCCGCCGTCGTCCCTGCGAAAGCAGGGACCCATAACCACAGGAGGTCGTCGTTAGGAAAGGCTGGGGCCCCAGCACCTCCAACAACACGACCCTGTGGTTATGGGTCCCGGCCTTCGCCCTAGGGCATGCACACATCTAGTTGGGTGGGGATTCCCGAATCGGTATTTCGTGTGATTCATATTGCGGCACTTCGGCTTTGGCGGAGGTGTCGACATGCTGGCGCAAATTGACTGGTCATTAGGTCGGTTCGGGGATCTCCGCCTCGATAAAGGGGGGCGGCGCTCGTCGAATGCATGGTCGCGGGCAAGGATGTCTGCCTGCGACGGCTGGCAGGAGGCATGCGTGCCCGGGAGGTGCGCTTCAACCGCTTTCTCGGCAATGCCAAGGTGACGACGACGCGGATAATCGAAAGCTGGAGCGATGGTACGGTAATGGCGGCCGAAGGCCGCCATGTGCTGGCGATCCAGGATACCAGCGAGATCAATTTTGCCACCAAGGCACAAAACCGGCGTGGCTTGGGCGAGATCGGTCATGGCAACACCCGCGGGGTGTTGCTGCACCCGATGCTGGCCGCAGACGCGGAAAGCGGCTGCTGCCTTGGCCTGTTGCACGGCGAGATCTGGACCCGCCAGGGCCGCCGCACCGTCTCGCACGACAATCGCGATCTGAAGGACAAAGAATCGCAACGCTGGATCGCGACCGCTCTGGCAGCCAAGCCGCTGTTGGCGAAGGCTGCGATGGTGACCATGCTGGGCGACCGCGAGAGCGACATCTTCGCGCTCTACGCCTGCGCCGCAGAACACCAGTTCCACGTCATTGCCCGGAGCATGCATGATCGCAAGCTGGCGGATGGCTGTGGCCTGTATGCGGCCAGCGAGGCCATGACCAGCATCGAACAACGGACCATCGTATTGCCTGCGCGAGCACAACGGCCTGAGCGGGCTGCGCTTCTCGATCTGCGCTTCGGCGCCGTCGAACTGGCCCGACCGCAAACCAAGTTCCTGCGCCATCTGCCGAAAAGCCTACCCTTGATCCTGGTCGATGTGCGCGAGATCGAGCCGCAGGCCGGGATCGAGCCGCTGCACTGGCGGCTGCTCACCACGCATCCGGTGACGAATGCAGAAGAGGCCTGGCGCATTATCGAATGGTACAAGCGGCGGTGGCTGATCGAGCAGTTCTTCCGCATCTTGAAGACACAAGGCCTCAAGCTCGAAGACAGTCAGATCGGGACCGCCGAGCGGCTTCTCAAGCTGGTCGCGATCGCGGCCAAGGCGGCAGTCATCTCCCTTCAGCTTGTGCAGGCGCGCGATGGTCGCGACAACCAGTCTGTCCGAATTGCCTTCAATGCTGGGGAAGTCGCTACACTTGCCGCCCTCAATCGCAACCTCGAAGCCCAAAGCAAGCGGCTGAGAAACCCGCACCCGCCTGACAGCCTCGCTTGGGCCGCCTGGATTATCGGCCGGCTCGGCGGCTGGGACGGCTATCCATCGTCCAAACCGCCGGGCCCCATCACTATGAAACACGGCCTGCAATACTTCCACGCCGCAGCCGCTGGATGGTCCCTCAGAGATCTGTGCATGCCCTAGGGCCTTCGCCGGGACGACGTTGGGGAAGCGAATTGCCTAATTCACCTTCTTCTTCGCAGGTGCCTTCGCCGCAGCGGCGCGTCCCAGCGTCGCCTCGCGGCCCGCGCTCAGGATCTCGTCGGACATCTCGCCATTGCCCGCGATCCGCGACATCACGATGGTGCCCATCATAGTGG
>NZ_JBJIAO010000090.1:0-1969 GCF_045310825.1 Mycobacterium sp. SMC-21 | reverse complement strand
TCCTCGTCGTACTTCTTCGGCATGATGCGAACAACCTTCCCTCGAAAGAAGGTGTGCATCAAACTCGGGGCGATTCACTTGGCGGCCTAGCCGCCAGTACTCCGAGCAACCCCGCCGGCAACAGCAACGGCGCCAGCGATCGCAACACCTGCAATAAATGGGTTTGATGCTGGTCAACCGCTGGTCATGCCCTTGTCTCATTTGTAAAGAAGCGAGACTGCTCAGTTCCTGTCTCACGCCAGGCGCTACTTGTATCGTGGTGCGGCACCTGTTGAGAGTTCTCTTTCATCTGTGCCTGGCTGCGGTTTACGATCCGCCACATGGGCATTGGGATGGCGGTTGCGTCACTGCTCTCAGCAGTGGTTGCGCTCCTACTGCTCTGGGTGGTCGCGTACAAAAGGCGGTCTAAGCAGCAAGCGAGTTTGGCTGCTAATGCAGGGCCAAACCAATCCGTTGTGAGCTGGCATGCCGGGCGATGGGATGCCGACCGCCGCCACGCATACGTTGCCAACCTCGGGGAGGGTGTCGCCTACGAGGTCAGCGTGACGGCATATGACCGAGTCGTCGGGACAGCTCAGTGCGTTCCGCCGTTTCGCGCCGGTCGGCTGTCCTCGACTTCGGAAGTCCCGTGCTATGTGAATTTCTGCTTCGACCAACGACTGGCGCCGGGTGCGTCCCGCGGCGCATATGGAGCTTCTCAAAGCGCCCCGGATAATGCCGTCGATACGGACCGAGCAGAGTTCCTTGTCCGAGTCAGCTGGCGGTCTGAGCACGGAGAGTGGTTCTCCCAAACGGTCGGACCGATTGACTGAACAAAATTGTTCGATAAGGCCGCCATTGCTGGCCATGTCTCGTTTGCAGAGAAATGAAACAGACCATCCAGTGTCTTCTCCATCCCTTGTGAATAGGGACATTTGGACTTGAATCGAGGAGGGAAAGCGATATGGAGACCTGGCTACGGAACTGGTGGTCTGACCGCGGCACAGATTTCCTCGTATTCCTCGTCGCTGAGGAAGCCGAGCACATGCGCGGCGCCAACCTGGTTCCAGGTTCCCGGGATTGATCCGTGGTGTGGGTACGGCGCGAACGTCGCGAAGGTGTAATGCATGGTGCTGAGGTCCTTAACCAGCAGCTCGCGCGCAGTCCCGTCGACGATGGCTCGAAGAATCAACTCCTCGGGCGTTGCGGATTTGCCTAATGCCTTGGCGCCGCGCAGGATCCGATGCACGCGTGATTGGGTGGTGCTAAGGACTTCGGCGATTTCTCTCTGACTCTTGCCAGCCAAGCTCAGTTGTTTGGCGTCGCGCATTTCTTCGATGGCGTTCAGTCGTGCCCGGGACTGCCGGATCAGGGCCTTGTAGGCGATCTCTTCCACGACGAGCGTTATCGCAGCCTCCACATCGATCTCCATGACACGTAACTCCCTAGATCCCGCGAGTTTCGGAATAACGGACCTCATATAGGGCGACGCTGGCGGTTTCGAATGCGGACTCAGCGTCGGACGGAGTGGAAGCGGTCACAGCCACGATCAATAGATTCGCTCTATTTTCGAGATGGAGCTGCTTATCCTCCACTGGTCACTCGCGTCATCCCACTCGAAAGCGACATGTGATCGATCGCCGACCCGTGGCCATCGCACGACCTGTGTAATCCGATTGGAATCGCCGTCGCCAAGCATGGGCCCCGACCCACTGCCCGGACCCGGTAGACGCGTGTATCGGCCACGGTTCAGATCCCAGATGTGCTCGCTTCCGCGCGTGGTCACCCGCCAGACGCCACGCATCTCCGGGGTGAGTTCCTCGACAGTTTCTCCGACCAGGCCGAAGTTGTGTGTGACAGCACACGCCGAGCACAGCGTCCGTAGCCAGCTGAAGCTCCCGACATGCAAGGCTGAGGAATTGTCAATACCTGTGGATCGGCTTGTTTCAGGCGACCTCCGTTCCAGTTGATTCGGTCGGTGCCGAGTCCG
>NZ_JBJIAO010000089.1:0-2042 GCF_045310825.1 Mycobacterium sp. SMC-21 | reverse complement strand
CCGTCGAGTTTGAAAACCGGATCAATCAGACGGCACAAGCCGCCTGACCCTGTGTCCACCAAACAGGGTCAAGCCCACCTCGCATGCCGGCACCGAACTATGGCGGGTCGAGTGGGACAACATCGGGGCCGCGGGCCGCAACAACACGTCGAGGGCGACACGGAGAAGGCGGCACGGCGACATGTCGCGAATCCTTCTCGCATTGCGTGCCGAGGGCCCGGACGTCGCCGACGTGTACCGCGACAACTGCTAGCAGCGGGGCACTCTTTCTGCATGGGCGGATCCGGCAATCGCTGCGAGCACAATGCACAAAAGCCTTGGGTACGTCCGCCTCGCGATACACCGGCAGCCCACGCGGCCGGATTTACCCCGATACTTACTGATGCCCGGCTAACCGCAGGTAGATTACGGTTTCAATCTTGGGGGCACGGTGACGGTCGTCCGTTCACGATCTACACTTGGAGCAAAGTGAAGATATGACTTCACAACGTCGAATAATCTTCGAGGGCGAAGCGTTGACGTTGTACGCGGTGGAGACGAAGGAGGGCGTCTGTGAGGTCGAGGAGTGGCTGGACGGTCTGGACGACATCGCATTCGCCGGATTCGAAGCAAGGTTCGCCCATCTATGCACGATCGGGCACCTTCGCGCAACTGGACAGTGGCGATTCCTCGATGAAGCTGTCTTCGAGATAAAAGTCCATGCAGGACCGGGTTACCGGTTGTACATGCTCCGAGACGGGAAGGACTTCACCGCAACCCACGGCCGCAAGCGACCGGACGATAGCAAGGTGAAGCGGGAGATAAAGAAGGCAGTGAAGATCTTCGGCCAGCATAAGCGGGGAGAACTATGAGATCGCGGAACTCACGCGAGTACAGGTCGTTACTTGCCGGCGAACGATTGGTCGTCGAGGCAAGCGAAGCGGTTCATGAGGCGATGGAGCGTGCTGGGGTCAACAAGAAGCAACTCGCCGCGCGCTTGGACGTTCGTCCCAGCGAGATAAGCCAGAGACTGAGTGGCCGTCGAAATCTGACGCTACGAAGCTTCGCCGCAATGATGGAGGCCCTCGGAGTTCGCGCCAAACTCACTGTTGAAGACAGCGAAACGCCGTACGCTCCCGGCGCCAAATGGGTTACACCGCAGAGCAACACATCTCAGACCGTGATCAACGCCGCAAACGCGATCGTTATCATCAACGCTATCAAGAGCGCTGAATCGACTAGGTCGTGGGGCACCAGCCAGCTCAACGAATACGGTGGCCAGCTGATCACCGGCACCCGCGCCTTAAACGCAGCGGGAGGACACTACGACCCGTTCCTTAGCAACGCGCCAATTAATGCCCTGACCATGGGTGAGGTCAACCCCGAATTAGTTACTGAGGCGGACCTAAAGTGAGGGTTATCGTTCTGACCCTTTGTGAGCACGCGACGGTATCCAGTGTCGGCTTGGTGAGCATGCTCAACGGTGGCGTAAACCGCATCGGCCGCCCCATCTTCCCGGCCCCCCTCGGCCTGACGCTCGTCGCCATGATTGAACTGCCCATTGACTACGTGAGCGGCTCCGAGATAGCGATCGAGATTACGATCACGTCCCCAGACGAAGACGAGGTCTTCGGTCGAGTCGAGGGAGGGGTCGCGTCCCAAATACGGCCGGGGGCCGATCTAAGGGCTGCGACGGCGGCGATCGTCGTTGACATCTCACCGATTGCCGTGACGAAAGTCGGCCTCTACAAGGTGAACGTCAGGTTTCCTGGGACCGAGGAGCCCGGTAGCTCTATCTACTTCGAGGTCGACACGGGCATTGCGCCTGTTGAGGTCGGTGTGGAACCCACGCCGCCCCACGATTCCCCCTAGCCCTGCCCCGGTACGTTGCGCAAACCTTGACGCATACGAGGCACGTTCTCCGGATTCGCAGCATCGAACGCTGGCACTGGCCCTCCAGGCGGCCAGAACGAGTTTCAGCCGGGTTGAACCGCCCCAGGTTTGATGCCGCTGCTGTTTGAGTCCGGAAGGATGAGCAGCATGCCGAAGAAAATCGATCCTGC
>NZ_JBJIAO010000088.1:0-2233 GCF_045310825.1 Mycobacterium sp. SMC-21 | reverse complement strand
GGAGCTGTGCGCCACGAGGCGCTGGGTATATCGAGAGGCGGTGAGAGACCGTCTCCTTCGGGTCGTCGCAGCGGCCTGAGGAAGCATCGGGGCAGCCGATCGCCGGGAACGACGGTGATCGGTGGCAAGCGGTCCCGAGAAGGCAAGCCGTGCCGGCACTGCCAGACGGTGCGGGCTTGTCGAGCAAGGTCAGAAGGTGCAGCGTAAGCGAACCAGTGTCAGACGCTCCGTAACCGCGAAGCCGGCTCCAATCTGGTGGATATGGGCCGGTGTGCAGTGCACGAACCCGAGCGGGTGGGGTTTGACTCCGAAGCCGTTTAGTTCCAGCGGTGGGGAGGCCACGGTGAAGGCCTGCGGCGTAGCCGTGGCGATGCTGCCGGAGTAGAGCTGGGCGCCTCCCTGACCAATCGATGACCTGGTGAACGTGGGAACCACCCTGCGGGACCGCTCATTTCGTTTCCGGCAGCCAGTCGGGGCGGGTGTGACGACTCGGGTTCGGAGTCAAGGAACCGCATTTCAGGGTGGGGCGGAGGCCTCGTAGTAGTCGCGGGCGGTGACGTGCCCGTCGTGGAGACCGAGAAAGGCGGTCACAGGGCGAAGGGGGCCAGCAAGACATGCAGTGCGGAAACTGGAAGGTCAGGAGAGGAAGTTATGTCGCCGGTGAATACCGACGAGCTGGAGTTGGCGCTGATGCTGGCGCGGCAACGGGTACTGAAGATCCAGACCAAGCTGCACCGTTGGGCACGCGATGATCTTGATCGCCGGTTCGACGATCTGTTCAACCTCGTCGCCGATCCCGCGTTCGTGTTGGTGGCGTGGGATCGGGTCAGCGGGAATAAGGGTGCCGCCACGGCCGGGGTGGATCGGCGCACCGCGTCGTCCATCACTGCCGGGCAGGGCATCGAGGTGTTCCTCGATGAACTGCGGTCGCAGTTGAAGGACCGCAGTTTCCGCCCGTTGCCGGTGCGCGAGCGGATGATCCCCAAGACCGGTGGTGCGTTGCGCCGCTTGGGGATTCCCACCGTGGCCGAT
Organism: Mycobacterium sp. SMC-21; assembly: GCF_045310825.1. NCBI lineage: Bacteria > Bacillati > Actinomycetota > Actinomycetes > Mycobacteriales > Mycobacteriaceae > Mycobacterium > Mycobacterium sp. SMC-21. The sequence continues at coordinate 1,201 of NZ_JBJIAO010000088.1, read as the reverse complement.
CGGGTGGTCCAGGCATCGTTGAAGTTGGTGTTGGAGCCGATCTTTGAGGCGGATTTCCTGCCGTGTTCCTACGGTTTCCGTCCGAAGCGCCGCGCTCATGATGCGGTGGCCGAAGTGCGTTATCTCGCAACACGTCCCCGGTGTTATGACTGGGTTGTTGAGGGAGACATCAAGGCCTGTTTCGATGAGATCGACCACACCGCTCTGATGGGGCGGGTGCGTCGACGCGTCGGTGACAACCGTGTCTTGGGGTTGGTGAAGGCGTTCCTCAAGGCGGGCATCCTCACCGAGGACGGCCTGCTGGCGGACAGCACCGCCGGAACTCCGCAGGGTGGGATTCTTTCGCCGCTGTTGGCCAATGTGGCGTTGTCGGTGCTCGATGAACACATTGCCGGGTTGCCGGGTGGTCCGGCTACCGGCTCGGTTGAGCGCGCTCGACGACTTCGTCACGGGCAGCCGAACTTTCGGCTGGTCCGCTATGCCGACGACTGGTGTCTGATGGTGCGGGGCACCAGAGCCCACGCCGAAGCACTACAGGAGGACATCGCCGCCGTGTTGGCGACGATGGGGTTGCGTCTGGCACCGGACAAGACCCTGATCACCCATATCGACGAGGGGCTGGACTTCCTCGGGTGGCGCATCCAGCGTCGCCGCAAGCGGGGCACCAGCTGCAGCTACGTCTATGTTCATCCGTCCACGAAGGCCGTGTTGGCGGTCAAACGGAAGATCAAGACGCTGCGCCGAACAGTTGAACTCAACCAGCCGCTCGATGACCTGCTGCGCCGCATCAACGCGACGCTGCAGGGATGGGCGGGCTATTTCCGGGCCGGGGTGTCCTCGGCGACCTTCTCCTACCTCAGTCACTACACGTGGCAGACGGTGTGGCGCTGGCTCCGACGAAAACACCGCAAGTCGACCTGGAAAGACCTGCGCCGCCAATATTGCGGCGGCGGCTGGTGGCCAGCCACCGAGGACCGTGTGCTGATCGATCTGGAGAAGATCGGCACGACCCGCTACCGCTACCGCGGTGCGGTCATTCCCTCGCCCTGGCCGACCGACGAGGAGGACACCACAGCAGCCTGACCGGGTCTTGTGGAGAGCCCGGTGCATTGAAAGGTGCACGCCGGGTTCGGGAAGCGGCCCGGGAAAACGGAACAGCCCCAACGGTTGTCACCGCGTCCCGGGCCGACTTTCACCGACC
>NZ_JBJIAO010000087.1:0-2261 GCF_045310825.1 Mycobacterium sp. SMC-21 | reverse complement strand
GGCTCTTCGCACTTGACGGTGTAGGGACGATCAGCTGCTTTCGGTTGGTCCTGTGATCGGGTGTCTGGTTGGCTGGGTGTGTGCCGGAGGAGAAGCGGAAGAGTAAGAGGAAGAGCGGAGTGTCCGGGGGTGGTGTGGATCTGGTGTTGCTGCAACAGTTGATGGCCGATGCTGGTCGGGACGTGTTCGCGGGGGTGCTCGATGAGCCGGTGCCCGAGGTGCGGGCGGTGCCGGAGCGTGTGCGGGGTTTTCGGGTGCGGTTGGACCTGATGTACGCCAAGCCGCCGATCTGGCGTCGTCTGGTCCTGCCGGGTGACCTCATGCTTGATGAGCTGCATGTCGTATTGCAGGTTGCGATGGGTTGGCAGGACGGTCATCTGCATAAGTTCGGTGTTGGGGCGGATCGGCGTACCCGTGCTTACTTCGTGACCGGGTTTGATCTCAGCGAAGGCGACGAGGGTGTCGTCGAGGACGGTGTGCGCCTGGATCAGGTGGTCTCCGGTAAGGGCGAGCGGTTGTTCTATGACTACGACTTCGGCGACGGATGGGAGCACGTGCTGGTGGTCGAAGACGTTTTCGATGATCCGCCCCCGGTTCCGGTGTGTCTGACGGGCAAGATGGCCTGCCCGCCGGAGGATTGTGGGGGCCTGGGTGGCTACGAGGAGTTGGCTGCGTGGGTTCGTGGCGGGTACGACCCGCGGGCAACGCCGATGGGGCTGGGTGCGCAGGAGATGAGGGACTGGCTGCCCCGGGGCTGGCACCCCGATCGTTTCTCGGTGGCCGAGACCAATGACGCTCTGGCCGCGTTGAGCACGCGTTGACGATTCTTCACTGCCGAGGTTGACGGAGCTGGGTTCGGAAGCCTCCGGTCTCGAGCAGTGACCGGGCGATGTAGTTGGTGAGGTTGCGGAAGCCCAGCGCGGATCCGCGCAGGTGTTCGAGGCGGCCGTTGATTGCTTCGGTTGGCCCGTTGCTGGTGCCGGGGCGGTCGAAGTAGGCCAAGACGTCGGCGGCGCGTCTCTTCAGGGTCCGTCCGAGGGTGATCAGTTCGGTCAGCGGCTTGGGAACCCCGGTGCTCAGCGTGGTGATCAGCGCCGCCATCATGGTGCGGGCTTTGCGGCGGTCCGGTTCGCGGTAGGCGGCCACAGTGCGTTGATAGATGTGCCAGGTGGCCTCGACCTCAGCGTGGGCGTCGATGGTGAACAGTGCGGTCAGTCGGGTTTTCTGCCGGTCGGTGAGCAGATCGGCTCCGGTGTGCAGGGTGCGCCGGGATCGGTAGAGCGGGTCGGTGCTGCGGCCACGGTGCCCGCAGGTGGCCAACTGGACGCGGCGGCGGCACTCGTCGAGGGCGTTGCCGGCAAGGCGGACCACGTGGAAGGGGTCCATCACCGTCGCCGCGGCGGGGAGTTCTTCGGTGGCGGCGGTCTTGAAGCCGGAGAAGCCGTCCATGGCAACGACGTCCACGCCGTCACGCCAGTCCTGCGGGCGCTGGGCCAGCCAGTCGGCGACCGCCTTCTTGGACCGGCCCTCGACCATGTCGAGCAGCCGGGCCGGGCCGGTCCCGTCACGCACGGGGGTGAGATCGATGATGACGGTGACGTACTTGTCGCCGCGGCGGGTGTGCCGCCACACGTGTTCATCGACGCCGATCACCGCCACGCCGTCGAAGCGGGCCGGATCAGCGATCAGCACCCGCTGACCTTCGGCCAACACGGCGTTGTTGGCGGTGTTCCACGACACCGCTAACGCCTCGGCGACCCGGGCAACCGACAAGTGCTGACAGACAAGGGCTTCCAGCGCCCAGCGCAGAGCACGCCGGGACAACCTGGCCCGTGGCTCGGCCGCCCTACTGGTGTCCTGGCGCCACACGTGAGCACAACCGGCGCAGCGGTAGCGGCGGATCGTGACCAGCAAGGTCGTGGGCCGCCACCCGAACGGTTCATGGGCCAACGTGCGGGTCACGCTGTCACGCACAACGCCCTCTTCGCCGCAGCGGCGGCACCACCGATCGTCATCGGCGACCCGGCACGCCAGCACGGCCCGACCGGCAGCGAGCTGTTGGCCGGTCACCTCCAACCCGAGCTCGTCAAGGCGGCAGAAAGTGGTCAGGTCAGCGCAGGCGAAGCCCGCCCGACCGGTAGCGTCAGGCACGTCGAGGTCTTTCGGATGAGGCGTGTACGAACCTTCATCATCGGAAGACCTCGACCCCTACCTAGGCAACGACGCGCCGACCACCTCTACACCCTCAACTGCGAAGAGCC
>NZ_JBJIAO010000086.1:0-2287 GCF_045310825.1 Mycobacterium sp. SMC-21 | reverse complement strand
ACCCAGCCAACCAGACACCCCAATCACAGGCCGACAGCAGCTGACCGTTCTACACCCTCAATCATGAAGAGCCCCTATACTCCATCCAGTACGAAGATGTACTTGGCCGTGGAAGTCGAACGCCGTTATGGCTCCAGGCGTGTAACGAATTACCATGAAAGCCGATTCGGTCTAATACCTGCTGCCAATCAACGACACCCCGAAGTTCTCCTATTATCCCGGATTCGCCTTGACTTCCATAGATCTTTTCGACGTCATCCTTAAGCCTCAACTCCTCAATTCCCACTTCTTCGATGTCTCCGTGAAGTTCCTGACGCAGCGCGGCTACTAAGCGGGAAACGGAAGAGTGACGATCGAAGAAATTTAATTTTAGGTTTGATAGCGGGAGATTAGGCACGCCAATTGGCCTCAAATACACAGTAGAATCGAAAGCAACTTTGAACATACTCTCTTGAACCATTCGGCTCGCGCCCGAAAGACTGTTCCATTCCTCGAAGTTCTTGAAACCGGGAAATTGACTCAGCGCCAAACTCTTTGTTGCGGCCGTCAACTTGCGGGCGTCCACAGAAACGACGAATCCTCGTCCGCTAAGTCCTTCGATGGTAATCGCGGGATCGATCTTGAATGTGGTGATACGAACTTTAATGTCGAGAATTCCGTCAATGATATCCTGTGGCAACTCGGCATCTAACTGGCCGCGCAGTGTTTCCAGTACCGTCTCAAGATTCCATTGCACTGGCACGTCGAATGATTGCGTAGGCGCGTCTTTCCAGGACGTTGGCCGACCATCCTCGATCAAGTTGCCGTTGACCCGAACGGGTACGGCGGTGCCGAGCAGGTGCGATCGTACTAATTGATCAAGGTGAATAACCGGGCTAAATTTACGCGGATCAATGCGTACCGCTATCGAAGTGCCGGGCTGTGATCTGTACCCGAATTCGGGTCCTACGGGGCCAGGAAATGGATGTGGCGTGTCAGGCGGTTCTTGAACGATCGCAAAGCCAGACAGTTCATTGAAGGACATCCGCAGAGGGGCGTCAACTCGAGAATCAGCAAGCTGTCGACGGGTCGACAGCTCGACAAGGTCGCCTACCATGAAGACTGAAAGAAGACCTACACCAAATCGTCCAATGGACACAATTGACGGTTTTTCCACTATCCCCGTTCTGACAACGTCGGCCTGGAATTCCTTGGATAAATAGTACGATCGACCGATTTTCAAGAGGAAATTCTCCACGATGTACTGATTCATGCCGATGCCATTATCATCGATCCGGATCCACTGCCGGCCGTCTTTGTCTGTCCAACTCGAGCAGTTTATCTCCCACCCTGCATCAACCGAATTGGTGCCCGATATCAAACTCCGCGCTTGAGTGGCGTCTATCGCGTTTTGGATGAGTTCTCGAATGAACACGAGAGGATCACCGTATAGGCGCTCACCCATGAAGAGCTCTAGAATCGATTCGCGGTCGAAATCAAACCTAAATTCGCCATATTTATAACCCTGACTGATGATGCCCCGCCGATCCACCTTGGTTGGCAACACAAAATCTGACCACCGATCAGAACAATATCTAATTATCCGCTGACAAAATGCCAGCTCTTGGTCGATGACATCGATGAAATTTCGCACGTCGCTCTCCACGGCCGGATTGTCGGGACCGCACTGCAGTTGGAGAGACCTACTCCCGTCTCGATTCGTTCCGAATTTGAATCCTTCCGAACTTAGATGTTTACGCCATTCGATATCGCTCTCAGCGGTTCGAGGGTCTGCCCGCATTCCTATACCAAGCGCCCGATAGATGCTGTCGGGCGACCGAGAATTATCGAAGTCAAGAATGTCCGCTATCCTCAAGATTATTGCGCAGAAACGAAGATCACATTCCCCTAAGAGGAAATCAGACGTGAATTCATCGCTCTTCAAATCATCGGCTGGGTAGCCGTGACTCTGACATACTTTGCCGAGGTAGTTTCGGATCGATATCTTTCCCCACTTAAACCATTCCTGGTCAAGCGCGTTAGAGCTCAAGAAATCGTAAACTCGATCTGGGTGTCTCCATCGGCAATAACCTTCAGCAATTGAATCGCTGAGTTCGCCACTCTCACGGAACGCTAAGTAGTGCTCAGGATGGTGGCGCAGATAGGTGTCAAACGACCCTTCCTTGCTAATCCTGGTCTTCTCATCTTCAGTGAAGACCATTCCAATATCGGGCTCTTCATGATTGACGGTGTAGTTGGGGTCTGAATCCGCCGGTTTCGAGTAGGGATCGGGCGATGTAGTGGGTGA
>NZ_JBJIAO010000085.1:0-2381 GCF_045310825.1 Mycobacterium sp. SMC-21 | reverse complement strand
AATTATTACATGTATAAAAATATGTGCGGATTCCGACGAAGTCGCCCGGGTGTACCGATATGAAGTCGCCCGGGGATTCCGAGACGATGTCGCCCACCTCTCCGATTTGATCTCGCCCGGGGGCGAGGCGTTCTAGCTGCTGAGGTTCTCTGGCATTGGGCAAGCCGCACGGTCAACTGGAATCGCGGCTTGAGCTTGTTGTGTTTCTGTTGCGTTTGCTGTGGGCATGTGGGCAACGCCTTGGCGTTGTCCAAGCGCAGCGGCATGTCCACAGCGTCACGGGCTCAGGTCTTTCGGGCGGATTGCCGGGTTCGGCGCAGGCTCTCGCCAGTAAGGTCGAGCCGATGGGCATTGTGGACGAGGCGATCGAGCACGGCGTCGGCATAGGTAGGATCTCCAATGAGCACATGCCACTGGTCCACGGGGAGCTGGCTGGTGACGATGGTGGAACGATGACCATAGCGATCTTCGAGGATTTCCAGGAGGTCGTGACGGGCACCAGCGTCGAGCGGCTCGAGCCCCCAGTCATCGAGGATCAGCAGATCGACACGGCCGAGCCCGCGCAATAGGCGCGGATGGCGACCGTCGCCGCGCGCGAGAGCGAGGTCATCGAACAGCCGCGGAACACGTTGATAGAGCACGGAGCGATTGTCACGGCAGGCCTTGTGGCCGAGCGCCGAGGCGAGCCAGCTCTTGCCGACGCCGGCCGGGCCGCAGATCAGCAGGTTGGCATGGTCATCGATCCAGCGGCCCTCGACAAGCTTGGCGAACAGCGGGCGGTCGAGGCCGCGCGGGGTGCGGTAGTCGATGTCCTCGACGCACGCTTGCTGACGCAGCTTCGCATAGCGCAGGCGGGTGGCGAGCCGCTTATCGTGGCGCAGTGATGCTTCACGTTCGAGCAGCAGCGCGAGCCATTCGGCGTGACCGAGGCTTGCGGCCTCGCCGGTTGCTTCGAGATCGACGAAGGCATTGGCCATGCCGTGGAGGCCGAGGGCGTTGAGGCGGTCGAGGGTCGGATGGGTGAGCAAGGGATGGTCTCCTAGTTGTAGTAGCGCGGTCCGCGGATGTTGGCATGCAGGATCGGCGCATCGTCCGCGGAGCGCTGATGAGCGGGACGCCGATCGAGATTGTTGGCGAGGATCGATTTGACCGAGCCGTAGGTGCGCGCGCCGATGTCGATCGCCCGCGCAGCCGCGGCGTCCAGCCGTCCGCGCCCATAGGAGCCGGCGAGCCTGAGGATGCCGAGGCAGGCGCGGAAGCCTTGCTCGGGGTGCGAGCGCTCGTCGAGAATGAGGTCGCACAAAGCGCTGGTCGCCGGCCCGATCGCGGCAGCGTCCTGTCGGATGCGCGCGATGGTCCAGCCGGCGTAGCGCCGATGGCTGGAGGCCATGTGCTCCGGCACGGTGGTGTGTTTGTGATTACCGCTCATGCGCTGATGCGCGGCGATCCGCTCGCCCTTGTGGAAGATCTCTACGGTGCGGGCAGTGAACCGCACCTCGACCTCGGCGCGCACAAAGCGATGCGGGACGCTGTAGTAATGCTTCTCCACCTCGACGTGGTAATCGAGGCTGACGCGGCGGATCCGCCATTCGGCGAGTACGTAGGGGCTCGCCGGCAATGGCTTGAGCGCCGGCCGATCGACCTCCTCAAGCAGCCGGCGGCGCGTCACGCCGAGCCGCCGGATCGGCCGCTCCTCGTTGAGCCTGGTGAGCAGCTCGCCGATCGCCGCATTGACCTCGGCCAGGCTGTAGAAGGTGCGATGACGCAGGCGGCCGAGCAGCCAGCGCTCGACGATCAGGACGGCTTGCTCGACCTTGGCCTTGTCGCGCGGCTTGCGCGGCCGGGCCGGCAATATGGCGGTGCCGTAATGCGCCGCCATCTCCGCATAGGTCCGATTGATCTGCGGGTCGTACAGGCTCGCCTTGATGACCGCGACCTTGGTGTTGTCAGGCACCAGCAGCGCCGGTATGCCGCCGATCGCCGCGAAGGCGCCAACATGAGCGCTGATCCAGTCGGCGAGCCCCTGCGTCCACGTCGCCTGCGCGTAGGTAAAGCTCGAGGCGCCGAGCACGGCGACGAAGATCTGCGCCATTCTGCGCTCACCGGTGAGACGATCGACCACCACCGGCACGCCGTCGCCGGCATAGTCGACGAACAGCTTGTCGCCGGCTGCGTGCGCCTGGCGCATCGTCACCGACAGGCGGCCCTCCCAGGCGCGGTAAAGCTCACAGAAGCGCGAGTACCGGTATCCGTCGGGTTCGGCGGCGATGTACTCCTCCCACAGGATCGACAGCGTCACGTGCTTGCGCTTGAGCTCGCGGTGCACGGTCGTCCAATCAGGTTCGGCGATGCGGCGGTGACCCTGCCGGTTGCCATTGCCG
>NZ_JBJIAO010000084.1:0-2690 GCF_045310825.1 Mycobacterium sp. SMC-21 | reverse complement strand
AGATCATCCTCGGGAAGGTGCGCCCTTTCCTACGCCGCCTCGCCGAGGCTCATCCACAGGTTCTGATCATTGCTCCGACCTGCTTGCCGTACGTACACAGAGCCTTAGTGAGTTCCGCCGAAGCCTCGGCGCGCTCAAGCTCATCAATGTCGTCGCCACCCGCCGATAGCGTCTCAAGCTTCCACACCTTCACCTCGGCAATACCGGCCAGTGCACGTGTGAGAATCACGCCATCGGCCATGTTGGCCAGCTCTCGCTCGGTGTTCGAATGGCGGGTTCGCGCTCTCTTAACCATGGCCGAACGATAGAACCCCGCCCTGGTTCGCGGCCACCACCGCAAGCACATTCGCCCGAAAGTCCAACGAGTCATCGACACGCTGACCTCGCGCGGTCGCGCGCACTTGGCTCCGACCGACATCCTCTCCCCGCCCATAAGAACATCGCGGCTGTCGCCTACCGCCACGCTTCAGCACCAGACGAGCACACACCTCTTGCACTCCGGGAAGCGGTGGACCGAATGTCGACGGACGATATTCTGCCCCCCAGGAAAGCGACGCGTGGTGGCCTCCGCACCGCGAGGATGGCGAGGCTCGCCGAGATTAGACGTCTTCGGTGGAAACACTCATTTAAGCGTCGCGAAGCTCGAACCCGAGGTCATTGAGTTCGTCGTAGAGGGTGCGGGCCCACAGATGCGGATCCTCATTCAGGCTGGCGATGGCCTTCGGCTCAGACAGTCACGGCCCGGCCGGGCCGTTCCCCGGGGTGTTTAACCAGGTCAAGGCCCGTAACCTCGACAAGTTTGATCCTTGTGTGGGAAAATCCCACACATGGACCACCTGACGCTTGGACAACGGGTTGCCCGAGCGCGAGAACACGCCGGTATACCTCAGAGCAAGCTCGCCGAAATGGTGAAAATGGAGCGTACGGCACTGGGTCGAGCCGAGAAAGGCGAGCGGAAGCTTGCTATGACGGAGATGGTGGCTATCGCAGAGGCCCTGCGTCGACCTCTAGCTTTTTTCGTAAGCGAACCCTTGCCGGCAGTAGTCAGTCGCAGGTCCGATAACACACGTTCAGACGAGACTTCACAGGCCCTCGACGACGAGATAGAGGTGTTCGCCAGCGATGCGCAAACGTTGTTCGATCTTGGTTTGCTTCAGGCCGTAACCAGAAGTCAAGAGGTCCGGACACCTCAGGACTTCTCTCAAGCTGAGGATCTAGCGCGGCGAGTGCGCGATCGCCTTCAGTTGGACACTGGCCCGATTTACCACCTAGCTGACGTTTGCGAGCGGGTGGGCCTAGTCACCTACGCCGCCGCGCTAGGGGAAAACGGCCCAGATGGCGGGTGTGTCGAGGTTCGCGATGGGCTGGCGGTTTCGGTCGTCAACGGAGAAGCCAAATCCGGAAGACGGCGTATGACGCTCGCACACGAACTGGGCCACTGGATTTGTGGCGATGCGTACGACGGCTCGACTGGCGACGATCACGAGAAGATGATCAACGCATTCGCCATCCATTTTCTCGCCCCACGCGCGGGAGTTCAAAAAATATGGAACGAGCACGACGAGTGGAGTGTTCGCGATCGTGCCCTGGCGGTGGGATCAATATTCAGGCTGAGTTGGTCAGCTGTCGTCAGCCAGCTGAGAAATCTAGGTTTGATCTCGTACGAGACGCGGCAGTCCCTGCTCGACCGAGAGCCTCGCCATGGCGATTACGTCGCACTCAAGTTGTCATGGGACGACGAGCCAAAATGTCCCTACGTCTCGCCGGGTTTCGCAGCGGCTTGCGTAGAGGGCTACACATCGGGCCGGCTGACCGCAGCGCGAACCATCGAGTTGCTACGCGGAACAATGAAACGCGAAGACCTACCGGAACGGGAGGCAGAATCCCTCGATAGCGTGCGAAAGCTATTCGCGGTTGGCGGTGACTGAGGGCACGCAGTGGGTGATGGACACCAGCACTTTCACTCACTTCTGCCGGGCTGGATACGGGCACATCCTGCAAGCATTGGCGCCGCAGGGTGTGGTGCTCATCCCGCGTGAAGTCGAACTGGAAATCGATGCAGCTAGAAATCTGCACGTCGGCGTGCCCACCGTGGGTTCCACGACGTGGGCCGGTCGGATATTCCTAACCTCAGATGAGGAGTGGACGGCGATGCAAGTGAAAGTAGTGCTTGGAGGCGGCACTAAAGAACACATGGGCGAATGTGCGGTGATTGCGTGCGCGAAGCATCGCAAACTCGTTGCTGTGATTGACGAGCGCGCCGCTGTGGCAGAAGCAATCGCGCGCAAAGTTCCGTTTCTAGACACGATGAGACTCGTTGCAAATGCGCACAAATCCATCTTTGATCAAGACGAGAGCAAGACTGTCGCCCTGGTTGACGCACTCCTGGGAACCGGGATGTGGTTGCCAGTGAAGTCGGGATCTGAGTTGTTCGGCTGAATCTAGGAGCGAGTCCGCCTGCCTGAATTGAAAGCTTCGCCCGTCTGTCGCCCCCATCGTGCGCTTGCCATAAGCGCCGCTGCATTCGGCGTCGTATCGGCGGTCCTTATTCCGGCTCCAGGAGAGCGCAATCACCAGACGATCCGAAGGACGCAATGGGGGCCATCGAAGGTTGGGACTTGACCCCGTGTGTTGGACACGCTGAATCCCGCAAGGTTGGCGGGGGAAGCGAGATGATCCACCACGATGGC
>NZ_JBJIAO010000083.1:0-2769 GCF_045310825.1 Mycobacterium sp. SMC-21 | reverse complement strand
ACCCAGGCACCGTTGAGAAACATGAGACTGTAACCGTGATAGACAAAGACGTCTGTACCACCCATCCGCTCACGCAATGTCTTGGTTTGGAGGTGGTTTCGAACGTCGGCGAACCCCAGCCGCGCCGGAATTCCAGCCGCTCGGCACGCTGCCGTCAACAGCACGGCCTTCGGGACGCAGTAGGCGCGTCCTGATGTCGCGACAGTACTGGCGCGATACGCGTCCCGGTTATCGGTGACTGTGTAGGGGTCATACCAAATGGAGTCACGGACCGCGGTAAAGATGCATATCGCTTTCGTAATGTCGTCAGAGGCGCCCCGGATCGCCGACGACACGAAGTCACGTACCGCATCATGTTGCCAATCTAGAAATTCCGTGGTTTCGAGATAACGCCTGTAATCGTCAGTCATCGGCGTCGCATCTCCAACGGAAGTCCGTCGACCGGAACAGGAAGCGAGGTGTTGTCCCACCGGATCTGATAGTTCTCCGGAACCGTCCAGATGAACGACCGCAGCATCCGGTGCAGGATCGCTTTGACCTCAAGAGTTCCGAATTGCATGCCGATACACTTATGCGCTCCTCCCCCGAAAGGTACCCAAGCGAACCGGTGGTGTTGATCTTCGCGCCGAGGCTCGTCAAAACGTGAAGGATCGAACCGCTCAGGATCACTCCAGATCGTTCGATCGAAGTGATTCACCGCAGCTGTAATGGCACAAACGGTGCCCACTGGGATGTGATATCCGTCGATGGCTACATCGCGAACCGTCTTGCGCATCACCAACGGAACAGGCGCAACCAATCTGAGCGCTTCCTTGATCACGAGATCGATAACCGCCATCTTCTCTAGGGCCTCGATGTCTGGTAACCCGTCACCGACGGACTCGGCTTCCGCCGCCGCTGCCTCCTGCCACACCGGATTCTTGGCGAGGAAATAGGCGACCGCAGTAGTGGTGATCGTCGATGTGTCGTGAGCCGCCATCATCAAGAAGATCATGTGACTCACCACATCCTCGTCGGAGAACCGCTCCCCGTCTTCGGTGGTGGCTTGACAAAGAGCAGCGAACAGATCGTCCGTTTCACCGGCTCGCGCGGCCGGCAGATGCCTGAAAAAGTAATCCTCCAAGACGCGCCGGCCTCGCACGCCGGCGCGGAATCTAGTTCCCGGAAGCGGAACACGCACAAGGGAGCTCGCTGCACGCACCGCAGCGACGAACGCCTTGTTGACAGCATCACTCTCCTCCTTGCCGCGGCCACCCATGAAAACGTCGGTGGCTACATCGAGGGTGAGTTCCTTCAGCAGTGGATAGATTCGAGCCGACGAGCCCGTCGGCCACGCGGGTACTGCTGAGCGAACGCGTGGGGTCATTTGCTCGACATATCCGGTCAGGCGCGGACGCGTAAACGCCTCCTGCATGATGCGCCGGTGCATCAAGTGCTCATCAAAGCTCATGAGCATCAAACCGCGATGAAAGAAGGAGTCGATCAAAAAGGACCAGCCATCCTGAGAAAATGCCTTGGCTTCGCTCGTGAAGGCCTGCCGGGTGGCCTCCGGACCGGCGATGACGACCAACTTGGTGCCGAACGCGCCCATCCACGACACAGAACCCAGACGGTCGTAGCGCTCTCGGCTGAAATCCGATCCGAATCGGATGTAGTCGAGCGTATGACCGACAAGAGGCAGGCCTGGATCGCCGAGCACCGGTTTCAAGCCACTTCCGGGTGGCACAACAGCGAGTTCACAGACCGGCCAGCCTCGGCTCCATCGACGCCAACTCTCGTCAACGACACTCGGCGCTGGCGCAAGCAGGACGGACGACAGACTCCTTCTGGCTTCAATCACAGGCTCAACAAGCGGGTTCACAACAGCTCCTCCCAGTCACGGCGTACCTTGACCGCACTCGCCACCAGTTTTTACATATTGGATGTAAATGTCAATATCTAGACAGATATGATATTTTGTCGTCAGCGGCGGCTGAATCTCGGCCTCGTCACATGCCGTTCGACTGACACCGCCAGGCTGGACTTCAGACCAACCAGCTGACGCTCCAGCAAGAAGTGCCCACGCTCGCCTGGTTTCCGAGTCAGGATCCGTTACATGAACGTCGATACCGGCCTGCGTGCGCCGAAATTTCACCGCTCGGTGCGCGGCGCCGACTGGGCACAGAGTGCCCAAGCTGACCACGGCAATAGTTGCCTCAAACCTTTGCATAGCGAGACTCATCGTCGTGCGTCAGTTTTCCGCAACAATGGGACCGCGATCTACCGATGTATTTGGCATCGCGTAGTAGCACTGATGCCATATCGCTGACCGCCACGAGATTAGGCGTTATTCCGACAAAAGTTACAGACATGCCCGGCTAATCCACGGTGGCAAACTCTCGCAACCGACACTTTCCGAGGAACGAGGCATAGCTACACCAGCAACGCCGACACCCACCACAATCTGCACCGGATCGCATCCATGCCGTTTAGAAAGAAACCTTCACCATATTTCGACAGAGACCAAAAGGTTACTGAAATTTACATCAAATCACTAGTTCGGCGCTTTTCATTTCGACGCAGCTTCTTTGAGGAATCTACCTGCACATTCAATCGCTTCGCGCGCCTCGGGCAAAACTCTGAACATGGCCTGGAAAACGTGAATTTGTCCTCGATACACCTGGATTTCGACCGATGAGCCGTCGGCTCGAAGATACTTTCCGAGCGTCCGCGAATCATCGATCAGCATTTCTCGACCACCGACTTGAATCAAGGTCGGTGGCATGCCGC
>NZ_JBJIAO010000082.1:0-2801 GCF_045310825.1 Mycobacterium sp. SMC-21 | reverse complement strand
GGTCGTGTCCGGGACGCGGTGTAAATACGGAGCACGGGCGTAGGTTCCGCTTCACGACCTGCAAGTCTGCGAAGAAGGAGTCACGCCCGTGCCTGTTCGAGTATCAGCCGTCGATCGCATCCGCACCAGAATCGATGCCCTATTTGCCGAGGATCGGGAGCTTTCGGAGATCCTTGAAGAGGTTGCCCGGCTGGGCGCTCAACTGTTGATGCAGGCGGCCCTGGAGGCTGAGGTCACCGAGTTCCTCGGTCGCGAACGCTACCAACGCGCTGCTGCCTGTCCCGACGCTAACGGCGGCTCGCGCAACGGGTATCGACAGGTGACGGTGAAAACCACCACTGGGCCGGTTACGTTGGAGCGGCCGAAGCTGCGTGGCACCACCGCAGCGTTTGCGTCGCGGTTGTTCGGCAAGCACGTGACGAGAACCAACGCCTTGGAGACGCTGGTGATTGCCTCGTTCGTACGCGGGTTATCGGTGCGCGACGTGCAGGCCACCCTCGCCGAAACACTTGGCGACCAGGCCGCGATCTCCAAATCCACGGTCTCGGAAGTGTGCAAGGCGATCCGAGCCGAATACCAGGCGTGGGCGCGTCGTCGACTTGACGAGATCACGCTGGATTACCTGTTCTTGGATGCCAGCTTCTTTCGGATGCATCCGGGGTCGCCGGCCGAGCCGGTGCTGGCCGCCTGGGGCATCACCACCGAGGGCAAGCCGGTGTTCGTCGGGTTGGCGCCCGGGACCGGCGAGTCGACCGACGCATGGGCCGACTTCCTGACTGATCTGGGCGATCGCGGCCTGGGTTGTCCACTGTTGGTTGTCTCTGACGGCGCCAAGGGCCTGATCGCAGCCATCGAACAAATTTTCCCAAAAGCGTTGCGGCAGAGATGTCTTATTCATCGACTCCGCAACGTGCTCGCGAAGATTCCCGCCGGGATGCAAGCCGAGGTCCGCGACGGCTACTGGGCCATCTTCGATACCGCCGATCTGACGGTTGAACCGGGGCCTGGGCTCGTTGAGATCATCGACAAGCGGATCGAGGCGTTCGCCGCCAAATACTTCGACCTCTATCCGGCGGCGATGCGCATTCTGCTCACCGACAAAGCTGGGTTGACTGCCTATCTGCGGTTCCCGGTCGAACACCATGGGCGCGTTCGACATTCGAATTTTATTGAGCGCTCCTTTGGGGAGACCAAGCGTCGGACCAAGGTCATCGGCCGATTCCCCGGCGAGACCAGCGCCGTTAGCCTGGTATGGGCGGTGCTCGACCGGGCCTCGGCCGGTTGGCGCGGGCTGTCCATGACACCGGTCGGTACCCGATTGCTGCACGACCTACGTCGATCGCTGCTGGACCCACCCCGTGAACTGCGGCTGACACCGTCCACCACGAGTAACGGCACCAACCCCGCAGATCCCATCTCGGCCACCGCGTAACAACTCCGTGTCGCTTTGGCAGGCTCAGTTTCGGTGACGGCTGGCGGTGACCAGGTCGATCGGTGGGATGTAGCCGGTGATGCTGTTGATGGTGCGATGCAGGCCGTGGTGCAGCGCGTCGATGTCGCAGCGGGCCAGGCCGCCAGCGGTGGCGATGACGTGTTCGGTGGTGAACGCCAGGTCGTTGATCGTGCCCAGGATGCGGCGGTCGGCGGTCTTGGCCACGGCCACCTGCTGGGGATCAAGATCGCCGAGCGTATCGGCGGGCAGACCCTCGACGTGCAACGCGGCCTGGATCGCCGAGACGACCGGCGGGCCGATCGGGCGCAACCCGGCGGCGGTGACGTTCGGCATGAACACCGAGAACAAGGTCCCGGCGTGGGTCACCAGCAGGCATTTGCGTCGGTCGATCCAGACCAGGTGGGCATACCAGTCGGTCGCGCAGGCTTGGCCGATGGCCGGCTCAGGCGCCCTCAGCAGCGCCAACACCTTGGCGGTACATCGCAGCATCACGACCCATGATCGTAGGCAGCGTCCCCGAGGATCGGTACCCAAGAACACCGCGACGTGGCGCCGGTACAGTGTGGCGACGTGTTGGTCGCCGATCTGCATCACTTCCTCGACATGCCGCACGACGCTTCCGGTCCCGCGCGCCGCCTGGCACAACACCTGGGCGACATTGTCCGGGCGGGCACCGCCGGCCAGGTCGGTGATCGGTGGGTATCGGCATTGCCGTGTCGGCGCCGCCCCGCCCACAGGCGCTGCCCCGGGCGGATGACCATCGCTATCGCCTCGGCCGAGACGGCGGCGCCGATCCGATGGTCGTGCAGCGTCTGCGACGACGAGGGGGTGATCAGCAACTGGGCAGACTCCCCATACGACCTGCGCCGCCGCCGCTCCAGCGTTGCCGGCGACCTCAAGGAGGTCATCGTCAGCGACACGACCGCCGCCGTGTTACGCGACCTGATGCTGCTTGACCCCGACTGTGAGCGACTGGTGTACGGCATGCGCGCCCACCCAAACGGCGCTGCCTTACTGACCAATGCCGACGACCTCGAAGAGCTTATCGGGTTCGTAGCCGCCGAAGCCAACCACGAACCCAACCGCCGCCGCCAAGACCGCCTCGACGCCGCGTTCAACGCACTGACCGACGCCGCCCAAACCCTCTCCAGCTGAGCATCTCTCGGCCCTACGCATCAGCCCTGGGCGCGCCAAAGCATCCGCAGCAAGCTACCGAACCCGCTCGCCGTTATCCCCAACACCACCAGCTCAAGCTGCAAGAGCCTGTCACTTGAGTTCCCCAGCCCGTATGCTCACCCACGAAGCTGCGAACCGACCGGTGCTTTTACACCCACTTTCGGACGCGACC
>NZ_JBJIAO010000081.1:0-2911 GCF_045310825.1 Mycobacterium sp. SMC-21 | reverse complement strand
GGCCGACAACCCGGCCACCCCGACCGGAACGGAGGTCGCCTGAAAAACACCAATCCACAGGTATTGACAATTACTCTACACGTCCATCGACGACTGCTAGTGCTCAGCACGACGGCCCACCAGTGGCCCACTTGAACGGGCAACTGCCCTTTGAAGACGAGCTGGATGAGAGAAGCGAAACCACAGACTAGCTGCGGTTTCTTGATGGTGGCCAGGGCCGGGATCGAACCGGCGACCTTCCGCTTTTCAGGCGGACGAGATAGCCACTGACCTGCGGTTTATCTGAGTCTATGCGTCATATGCGCCGCATTGAGCTGCGCTGACGTATTCAGTCTGTCCGACGAACGGACATAAACCGGACACGGTGCATGCACTCCTGTCCAGGAGCTTTCGTGCTGTCGCGTGCGTCGTGGGCAGCTTCGGCGGCTCCGGGGAGCAGGCACCCCGATGCCCAGCATCGCACAATCAGCCAACGGACCGACACCGTCGACAAACAGCGCGACATCGGCATCCGAACAATCGCCGTTTGGGCTCGGTTCTACCGGAACCTCGGTTGGCGGTAGGTCGCGAGCGCCCGAGGCCGCCAGGCCGCAGGGCGGGAGAGCGCCAGCGTTCGGCCGTACGTCAACCGAGGCTCCGGGCCTCAACTCGGACACGGCCGGCGGGCTTGTTATATGTGCCAAAAATGTCCGCGAGTCCATTGACGACGAAATCGCAACCGGCGAGCTGCGAGCGATCGACGCATTGGGGCTCCGATTCCCGAGCCCCGAGATGGTCACGGCCGCTGCGGCATTGTTCGAACCAGCGGCTGCGTGGGCGCATAGTCGCGGGCGTCGAGGCACTGAACCGGAATCAGGCAGGTTCCGCATCACCATCGGCCCCGGTGTCGTTCGGCTTGGTTGGACGAATCCTGTTCGGACCGAGAAAGCCGCCGAACGAGCTGTCGTTCACCACCAATGCGACGTTGACGATGCCAAGCTACGTATCAAAGCTGACCTCGAACGCGAAGCCGAACACAGCGATCAGGCCGTCGTGTCTGTGACGCGGCGGAGCCCTACGGGCGGCGATGAACACGGCACTGGCAGCGTCATCACTGAATGGTCTCGCAAGTCGCGGTCGGCAATGTGCCGCACCTTCGCCGAGCTCGACTACAGCCCACTGGTGGAATCCGGCCGAATCCCGGCCATGGTGACACTCACCTATCCCGGAGACTGGGAAACCGTCACGCCAACTGGAGCCAGCGTGAAACGGCACATGACATTGTGGCGCAAACGCTTTCAACGCGAGTACGGCGAGCCGGCCCGCTACATCTGGAAGTTGGAATTTCAACGACGGGGCGCACCCCATATTCATCTGTGGATGGCGCCACCAACGTCGCCAGGCCGCTCGGGACTCGGCTTCGCTCAATGGCTTTCCGACACATGGGCTCAGGTTGTCAACCATCCCGACCCCGTGCAGAAGGCCCGGCACCGACTGGCCGGCACCGCGATCGACGTGCTCAGCGGACTTAGGGCCTGTGACCCAAAGCGACTGGCAATCTACTTCACCAAGCATTCGTCACCAAACATGCACGGCGACAAGGAATACCAGCACATAGTGCCCGAACTCTGGCAGCGGCCAGGGCGCGGTCCCGGCAGGTTCTGGGGTGTGTACGGACTCAAGAAAGCCCTCGTCGTAGTCGAGGTCGCACAGGATGCGTACCTGGCGGCTCGTCGTATCGTGCGGAGGTGGTCACGGAGTCAGGCTGTGTACGGCGATTCGCGCAGCCACTTCCCCACTGCAGTGGCGCCACGAATGGCAGTGCGGCTGGTTCCGCGCGTCGATCATGAGACCGGCGTCGTCGCCCATCGGCGAGTTCGGCGACGACGAATGCTCTGTAACCAAGGCGGCCTGGCTGGTGGGTACGCACTCGTCAACGACGGACCGACATTCGCCGCTCAGCTCGCCCGTGCGATCTCGTAAACCCCAGTTGCACTGGCCAACTCGCTATATTTCATCAGCCAGCTCCTCGGCACGTTCTCGATCGACCTGCGTGATTTCGTCGGGGATTTCGTCGACAATGCTCCACCTGAGATCGTCGATCTTGGAGCGACGAGCCAATTCGACGCAAGCACTGATGCCTTCGGGGTGCAGACCATATCCATTCAAATGGCAATGCCAGCGCAGAGATTCAGTCTCAGTGTCGGCGAGATCATCGAAGCTGGTACCAATCTCGCCCGCGTCTCTGGATGCTCTGTTTTCGATGAACTCGTTGCACTGGTTCTCGGTCCAAGTAGGCGGAAACTCTAACCGCGACCGATACAACGCTGTGATCGCCTCTTCCAGCTCCAAGTACCCGTAGTGAACTACCCCAGGTTATGTTCCGATCCGTATTGGAGGATTGGAATCATGCCGAAGCAGTATCCGCCGGAGATCGCGTTATCGGCACTTGACCCGACGCCACCCATAGACTGGGTGACCTCCAAGTCACGGCAGAGGTTCGCGAAATCCCTTGAGGTGTACTGACTTCCGTGATCTGTGTGGAACACTGCACCGGTCAGGGAGCCGCGCAGCGCCGCAGCGGCTTTGAGGGCATCTTCGACCAGTTCGGTGCGCATGTGCTCGGCGATCGCCCACCCCGCCACCCGTCCGGAGAAGCAGTCGATCACGGTCGCCAGATACAGATTCGAACCGCTTGCCAATGGCAGGTAGGTGATGTCGCCGACGTACTTGACGTTGGGTGCCGCGGCGGTGAAGTCCCGGTTGAGCAGGTCCGGGACTTTCTGTTTGGCCGGATCCGGCGTGGTGGTCTTCACCCGTCGCCGGCGGCGGTAGCCGGCGATCCCGGCACTGCGCATGACCCGGGCCACCCGCTTGTGGTTGACCCGCTCACCGTCGGGTGCACCGTCGTTGAGTTCAGCGGTGATCCGCG
>NZ_JBJIAO010000080.1:0-3601 GCF_045310825.1 Mycobacterium sp. SMC-21 | reverse complement strand
AAGGACCCTAACACCGGCTACGCTGCCAGTAGCCGCGTAACCACAAATCCCGTGTCCACTACATGGGGGCAAGGCCCATGATTGAAGCGGTGCTCAGTAAGTGTCTTGATTGGCTTATCTGCATAGGGCGTGCTTCCGTCTTCGCTGATCGTCACTGTGACCCATCCGCCGCTAAGTGCTTCAATTACGTCGTCACGCACGAGACCCCTCACTTTCTATCAAACGAGCGCTTTGGAACCCGAAGTCTATTGAGGTTAAGAGCTACCCCCTTCTCCTATGTGGAAAGCCATTATTGAGCCTGCGCTTATCTTGTCGTGGTAGCGCGGCTCGGGTTCGCCATCGCCGCTCAACGCCACGGCCACCGTGGTCGATGAGTGCGACCAGTGCGGTCACCATGATCACCGTGTTGGCGTGGGTTTTTTGGGTTCATTGCTCCTGCTGTAGTGCGAGCGGCGCGGCCTGCGCTCTCAATGTCATAGGTGATGTGCCGCGATTCGGCGACCATTAGTGGACGTGGCTGATCACCGCTGGCGGTGTCGAGCACGACGCATTGCTACTTGTAGAGGATGCGATAAGTAATGGGAAGACATGCCTTGTCGGATTTGGTTTAGGGGGCTGGAGCCATTGCGTCGAAGAAATCACCAGGTCATCGTGTCTCATTACCAACCTCTTCGTCTGGGGTGCGGTAGTCCTCATCGACGCTTCTTGTGGCTCTTGTTGCTCTTGCGAGACCGCCGACGCGGTGTTGACTTCCCTGGCGTAGTCGGGTTGCGCGCCGGTCGCTGGCGAGGTGATTTGAGTTGCAATCGCTCGACGAGCTCATCCATGTCGGGGTCATCGGCTACGCGGTCGTTGTAGTACTCGACCCCGCATATATCACCGGCTTCATCGAACAAGATGCAGACCGCGCGATCCGATTTCAGTTGGTGCTTCTTCGCCGTCGTGTAGATCGACAGATCTTCGATCGCCTTCTCCGGCAGCGTTCCGAGCGGGCATGTTCCGATGACGATCGTTGGTAAGCCCCAAACGCCCGCGAATGCCTGTGTCGCAGTGTGCATTTGGTGGTCCAACCTAGTTAAACGAACGGCGGACTTTGTGGCGTGTTCGAGGTTGGCTTGCGATTCACCCGAGGTCGCCAGCAAATCAGAGGTGACTCGAAGCCATCCGCGCGGTCGTTGGTTCGTTAGGTCGTCGACTAGCTTGAGGACGAACGGGTTCGAAGTGAATGTTGGCTTCGCAGCCGGGAACGGGCTCGTTCCGTCTTGCTTGTACATCCACGCGTCCAGGGGGTCGGTGTGGGTCAAGACTCGAGTGAGTCGCTGCGACCGTTTGAAGCGCCGGCGGGCAGCCTTGGTTGGCGTTGGTGCTGCAGGAAAATCGGCGGCGACCTGATCTGGATCGGGTTCGACGTAGAGATGATGATCACTCAGAAACAACATGAACAGATCAAGTTCATCGGTGGCGCGGTACAGCTTCGCGACCGCTGAATCCGACCGGCGCCGTAGATAGAGGAGAAACTCAGCCGGACGACCAACGATCTGCGCGATGACTGATAGGTCGTGCAGGGACGTGATCCACGGCAGCTTGTCAGCGTTGAGAATTCCGGCTCGGCGAAGATCGTCCATCGCGATCGCCAGCGGACCGATATCGTCGAGGCACACAGCAATCGATCGCACTTCGCGAAGCAAATCGAGTTCAAGCCAGGTGCGATCGGCCAGCCATATACCGCCGTTTACCTCGATGAGCGTCTCCAGCCTACGTGCTTGGGCTGCAGCGGATCCGACGATCTGGGCGAGTTCTCGCGCCAGGCGACGTACATCCCCCCGACGCGCTTGGTCGGCGACAGTACGTCCTTTGACCTCAACGCACAATGCAAAATCATCGACAATGAAGAGGCCATCGCATTCGGTCTCGTTGGCGATGTCCGTCAAATTAGCGCAGTCGCGATTTAGGCGGTTTGTTTCCACGCCTTCCTTGGGCGTGAAGTACTTTAGTCCCCGATATTGTGCTTTGGTCTGCAGAAGACTCTCGATCTCGTCGATCGCAAGTCCCTCGCTGAGAGCGGTTCGTGCTTTGTCGTAGGTCTTCCATTTAGGGCTGTCTTTCAGAGCCTCTTCAACGATGTATCGAAGCGCGTCCGTACCGATGGGGTTGCCAGCAATCACATAGTTGCCATTACCGTCGGAGACAAGGCCGGCTGTTCGAAACGGGTTGTCGCCCCGAAGAAAAGCGATGATCTCGTCGGCTGGGTCACGGTCCTCGAATTTGATGCTGAACGCGTCTATGACTCGCTCAACAACGCCCGCGTCGCAGCTCACCCGCTCGGCTATGTCAGCGACCGTAAACTGGGCCCTCTCGCCTGGAAGAAACATCATTTGGATCATGGCTTCGCGAAATTGATCCACGACCTCAGGAGGGAGTGCGCCGTCCGGAGCTCCGTATTCCTCGACGATCGCGGCGGTCTGGTTTCGCAGTCCGATGAACCTGTCGCTGTAAAGATCGCCGATGGCGTCGCGTACCTGCGTGAACTGCTGGTAACTGAAACCGAGTGCCGTCTCGACGACGCTGCGTAAACGGTCGCTGTCAAGGAGTGCCGCGTTCTGCTGATCCTGCAGTGACGGGTACTGCATGGTACGTACGTTCACCACATTGCCCTGAAATTCAGCGGCTAGCGGAGCGAGCGGTTCGTCGGAAAGGCGAGCACTGGCCATCGCGTGGAAGACAGCTAATCGAAGCAGTCGCATCGCGGTGTCATGAAGCCCTGGTATCAGCTCGTGCGGGTTCGTCGCGTTGGGTTGGTCAGGCTCCGTGGCCATTCGCGATGCTCGGCAGGTGAGGATTAGAGAAACGATCTCTAAGGCGGCGCCGCTTATTTCAATGCCGGGGCCAAGTCCCAACACTGGTGAAATTGGCACCTCACGTAATCGCATGAGTTCAATGAGGTCGAAGGCGTCGGCTGAAGCCATCTGGTCTACGAGGGCAGCGACTTCTTCTTGCACTCGTGATCTGTAGAGCGAATGGAGTTCCTCGGCTGAGGCGAACGAGCCCATTTGTAGGAGATCGGCGACGGCGTCCGACCTCAAGCGCAAGTCTGTCGATCCAGCTATGAAATCCATCAGGTCATAGTCTCAAAGCCTGCCGACAGATCGCGTGGACAGTGGTCCTCCGGTCAGGTCGAGCGAATAGCGCAAGGTCGGCACTCCAATTTTGCGTGCTTCTGGCGATATCCGCCGCTACCGGGGGCGTGAACTTTCTACGGGTCGTGGAATCGCACAGCAAGACGAGCGCCGTCAGGAGCTGTTGCTCGACAACCAGCCTAAGAGTGCCGCCTCGAGAACCTGGCTGTCGTTAAGTCCAAGCTTTTGAGCACACTTCTGGACGTCCTCCAGCACGTGTGGGTCCACCTTGCCGGGGACCCTGACTGTGTCTCCCGGGGGCAGCGGAGTTGGGGTTGTGCGTAGTTCGTCGCGAGGGAATAGGTCGATAAGCGACAACATCTGCTCAGGGTTGATCTCGATTGGTCGACGGGTCTGCTGCACGAATAGGTGACATCTGAGTTGGCTTGCCCAGCATGGGCGGGCTGGAAGGATGTCCCCATGGC
>NZ_JBJIAO010000079.1:0-4366 GCF_045310825.1 Mycobacterium sp. SMC-21 | reverse complement strand
CTGATTTTGACTGCTGATTCGGGAGTCGTTTGATCACGAATTCGGGAGTCGTTGAGGGTGTAGGAGCTGCCAGATTGCTCACGAATATGGGAGTCATGGGGGCTGGCCGTGGCGTGCCGCCAACGTCGCTGTCTTGGTCAATGCTGACGAGGCATTCCCAGCGCTGTCCCAAGGATCCAGGCGAACAAGAAGGCCGGCATCGCCGTGATGGAGAGGCCCTGCAGGGAAAGGGGGCCGTCCTCGACGATGAATGCGGCGAGCAGAAGCGGGTGTACTGCGGCGCCGGCGATCGCAAGGTGTGCGGTGTACCGAGGCAGCACTCGATAGCGGTATACCGCGGCCGCGAACGAACCGAGCGCCACCACGGTGGGCAGCCCTGACATCGCCAACAGTCCAAAGGTCAAGTCGTAGAGCAGCGTTGACAGCTCGGCGGAGTATTGCCGATAGAGCAAGAGGTTGAAGGCGGTGAAGCCGCTGAGCAGCAGGATCACGCAGCCGAAGAAGCTGGCGGCAAAGCACGCTGGCAGAGTCGATCGCGCAGGCAGCCGATCGCGAAGATGCATCCACAGCGCGGCACCGAAGACGAACCACAGCGTGACACCCACGGTGTTGAGCAGCTGGGTCACGACCAGCTGAACATGGTGGTTGGTCGCCCATGCCGCCACATCGATGCCCGGAGTCTGGGTTTGCGGGTAGGACCAGATCGGATACACCGGCAAGGTCAGCGCCGGCAGCGCAAATCCGATCACGCCGCTCCATCGGATCACGCGTGCTGCGCTCCACCGTGTATCGCCGGCGCTCGTCACGGTGTTGTCGTTCACGGGGCGGCTCCTCATTCGGCAATCTGACCAATGGACAGTTTGTGAACTGCCCGTCAGCATGCCCGATCTGAGGAAACTTATCAATGGTCAGATTGCTCGGTAGGGTGCGCATATGGCGTCAACTGCGCAGTCGCGGCCGTATCACCACGGGCAGCTTGAACGGGCGGCGATCGATGGTGCGATCGAGGAGGTGGAGAGTGTCGGGGTTGCTGCGGTGAGCATGCGCCGCATCGCTCGTCGTGCTGGCGTGTCCCATTCAGCACTGGCCTATCAGTTCGGCGACAAGGCTGGCATCTTCACCGCGGTAGCCACCGAGGGGTTCGCCCTGCAGGCAGAGGTGATCGGTGCGGCCGCGACGGGCCCTGGCGGATTCCTGTCGGGCGGCCAGGCCTATGTGACATTCGCGCTCACCCACCGGGGCTACTTCGAGGTGATGTTCCGCCCTTACCTGTATCGCGGTGACGATCCGAAGTTGTTGGTGGCCAAGAACGCGGCGTTCGATGTCCTCTTTGGTTCGGCCCGATCCGGTTTGTCAGCTCACCGTTCGGAACCGGTCACCGATGAAGCTGTCCGTGCACTCGCCCTGGCGGGGTGGTCGCTGTCTCACGGGTTGGCCACGCTGGCGTTGACGGCCAACATCGCCGAGCAGATCGAGACGGACCCCTCGTTTCTGGCTTCGCAGATGATGCAGGGAGTTATCGCCTTGGCGGAATTGGCCAAACAGGTATCGACTGATCGGTCGTAACAACCGAGGACCGCAGCGCATGCGCGGTGAAGCTGATCTGGTCGATGAGCAGCGCGGCGTCATAGCCAGGGTGGTCATGGCCGGTGGCCCGTAGGTGTGCAGCCAGTAGCGCAGCGATGGAGTCGCTGCGCAGGAATTCATCAACGATGGTGAGCACTGCTGCGATGCTGTTCAGCTCACCGTCGCTGACCGCGGCGGGGTCCTTGACCGGCCCGTCGGGATCCTCAGTCACCGGGCGACTGGGTCTGATCGCTGCTCTTGGCGCGGGTGTGCGCCAGGCGGAAGGAGTCGGTACCGGTTTCGATGATGTTGCCGCCGAACGTGAGTCGGTCGACGATGGCTGCGCAGAGCCGTGGGTCGGTGAACGTTTTAGTCCACCCGGAGAAACTCTCGTTGGAGGCGATCGCCACCGAGGCCTTCTCTTCGCGTTCGGTGAGCACCTGGAACAGCAGCTCGGCGCCGCGGCGGTCGAGTTCCATGTAGCCCAGCTCGTCGACGCAGAGCAGATCAACGCGGCCGTAGCGGGCGATCGTCTTGGACAACTGTTTGTCGTCGGAGGCTTCGACGAGTTCATTGACCAGTTTGGTGGCCAGCGTGTACTTGACCCGGTAGCCGGCCATCGCCGCCTCGGTGCCCAACGCGATCAGCAGATGGCTCTTGCCGGTGCCCGAGTCGCCGATCAGACATAGCGGCAACCCTTTCTTGACCCATTCGCACTTGGCCAAGGTGTGCACGGTGGCGGCATCGACGTGCGGGTTGGCGCCGAAGTCCCAGGCCCGCAACGACTTATCACGGGGAAATCCAGCGCCTTTGATTCGTCGCGCAGCGCGGCGCCGGGCGCGGTCGTCGCATTCGGCCATCAAGAGCTCGGCCAGGAATCCGCGGTAGGACATCTGCTCGGCGACGGCCTCATCGGCCAGTTCGGTGAAGTTGGTGCGGATCGTGGGCAGGCGCAGCATCCGGCAGGCCTGTTCGACCGCGGCGTCAGCAGCTTGTTCGGTCAGTCCGCGCCGGTGCGGCAGGCTCGTACTCACAGAAGTGGTGGTGCTCATGGTGTGGCGGTGTCCTTCCTGGGGTTGCGCAGCAGAGTGTCGTAGGCCGCGACCGAGGGCAACGGCCGGGAATCGGTGGGCAGTGACGACAGCCGCCGCGCGGTCAACGACGCCACCGCCTCGGTGTCATCAGCGGTCGCCGGGTGTTCGTCGGAGTGTTCAGAGGTGTTGTCCTCAGCGGCCTTTCGCGCCTCCAGGACCACGGCATCAGCGGTCAGTGCCCCGGCGGCCAGAGCGCGCACCAACCCGATCACCACCAGCTCGTGGGGCAGGTGGCGGTGCGCCAGCAGCACGCCGATCAGTTCGCGAGTGCCGGCGGCGTCGCCGTGGGTCTTGCGTGCCGCGGCCCACCAGGCGTCGTGCACCGGGGTGAACCGTCCGGCGGCGCGGGCCTGCTCCAACGCCGTCGATCCCGGCAGAGCGCCGGGTTTGCGCAGCAGGATCTCCAGGTAGTGATCCAACTCCAGCCGGGTTTCGGCCTTACCTGGTAGGCGTTCATGGGTGGCGACCAGCTGGCGGTCGCAGTACACCTCCAGATGCGAGGCGTGCAGCTGCACCCGTACTTGGCGGCCGGCGAAGCGGACCGGCACCGAGTACCGGTTGGTGCGCACCGTGATCTGGCTGTGGCGATCCACCCGCAGGTTGAACCAGCGACCGGTCTCGAATGCAGCTTCCGGCAGCGGCACCAGCAGCGGGGCTTCGACGGTGAACAGTTCGCCGACGGTGCGGACCCGGGCACCGATCCGGCGGTCGAGGTCGTCGGCGTCCCATTTGTCGATCATGGCGTTGAGTTCGGCGATCGATTCGACCTGCGGGACCGGCACGAAGTGGTTGCGGCGAAACCAGCCGATCTGGCCTTCCACTCCGCCCTTCTCGTGAGCGCCCTCGATGCCGGGCTGACAGTAAAAAGCTTCTGCGGAGTAGTGCGAGCGAAACGCCACCCAGCGGTCGTTTTCAACCCGGTGCCGCGATAACCCCAGCACCGCCGAGACCGCCGATTTCAGGTTGTCGTACCGGATCCGGCCGAACGGCACCCCACCAAGCACCTCGAAGGCGTGCACGTGGCCCTCCAAGAAGGCTTCCTGCCCAGCAGACAGGAACGCCCGGTGCACGGCGCGGCCGGAGAATGACAGCCGCAGCGAGAACAACGTGCACGTGACCGGCTGCCCGCGCAGCTCGATCACCACATCGCCGAAGTCGACCTCCGCCTCATCGCCGGGACGGTGCGACTGCGGCACGAACACCTCAACCAGCGCCCGGCCGGACTCGGCCAGAATCTCCCCGCGGCGCACCGACACATACGCGCGCACCCGCGAGTACGACACGTCAGCCTGATGCTCCTCACGGAGGCGATCGAAGATCCGCTTGGCCGTGTGCCGCTGTTTGCGCGGCGCAGTCAGATCCGCGCGCAGCCAGCCGTCGATGACTTCGCGGTACTCATCGATCTTGCTGCCCCGCTCGGGGTAGTGCTTGCGCTCCGAGGGCCAGGCCGATCCCAGGGCTTTGTGCACCGTCGTCCACGACACCCGGTACTCACGCTGAATTGCCCGCGCTGACTTACCAGCGCGGGCATCTCGGCGGATCGCCGCATACAACTCCACCTTCGACCCCGAAGGCCGCACCCCGACATCACATCAATGCCACATGGACAGCCGGTGACTCCCGAATTCACAGTCAACGACTTCGCCGCAACATCATCGACTCCGAAATCCGTGATCAAACGACTCCCGAATCAGCGGTCAAAGTCA
>NZ_JBJIAO010000078.1:0-4380 GCF_045310825.1 Mycobacterium sp. SMC-21 | reverse complement strand
ACGAGCACGCCCACTACAGCGCCCTCGACCGAGAGCGTCAACCCGTATAGCAGCGGCGGAAAACCTGGGGCGGTTCAGGTTGCGACAACTCGTGACACTGAGGCGGGCCTCACCCAACCCAGGCAGGAAGGCGCCGATCAGGGAATTACGGTGCCCCCAGTCGGACTCGAACCGACACTTGGCGGATTTTAAGTCCGCTGCCTCTGCCAATTGGGCTATGGGGGCTTTGCAGCTCAGAGCATACTTTAGGCCGTCTCAGCCGTCCCTTGACGTCCTAAGTACCGCAGTGATACCGCAGTGCTATCGATGGCCTTGCCCAGCGCATCGGCCACACCGCTCAAATCGTCGTTGAGCAAGTGGCCGTAGCGGTCGAGCGTCATGGCCGCCGTCGCATGCCCCAGGAGTCTCTGCACGACCTTGACGTTAGCGCCTGCACTGATCGCCAGTGAGGCCGTGGTGTGCCTGAGGCCGTGCGGTACCAGCCCCTCGATGCCGACGTCTGCACACGCGTTGTCGAATGCCCAGCGGTACTCACCGAGTGGCAGGAACCCACCCTTGCGGCTGGGAAACACCAGCGCGTTCGGGTCGGCCGGTAGCTCTGCCTTGAGTTTCTTCCACACGGGTTCGGGCACTGGCACGTGACGATCCCGCTTCGTCTTGGTCGTCGACTCCACGATGCCCTTACCGGTGACCGCGGTTGCGGACGAGCGAACCGTCAGCACCCGATCCCCCACATGCCGGCGGCGCAACGCAACGGCTTCGCCGAATCTCAGCCCGCAGTACCCCAGGACCAGCGTCAGCGTCTCGAACCGATCGGCAGCCTTGGCTAGCATCAACAGCTCGGTATGGCTCAGGTAGCGCCGTTCACGCTCGGCTTGCTCGGGAAGATCCTCGTCCCGCTTGATCTCCAACGCGACGTTCTTCGCCACCTTGCCAGTCCGTTGGGCGTACTTGAGGACAGCACCTACCAGCTGATGCGCTTGGGTGATCCGACTTGCCGATAAGCCGGCTCCACGTTGCCCACCATCGACCGATAGCGACCCCAGCCACGTCGAATAGGACTCGTAGTCAAGCCTTTTCAGCGGAACACCTTCCCACTTCGGCAGCACCACGGTGTCGAGCAACGAGCGATATCCTGCAACGGTTTTCGGCTTTCGGTGCTGTTTGGTGGCGAACCACTGCTCGGCCACCGACCCGAATGTCTCCGCGCTCTTCCTCGGGTCGACATACTCACCGCGCTGAAAATCAGCGGTCAGGCCGTTGAGGTACGCCTGCGCATCCGGCTTGCGCTGGAAACTCTTGGTGCGTTCAGCACCTGTGCTGTCGACCCATCTGACACGCCATCGCGAGACCTTGCCGTACACCGCAGACCGCTCCGTGCGCATGGCGCCATCCTGGCCTTTGACACGCTTGTGCCAGCGGTCATCGATACCCGCCCGTTCGTTCCGGGTGATCACAAATGGACCATACCGCAGAAATCCGTAGGGTTCATCCGCTTTGCAAGCCGTCTGTCGGTGTCCTGTTCGGTCGCATCAGCGGGACTCGAACGACTTTTCCTTGAATGTGGCTGCGGTGGTGGACACGTCGCCGTTCTTCCAGTCAATGTTGGCTCAGCCAAGACAACTGAGATTCAGGAGGAATCTGATGGAATTGCTAGGAGCCAAGGAAGTCTCGGACATCACCGGTGTTCCGGTTGGAACGCTGAGGTACTGGCGTCACTCGGATATCGGTCCAGCAAGCTTCACCCTGGGACGCCGGGTCGTGTATCGACGCGATGAGGTTCTGCGGTGGATATCCGAGCGGGAGTGCGCAACCCGGCGCGGAGGCGGCGACGCCGCGTGATGCCCAGGCATGAGAAAGACCTCGGGGTCTAGCCGAGGCCTTTCGTTCGAACAACCCGATCGCTCAACCGGAAGTTCCCCATGAGAATAGCCCGTCATGCCCGCCTGCAGAAGCACCGCTGGCAGGAAAACCCATGAGCGCCAACAACGAAAGCGACAAGAAGTCAGTTGCCGCGCGCCTGGTAGCCATGGCTCAAGAACGGTATCTCCTCGGCGTGTCCGAGGACGGAGAGCCCTTTGGCACTGACCGCGCCCGCCCGCATCTGGCGATTCTGCTGCGTGCAGGCAAGGCCGGTCTACGCGCCGAACTCGCCTCCCGCTACTTTGCCGAGACGGGCACCGTCGCCGGTGGCCAGGCCCTCACCGACGCCACCCTGGTCCTCGAAGGCCTGGCCACCGCGCAGAGAACTGAAAAGCTGAATCTCCGCGTCGCTGAGCTCGACGGAACCAGTTACATCGACACCGGACGAACCGACGGCAAGGTCATTCGTCTCCGCGCAGGCACCTGGTCGGTCATCGACACCGCCCCAGTTCGGTTCCTGCGCACCAAGCTAACGGCTGCAATGCCTCTACCACCCCGGACCGGAGACCTCTACCGGTTGTGGGACTTCATCAACGTCGCCCTCCCAGACCGCCCCGTGCTGCTCGCGGCACTCATCGCGGCACTCGTCCAGACCGATGTGCCGCACCCGGTGGTAGCACTGTTCGCCGAGCAGGGCAGCGCTAAGACCACGACGACGCGCATGCTGGTCGACCTCATCGACCCCTCCCCCGTTCCACTGCGCCAGGCACCACGCGACGCCGACTCCTGGGTAACTGCCGCGTCCGGCTCCTGGCTTGTCGCTCTGGACAATCTGTCGGCGATTCCTCCCTGGTTGTCAGATTCGCTGTGCCGTGCCGCCACCGGCGACGGCAACGTCAAACGTGCGCTGTACACCGACGGCGATCTTGCCGTGGTGAAGTTCCGCCGCTGCATCATCATCAACGGCATCGACGTCGGCGCGGTGCGCCCCGACCTTGCCGAACGCATGGCGATGATTGATCTGCGACGCATCGACCGCCACATGCGACAGCCGGAGGCCGGCCTGCGACAACTGTGGCACCAGGCTCTACCGGGCATTTTGAGTGGACTGCTCAGCCTGGCTGCGACCGTGCATCACCGCCTGGACACCATCGAGGTCGACGACGCACCACGCATGGCTGACTTCGGTCGCGTGCTGGCGTGCGTCGACGAGGTTCTGTCGTCCGATGGCTTGCGCCGCTACATGTCACGTTCGGATCAGCTGTCGGAAGACAGCCTGTCCGCTGACCCTTTCATCGAATGTCTGCGCCTCCACACTCACGAACCGTTGCGCGGGCAGTCCGGTGTCGACTTGCTCGCGTTGATCACGCCGACGGGTGGCGACTGGCGACGGCCCAAAGAATGGCCAAGGAACGGCCGCGACGTCACGAGCCTGCTCCGCAGGCACGCGCCGGCGCTGCGGAAACTCGGATGGTTGATCGAGGACGACGGGGCACGCAACCACCGCAACGTCCTGCTGTGGACCATCTACCCCCCACACAAAGACGTGGCCGCCCACCGAGCCTCGCAACCCTCGCGTCCCTCGCTGCTACGGCCCGGCCCCGAGCACCCCACGCCCTCGCACATCGACGATGCCCGCGACGACCTCTCCGCATAGCAAGGGGGTCCCAGATCCGACGACTTGTCGGTGCGTGCAGGCAGTATCTGGACAAGCCTGGAGGGAGCAGCCGCGATGAGCCTGGACGACGACCTGGAGAACCTGGCCACCGCCGCGATCAGCGATTGGCCCGAGATCCGCCAGTCCGGCCAGCTCGATGCGGCAATCCGCGACCTCTACCGAACACATCTGTCGTTTCCAGAATTCTGGACCCCAGAAGAGCGGGAAGAGTACATCGAGGAATGGGCCGATACCGATGCCCAACAGTTGGACACCCAGTTCGACGATGCCATCGACGTCGTGATTGACACGCTCGGCCGACAGAACGGATATCTGCCGCACCCCGGGGACGCTGGAGAGATGATCGCCGAAGAACGCAAGGAAGCGGTCTACGAATTGGAGGCCAGCATCGCGTACCTTGCCGAAGACCTCGCCCAGAAGGCGATCCACGCCGCTGGCCGTACCGCCTCGAGCATGACCGGGTGCAGTCCCGCCGCACGACGCGCCCGCAGAAAGTCAAGACGACGGCCTCGCCGGATCAGGTAAAAATCACCAATCACGATGCGGATGAACGGCATTGGACAGCTCCCGCGCAGCCGTCAGTGTGGCGCGGTCCAGCTTCTTGAGCCGAGCCTGCTCTGCCACGCGAGTAAGCAACCCGCGTAGGGCCTTGCCGTCGCCCAGGACGCTGTTGACAGCATCCATCGGCACGCCCGGCTGGTCCGGCTTGGGCGTTTCTGCAGATTGCTTCTGCGCTGCAGCAGCTTTCGGTACTTCGATCACTCGGGTCTGCTGCACGAATAGGTGACATCTGAGTTGGCTTGCCCAGCATGGGCGGGCTGGAAGGATGTCCCCATGGC
>NZ_JBJIAO010000077.1:0-4797 GCF_045310825.1 Mycobacterium sp. SMC-21 | reverse complement strand
TCTACTACGCTACGAGCACAGCCCAATCAGAGGCTGCGCACCAATAAACCGGTGTGCATCAAACTCGGGGCGGTTCAAAGAACGTTTACATCCCCGGGTGTGGCGAACACGAACAGCGCCATGAACGCGACGCCGATAAGCCCCGAGGCGGTGTGAAACCCTGTGGTGCCGCCTGAGTTACCAGCACCGTCGCGCACGTGGTTAGGGGAGTTCCGCAACGAGTAGTCGATAGCCGAGGTCCAGTTCCGCAAGGTCTAAGAGATGCGCGTTCTTGATGGCCCATTCGCCGGTGTTGAGTTCGGTGGCGAGACGTGAAAGCCCTGCTTCGAGTTGATGCTTGGGGGTCAGGGCGCATAACGACATCCCAGCGCGAACCGTCTCGTCCAGGTAGGCATGGGGTCGGCGCCAGTACGCTCCACCGAATCCATCGGTGCAGTCGTGCGGCACTGGGATGGGGATTGGCCTTGCCTCGCCGAGTAGTGACATCAGCGTCGAAAGGGGCACGGCCAGTTGAGAATCTGTCGCTGCGGCGATGGGCAGGTAGTCGCGCAGCAGCCAAAAATCTTTGAAAGTGTCGTGATCCCACGTCAATATGGCTACACGCCGGCGCGCGACTCGGATCATTTCTGCGATGCCGCGCTCGACATCTCGCCAATGGTGCACCGTCAAAACGGCAACCGCAGCGTCGACGCTGTTGGAGCACAGCGGTAGGTGTTCGGCGATCGCCTGCACGGCCGGGGCGGCGGCGGTTCGTCGTTGGTTGATCATCACGCGGCTGGGTTCGATCGCGATGACCGTTTCGGCTGGTTCGTACGATCCGGTGCCCGCCCCGATGTTGGCGACCGAGGCCATGCCGACCAGAACGGCATTGATGGCCGCGCCGATACGCGGATCGGGTTGACGGGTGCTCGCATACGTCAGACCGGTCTCGTCGTACCGGTGTTGGACCCCGCCGCCGATAGACACAGACCATTCCTAACACCAAATCAGTGAGCAGCAGTCCGTTATGGGCCTCTCGACAAACCTGGTCGTTGGTGATGCCGGCAGACGAAGCACCCGCAGCAGCTGCCTTACTGTAACCTTAAGTTCCTCTTAATTTTCTTATTTTGTATGTAGGGTCGCTACGTATGGACCCAACTAATGGAGAGAGCAACGACCGGGCGCACCGCGGCCAGGCCCCTGCCCTCCTTCCGATCAGCGACGCGAGCGCGGCATACCAACGGATCGTCGAACGTGTCGATGCGCTGGTTCGCGGGCGCACCGAGATCGCTGATCTGGCAGTGCCGGCGTGTCCCGGCTGGAACGTCCAACAGGTAGTGGCGCATCTGGCTGGCGTTGCCCAGGACGTCGTCGCGCTGAATTTGGACAACAAGGGCACTGGCCCGTGGGCAGACGCACAGGTCGCACGACTAGGCACACACACCGTCAACGACTTACTCGACACGTGGCGACAGTCGCTCGACCAAGTGCAAGCGATCCTCGCTTTTGCATCGGATGCGGGGGCATGCCAGCTCGTATTCGACACCCTCACCCACGAGCACGATATCCGCGGCGCGCTTGGTGAACCAAGTTCTCGCACTGGCGATCTCGCGTTCGAGGCGGCCCTGGGATTCGTGACCACCATGGCTGACCAGTTCATCCGGCAAGCGCAACTGCCGGCGCTGCGGTTGAGCACTCCCACCATCGGCTCTGTACAACTCGGTGACCCACACACGGCCTGCGGTCACGTCGCACTCGACGTCTCGGATTTTGAGGCCCTGCGTTCCTTCGGTGGTCGACGCAGCATCGGGCAACTACTGGCGCTCCCTTGGGACGGCGATCCGACGAAGCTGATGCCCGCCTTCACCGACATGCTTCCTGCTTTCACCAAGGGTGGCTTACGCCCTCCAGCCGACGACCTCGTCGAATAATCCCCAATGTACTGCGCGGTCGGACAGGCCCGGCCGCCCAACGTCCGACAACCTTTGGGCGGTGGCAGGCGTCGTGACGGTTGCAGAGGATATCGAGGCCGAACGAGGCGCGCTGGCTGACACTTTGGAGGTTGTCGGCCCTCACTCTTCGCCGGATGCGGCGGTTAGACAGCATTCGACCGAGCGACGCACATCGTGGCCGCCGACCGGGCGGCCGGAACGCTCGTATTCTGTATCCGAGTGCTGGCCGCACGGGGCTTCCAATCCAAGCATTCCAGATGCAGCAAGTTGGCCCTCGGTATGCGCGCTGAAAGCGTTTGCGCCACAACATCATCTGTCGTTTCACGCTTGCTCCGTGTGGCGCGGCGACCTCCCAGTCGCCGGGATAAGTCAACGTGACCATGGCTGGGATGCGGTCCAATTCGACTAGCGGGCCGAAGTCGGGTTCGGCGAAGGCGCGGCACATCATTGAGCGTGACTTGCGTGACTGATCTGGCACAACATCAGGTGAGCTTGTTTCGCAATCGATTGCCGGCTGCGTCGTGTGGTCTAGTGAGCAACGAGGTTAGTATTCGGTAGCTGAGGTGGGGCGTCATGAGTACCGAACTCGACCAACTACTCCGCGACCGATTCGGCATCGGCCGCGACGACTTTGTGGTCGCACTAAGAGCATTGCCGTTAGTGCGATCCTGGGCAACCCGGCTCACCGAGGAAGAAGCCCGGCTGCTCGACGATGTCGACTTCGGCGAAGACCACGTCGCTTATATTGGTGTCAGCGCCGAAATCGCCGGCCACGCCGGACGACTCAACGTGACGGCACTGACCACCGCTGAGGTCAAGAATGCCCTCGGCCTCAGTGACTTGCAGATCCGGCAGAAGCGCTTGGCCCGCGAATTGTGGGCGATACCCGACGGCCAGACATGGATTTTCCCGATCGCTCAGTTCGACCGCGACTCGGAGACGAGAATGCCGTTCCGTCAGGTTCGGGGCCTGGCTGAAGTGCTCACGGCACTCCCGGACGATCTGAATCCTGTCGCGGTCGACGGCTTTCTCCACGCCCAGCAGCCCGATCTCGAACGCGACGGCCACGCTCAGACGCCATTGAACTGGCTGCGTGACGGCGGTGATGTCCTCAACGTAGTGGCCGCGGCATTGGCGTACGGCTGGTATGGCCGGTGAGCACTGGCCTGCCAGGTCAATCCGCAGCCGCGGGCGGGCGCAGAAACAACCATGTCAGTGGATGCGCCTGACGAGGATGAATACCGAGTTCGCCTCCGAAATCGTGACGAAAGTCGTGCGGCGTCAGACGTCGTGTTCGTTCGTGCCGTCACACCCGCAACGTTCGCTGCTCACCGAGACGCGCTTCGAGGTCCACGCCGTCCAGTAGCTGGGGTGGTTCACGGGTCCGTCGTGATAGAGGTGCTTCGGCGACTAAGTCCCGCTGCGCATCAGCCCGGCGACTGTCGCGATCGCCTTCTCGAAGGCCTCGCGGCCCCCGTTGGCATTGAGCCCGCGCATCGAACAGTGCGGGATGCTCCCGGGCGGCACGTAGAGGTCGGTCCGGGTGATCCCGGCGCGCTTCCATCCGTCGCGCGCCGCGCCTCCCAGCAAGAGGACGATCTCCAGGTTCGGCAGCAGCTCGACGACCTCACGCGTCCATCGGGCGGCCCGGATGCGCTCAGTGGCGGTCGATCCGCCGTTCTTCACACCCGCGACCGGGAACGGCACCACGTTCCAGTGGACGACGTGGCTGTGGTCCACGCCGTGGCGGTCGTAGGCCTCGCGGATGTTCCGCGCGGTCCAATCGTCGTTGTCTGGGCTGAGCAGCCCTGATCCTGTGCCGGCTTCGGCTTTCGTCGATGGGTTGTCCAGCAGGACCAGCATCCGCGCGTTGACGCCGCCCACGTCGGGATCCACGTACGGCACGTGTCCGTGCGGGAGCCCCTCAGCGTCGGCGATCCGGTCGGCAAGGTCATTCAGCGGCTTGACGTGAGAGTCTCGTATCCTCCGCTTCTTCTGCTCGACCACCGCCGGATCGGCGTTGCGGCCGTTCATGATTCCCATGTGGCTCCTATCGACCCGACCGCGAATCCCCATGTGATCGCCCGGGCGAGACTCGGCGCGTAGTAGGCGCGATCGGCGGTCTTCTTGAACCGCAGCGAACCGGGATGCTCCGGGAACAGCAGGTACGCCGTATCGGGCTTGACGGTCCGCGGCTTCACGAACGGCCAGGCGAGCTGCCGGCCGTCAGGATGCCGGGTCGTGAGCACCTTCTCCGCGTCCTCGCCGAGGCCGATGATCAGTCGCGGTTGAACGACATCCAGTTCGTCGTGGAGGAAGTGCCGGCAGTTGTCGATCTCGTACCGCTCCGAGGGCCGATCGCCCGGCGGGTGGCAGTGCACGACGTTCGTGATGAACAGCTCGGTCTTCTTTCGGTCGGCGATCTCCAAGGCGTCGTCGATGTACTTCCCGCTCCCGCCGGTGAACGGGATGCCCGACTCCATGCACTTGCGGCACAGGCTCTGTCCGACGATGGCCACGGGGGAATACGCCGACCCGAACCCGCGCGCCGACGCCGTGACTCCGGGCTCGTTCATCCCCGGGCACGCCCGGCACGCGCTGATCCGGTCCGCGATGAGGTCCAGCTGCCGCCGTCTCGTGTCCGTCACCATCGCGGGATCGTCTCACCTGCGGCTGACACGGGCGGGCAAACTCTGGCGATCTCGCATCTGTGCCCAAGAGCTCAGGTGCATGGTGCGAGGCTTACCACGGAGTGGCAAATGATCTGTATCTCGTCGTGTTGAGAGGTGTGACTTTGACCGCTGATTCGGGAGTCGTTTGATCACGGATTTCGGAGTCGATGATGTTGCGGCGAAGTCGTTGACTG
>NZ_JBJIAO010000076.1:0-4878 GCF_045310825.1 Mycobacterium sp. SMC-21 | reverse complement strand
GACAACCGGACCTGGCACCCCGACACGCCCCAAATCGCCACGGCGGCGGCTTGACACGGTCATTGAGAGTCCTTTCGGAATTACGTTGCTTTGTAATGTCTTTTCGAGCGCTTGAACCGGAGCCACGGGGCTGGCCGGCCGCTGCCCGACTCAGTTCGTCGCGGCATCGTCAGTGCTGAGTGGACCGTCGCCGGTATCGACCAGGAACACCGCGAGAAGTTCGGCAGGCTCTGTGGCACTGGCATTTTCACTGATGATGTGATGGGCACCGGGGTTCTCACTCCACGTTTCGCCGGCGCGATAGACCCGCGCCGGCTCCCCTTCGACCTGATTCCGGATCGCGCCGGACATCACGTACGCCATGATGAATGCCGATCGGGCGTGATGATGGGCGGCGCTTGCCCCGCCCGGCGGGTAGCTGACGGTCACCGCCTGCATCGATTTGCCCGGGGCGTTTGTCGGTTCATCGAAGACAGCACGTACAACGGGCTCTTGCGCTGAAGCCGATGGCGCCGGTTGCGCATTGGCTGCGGGCGCGAGCGCCGCCGCCGCAAGCATGGTGGCGAGCAGCATCTTCACGGTCATTTTTGACTGACTCCTGTCGTTTCGATGATGTTCTGCGTGCGGGCCGGCTCATTCGGGCGATCGAGCGGTGCCATGGACGACCGCGCCGATGGAGTCGGCCAGCGTCAGCACCGAAACACCGATCAGTACAACGTCTTTGATGAGAAACTGGCCGGTCATCGACAGCAGCGGGAATCCGCCCTCAGATGGCTCACCGACACCGGGAGTCGTGAACAAGAATGACAGCGTGCTCGCGAAGAGCAGCACTGCCACCGCGCTTCCGAACGCCGACAGTGCAGGGAACCAAGGCTTGGCAATGATGAGGAGCGCCGTGGCGATCTCCAGCACTCCCAGCATCGTCGAGAACGTCTCCACGCTGATCACGGTGTAGAGCCATCCCATGAAGGGGCTGTTGGCCACCAGCGGCTCGATGTTGTGCGCCTCGTACGGGTAGAACTTGCAGAATCCGATCCAGCCGATGACCAGCGCAAGCCCATAGCGGGCCAATATCCAGCCGGTCGATTTCACCGCCGGTTCCGCGTTCAGCAGTGCGGCTGAGAGGGTGTTCGCTTTGACCGCCATGTTCGTGGCTACCTTCCGTAGTGATCCTGTGCTGCGCGGGATGTGCAACACCAAGCACAAACGGACTATATAGTCCTTTATATTCCTGGGTCCCAACTTTCACGAACTCCAGCACGGGTCGCCCGATCATGCGAATACCCGTACAACCTCGATCAGATTGCCAGCTTGAATACCGACTCAGGCCAACGTTGTGTGCGACGACCCACTCACAACGCCTCCAAACTTGACCCCGGCATCGGGCATAAATGGACTATATAGTCCGTTATGCTCACGGCAAGAGGCGCACAGCGCCGCGAAAGCCACCCATCCCCTCGCCGGTAAGGAATCACCATGACCAATGACCTGACCATGACCAACACCGTCATCGAGAGCCTCGTGAGCCGCAGCACCACCAGCCACTACGACCCGGGATTCACATTGACCGACGACCAGATCGCCAATCTGATCCGAATCGCGACCACGGCACCGACGTCGTTCCACTTGCAGAACTGGCGTTTCATCGCCGTTCGAACGCCGGAGGCCAAGGCGCGGCTGCGGCCCATCGCATGGGACCAGCCGAAGATCACTGCCGCGGCGGTCACCTTCATCATCTGCGGTCAGCTGCCCGATCACATGACGGTGCCGGAGCGCCTCGCCCCCGTGGTGGAAGCAGGCATCATGCCGGCCGAGGCCGTGCCGCAGTGGCTAGAGTCAGCACGCGGTTTGTACGCCGGCCATCCGCAGCGCCAACGCGACGAAGCGCTGCGCACAGGTTCGATTGGCGCGACCGCGTTGATCTATGCGGCCAACGCGCTCGGTCTGGGTTCGACGCCGATCATCGGGTTCGACGCGGAAGCGGTCACCCGTGAATTCGCTTTGGCCCACGACGAAGTGCCGGTCATGTTGGTTTCGGTCGGCGCGAAGCAACCCC
The DNA here is from genome assembly GCF_045310825.1 of Mycobacterium sp. SMC-21. NCBI lineage: Bacteria > Bacillati > Actinomycetota > Actinomycetes > Mycobacteriales > Mycobacteriaceae > Mycobacterium > Mycobacterium sp. SMC-21. Next base: position 2,822 of record NZ_JBJIAO010000076.1, on the reverse strand, counting down.
AGAACTGGCCGCAGAAGCCGCGCCGTCCGGTCAGCGATCTCTTGGAATTCGTTTAGCGACAGCAATCCAGCGGCGGAGTCGCACCGGCGATGCCGTCCGAAGTACGCATGCAAGTCGTTGGCGCCGAACACTTTCCACGCCACTGACATCCCAGGAGGCCAGCACAGCGGAACACCACAGTGAGCGAACCAGCCCAAACCACCCACTACACCGATCCTCGAAAGGAACGACGATGACTCATTTCACCCCCATCGAACCCGACACAGCTTCCGGCAAAGCCGCCGAGCTCCTGACTCAAGTGCAGAAATCGCTGGGCACGACTCCCAACATGACGAAAGCCATGGCACACAGCCCGACGCTCCTCAAGAGCTACCTCGCGCTGTTTTCCGCGGTGGGCACCGGCACGTTGTCCGCGGCCGTTCGCGCCCGTCTGGCAATCGCCACCGCGCAGCTCAACGGATGCGAATACTGCCTGTCATCGCACACTTACATCGGCGCCAGCGTCACCAAGGTCGACGCGGCCGAGCTCGAGAGCGCCCGGAAAGGACAATCCGCGGACCCGCATGTGGACGCATTGCTCAAACTGTCGAACAGCATCGCCGAGAACGCCGGTGATATCGACGAAGCCGACATCACCGCAGCCCTCGAGGCTGGCGTGACCGAGTCGGAAATCGGCGAACTGGTGGCCAACCTCGCGCTGAACACGATGACGAACTACTTCAACGTCATGGCGCGCGTCGACAACGATTGGCCGGTCGTGGCGCTCTGACCCGACAGCACTCGACCCGCAGATGAGCCGCAGGGCCTGCCGCCAGTCGGTGGCGGGCCCTGCGTCTGGCCGCGATGGAGCGCTTCGGTTTTCAGTGTCGGCGACTCAGCCCCTGGCCGCGGCAGTACCGCCCGATCCAGATGTGCGCACCCGGCGGGCCGCCGTCGATTTGTGCGACTTGGCTGACGAGTCGGACGCCTCACGCGCAGCCCCACGTCCGGCCGGCCGGTCTGCGGCAGCTTCGGTCAGACTTTCGATGTGGGCCAGCGCCATGTCGAGCGCGGTGGCCATCGGAGCCACGTCATGCTCGGCTTGAGCCAGCAGATACCCACCCTGCAGTGCCGCCATCAGCCCCGTGGCCAACGCGTCGGGGTCAGCATCGGACGGCAGGACGCCGTCCTCGATCATGCGCCGAAAACCGTTCGCCAGCAGTCCTTCCCAATTCGCGAAGTGTTGCGACAGCGACGTTCTGGCCTGGTCGTCTTGATCCGCAACTTCGATGACCAGGTTGCCCAGGGCACAGCCATAGGCACCGTCTTGCAGAGCGGCGCACTGAATGAGGGCGTCGCGCCATCGCCGCAGGCCACTCATCGATTTCAATCGCGCCAAGCGTTGTCCTTCACGCTCCAGGACCTGCTCGCCGCGCAGCGCGACCACTGCGCGCACCAATTCCGGCTTACCGCCCGGAAAATGCTTGTACAGCTGAGACTTACTGGTGCCCGTCGCCGCCCGCACGTCGTCGAGAGTGACGGCGTTGACGCCGCGGACGTACATGAGTTCTGCGGCGGACGCGATCATCCGTGCGCGGGTCGCCTCTCCGCGGGCAGTTGTCCGCCGCGGCGTCTGCTGCTCACCGCTGGTCATCGGCGAAAGACTACCGGCTCAACTGACGACGTCGGCGCAGCTGGTCGGCACCTCGCAGACGTGTCTCGAGAACACGATCCCAGCCGCGTCATGCTCTTCACCGTCACCACAGCTCCTGCCCTAGCCACGAGACCGGCGTAACTGCGACCTGTGCGGTATGCGCTCACGACTTGCCGGCTTCCTACCAGAGTAGCTCCGTCGGATGGACGGTGAGGTCCGCAAGAAGAATACCGTTCCGCTCAAGGCGTCACTTTTTCGACAGGCGACATAGCAGTTGTCGACGGTGGTGTCGCAGCACCGATCCACACATAAGGGACTATATAGTCCTTTTATGAGAGCGATCACTTGCCCGGGCGCTGCGCGCCGGTCCCACGTCACGAGGACATGGACGAAACCGCGAAGTCGGGAACACTACGGCATAGAAGTTTGAAACCAGCTGTTCGCCAGTGCATTTCACCATGGACGACTCTGCGGCGCCAGACCCGAATGACCTGGTCCGAGCATTACTGAGTGCTCAGAGCCGGCAATTATCTGTGGTCACCAGCGTCTCGTGCTTCGACGTGTGGCGCGACAGCCTGGTCGAAGGGAGCAGACAATCGGGCGACCCACCCGGCGGGGCATTGGGGGTGTTGATCGCACTGCTGGCCGATCGGAACGAGAGCATCCGCACAGCGGCCACAAGCTACTTCTCCGGATGGCGCCGACTACTCGCCACGACGATGCGACGGCTGCAGGAACGTGGCCGGCTACGCGCTGACGCCGACCCCGAAGCCCTCGCCACCGGTCTCGTCGCGGGAGTCCAGGGCGGCTACCTCCGGGTAAAAGCGAGCGGCGATCCCCATCACCTGGTCATGGCAATCGAGATGGCCCTGGAGCGCATCCGATCCTTCGCCGACCAGGGGTGACCCCGCGCCGGGGCATTCCTGGAGCGTTGCATCGGACCTGCCCTCGCCGGTTTCAAGTTCTGACGGCCGCCGCGCCCGATCGATCCTGTGCGCTAGATCACCGACGGACGGCATTCGGTTTCGGGGCCGGCTCCCGACTACACCTGCAGAACGTGTCCGACATTGCCGACGGATATCAGAACTGGTGTATTCAGGGGAATCGTCGTGGTGTGGTTCCCCCGAGATCGTGGAGGGTTCCTTATGCCGCTTCCGGCGTGATGTTGGATTCCCTGATCTCGTAGTTG
>NZ_JBJIAO010000075.1:0-4966 GCF_045310825.1 Mycobacterium sp. SMC-21 | reverse complement strand
CACCCACTACATCGCCCGATCCCTACTCGAAACCGGCGGATTCAGACCCCAACTACACCGTCAATCATGAAGAGCCATTAAAAGAACACTACCGAGCACTTTCACACGTGCATTGGGATTGATGGATCAAGTGGCTTCCTGGAAACAGATCGTCTAGAGAAAGCGGGTAAGGAAATGTCTTTCGCATATAGCGATATGCTCGAAACCATAAAAAGTAAGCAATGGGCGCTGGCGGATATCGATTGGGATGCTCCGGGTGCTGAGCTCATCACGGATGAGCAGCGCCCCAAGCTCAAGCAGTTCATGGCTGACGTAGTGTGGATTGAACATGTCGGAGCGCGGGCATTCGCGGCGATGGCACCAAAAGCTCCGTTCGAGGCTCTGGGTGACATTTACCGGTACTTTCACGCCGAAGAGCAGCGCCACGCCAACGTTGAGCTAGCACTCATGCGGCGGTGGGGGATGCTGGAAAAGGACGAAAAGCCCGTTCCGAACAAAAATATCCGGCTGGTGATTGAATGGCTAGATCGATATGCTGAAGCTCTACCATTAACGGTGATTGGTGCCGCGATTCCCGCTCTGGAAACCGCCCTCGACGGAGCTTTGCTCAAATTTCTATTGGACGAGGTCGCGGACCCGCTTTGTGCCGAGGTTTTCAATAAAGTGAACAGCGACGAGTCGAGGCATCTAGCCGTAGGTTTTCAGGTCCTCAATGATCTGGGTGCCAGCCCGATGCGAGTCCACGCAATCCAAACAGCTGGCGCGCTGATTGATCCAAGAATCCTGGCTGGCGGGTTACTCTATGTACCTCTCCTAACGCGAATGCTGATGAATCTCAATGCCATGGGCTTGTCGGAAGAAAAACTATACAACGCCGTAACACGTTACGCGAATGTCGGTGATCGCAGTGAACACACTCGGAGGGTTCCCGGATATCACATTCTGAAGGCTCACATGTCGTCTTCGATTAAACGCTCCCAACCCCTGCATTTCATATCACAGCGCCTGGGCGACGCAATCGATGTTTTCCCCGTTCGAGTTCTAGGTCGACCACCTTCATGGACTGACGAGCTGACTTATGAGCCGGTAGCGAAATGACAGAAGTAAAGACCACTCTAATAATTGGCGCAGGATTCGCTGGTATCGGCACGGCTGTTCGGCTGATTCAGGAGGGCATGGACGAATTCGTTATACTGGAGCGTTCCGATAGTATCGGAGGAACCTGGCGGGATAACAGCTACCCGGGAGCGGCTTGCGACATTCCTTCATTGCTCTATTCTTACTCCTTTGAACAGAACCCTTCCTGGTCGCAAGCGTACTCGGGTAGCACCGAGATATTGCAATATATTGAACGAATCGTAGCAAAGTATGATCTTACTCGATTCATCAAATTTAGTTCCGAAGTGAATTCGATTGAATTCGATGAAGAAAGCGCTACCTGGGTTGCTGACACACGGGATGGCCGGCGATACGTGGGTCGGTCGATCGTCATTGCGAGTGGGCCACTTGCGAATGTGAGTCTCCCGGACATCAGGGGTATTGATTCATACGAAGGCAAAAAGATGCACAGCGCTCGCTGGGATCACGCCTATGACTTTTCAGGCAAACGTGTTGCCGTGGTCGGAACAGGTGCGAGTGCAGTCCAGATTGTGCCAGAATTGGTAAAATGCGCTAAATCAGTCAAGGTCTTTCAGCGAACGCCCGGTTGGGTTCTACCAAGGCCGAATTTCACGCACCCGGGCTGGTTGCGATCCGTGTTCCGTCGTTCGTCTTCACTCGAACAAGCTGGGCGACAGATATGGTTTTGGGCGCACGAGGTCATGGCTGTCGGCATGGTGTGGGATACGGCTGCAACGACAGTCATCGAAATAGCGGCGAAATCTAATCTGCGTCGGCAGGTGAAGGACAGCTGGCTTCGACGGCAGTTGACCCCTAACTTCAGGCCGGGGTGCAAACGGATGCTGATGACCAGCGAGTACTACCCAGCCCTGCAAGCTAGTAATTGCAAGCTCATTAGTTGGCCAATTGCTACTCTGGCTCCTAACGGTATTCGGACAGCCGATGGTGTCGAGCATGAGGTCGACTGTATAGTTTTTGCAACCGGATTTGATGTCTGTAAGCAAGGCACACCCTTCCCGGTGCGAGGTCTAAACGGGCGAAAGCTAGACGATGAATGGTCTCGAGGAACGTATGCCTATAAAAGTGTGAACGTCGCCGGCTATCCGAACCTATTCTTCACTTTTGGACCGAATTCCGGTCCTGGCCATAATTCAGCTCTTATCTATATGGAAGCGGCCATCGACTACATCGTCAAGGCGATCAAAGTGCTCCAAGCTCAAGGTGTGCGCACGCTAGATGTTCGAAGTGACCGGCAAAGTGCCTACCACGCGGACATCCAACGTCGTCTTAAGCGGACGACTTGGAATTCAGGATGCACAAGTTGGTACCTAACCGAGGACGGATACAACGGTACGATGTATCCGGGTTTTGCCACCCAATTCAGAAGAGAACTCTCTCAATTCGACATGCATGACTATATCGTCACTGGCAATGACGGATAGAAGCCGAGCATTCGGCGCTTCTCAAAAAGCGTCGGATGACAATGCCCATAGATCAGTCTTAGGAAGCGATGAATTTATATGCAGGTCTTCGATAGTGAGATAATAATCGTGGGAGCGGGCTTCTCGGGTATCGGCACCGCGATCAGCCTGCAAAAGGCGGGATTTTCCGACTTCTTAATCGTAGATGATGCCGGCGGTGTAGGTGGCACTTGGCATTGGAACACTTATCCCGGTATCGCGGTGGATATTCCGTCGTATAGCTATCAATTTTCCTACGAAAAACGGGCTGATTGGTCGCGAACATATGCACACGGAAATGAGCTTAAAGACTATGCGGTCGAGTGTGTAGAGAAGTATGGGCTTGCCGAAAAAATTCGCTTCAATACGACCATTATTGAAGCTTGTTATGATGAGTCTGTAAATCTATGGCAATTGCTGACTGCGGCTGGGGAGAAGCTAGCCGCACGTTTCGTCATCAACTGTTCAGGTGTTTTGAGTCGCCCGAAATGGCCGGAGATACCGGGCGTTGCAAGCTTTGCTGGTGTCACCCTGCACACCGCTCGATGGGATCATTCTAAGGACGTCGCGGGCAAGAGAGTGGCAGTCATCGGTACGGGAGCTTCAGCGGTACAGCTGATTCCTGAAGTCGCCAAAACTGCGGCAAGTTTGACGGTGTTTCAACGCACGCCCATCTATTGTTTGCCCAAGCCGGATTTTCGGGTACCTAGGTGGGCTCGCGCTGCATTACGCCATTTTCCGGGCGTGCAGTTTGCCACGCGCATAGGTAGTCAAGCATTTGTCGAGCTGACGTTTCCAATCGCGGCTCACTTTCACACTATTCTTCCCATGTCGACTGCGATGGAGGACCTCGCGAAGCGCTATATGCGCAATCAAGTAGATGACGCACGCACGAGGGAAAGTCTTATTCCAAAATATGCTCTCGGATGTAAGAGGCCCAGCTTCCACAATTCATATCTAACGACTTACAATAGACGCAATGTTTCGCTCGAAACGGATGGAATCTCATACATAGATGGCCAATCAATTCACACGATCAACGGTGAAACCTATCCGATTGATGTTCTAATACTCGCGACGGGTTTCAAGGTGATGGAGCCGGGCAACATGCCGACATATATGCTTAAAGGCCTCGGTGGACTCGAACAGGCGGCTTGGTGGGACGAGCACCGCCTCCAGGCTTTTGAGGGCGTGAGCGTCCCGGGATTTCCGAATCATTTCAACATCTTTGGTCCATATGGTTACAACGGTTCTTCTTATTTCGCCTTAATCGAAGCGCAGAGTCGGCACATTGTCCGATGCCTTAGGCATGCCCGCGCGTCGGGATCGAATTATATAGAGGTCACTGATGAGGCCAATGATCGGTATTTTGCTGATGTGCTCCGGCGACGCCACCGACAAGTTTTCTGGCAACCCACCTGTTCGGCGGCAAATAGTTACTATTTCGACCAACATGGAGATGTGCCGCTCCGCCCGTCGACGACACTCGAGACATCTCTGCGTAGCCGAACCTTTCCATTGTCTAGTTACCGATTTGACAGGCGAGGGTCGGTGGCCTCGTCGTGACGGATATGAAGGCGCCGGACTGGCGGCCCAGCATCGCGAGCTACTTGCTCGCTCTCTCGTCTCAGATTACGATTCGCCCGCTGGCCAGAGTTCTCCCTCCGAATGCCTATGGGATTGCTGTCTTGGATCGAGTGCTGCGTATGGCACTTGCCACCTCGTGGCCACGCCGTGGGGTGACAGTCGAACAGGTGGATGCCCAGTTTGCTGGAAGTCGGATTTGCGGGGAATGGGTCACATCGTCCGCTGTTGATCCTCACGCACCGCCTGTGCTCTATATTCACGGCGGCGCCTATTCGATGTGTTCTCCAGGTACGCATCGCGGACTTCTCGGTGAGCTGGCCTCAGCTAGCGGTCGGCCGATCTTCGCCGTCAAGTACCGACTAGCGCCGCGCTACCCGTACCCGGCCGCAGCTGACGACGCATTGAATGCGTACCGCTGGCTTGCGCATCGGTCGAGTTCATCTGGAGGGCGAGATTCTGTGGCTTTGGCTGGAGATTCCGCAGGAGGGCAGCTCTCGATGGCGACTGCGCTAAGCGCGCGAGACGAGATGCTGCCAGTCCCGGATTCGTTGCTCCTGATGTCCCCGGTGCTGGACCTCAGCTGCAAACTAGCGCGAGCACGCGAAGTCCGGCGCTCAGACCCTTTCGCGTCTGCACGGTCGGCGGCACGGGCGCTCCAGTTGTACGTAGCTGGGGCAGATCCCAGCGATCCTCGAGTTAGCGTGCTTACTGCCGACCTTTGCGGGCTCTTCGCAGTTGAGGGTGTAGAGGTGGTCGGCGCGTCGTTGCCTAGGTAGGGGTCGAGGTCTTCCGATGATGAA
>NZ_JBJIAO010000074.1:0-5359 GCF_045310825.1 Mycobacterium sp. SMC-21 | reverse complement strand
ATTTTCGAGAGACCTCGACCTCTATCCCGGCAACGACGCGCCAACCACCTCTACACCCTCATCTGTGAAGAGCCCATATAGCCCCGTCTGACCTTCGCCGTTAGATCAGCACGTGAAGCCAGCCAGCGCCGGTAGGCGTACTCGACAGTGATCGCGGCACCGCGCTTAGGATCCACAATGATCCCGCGCGAGTAGGACGCGATCACCTCAGCCTCGAATTTGCGCGCCTCCGCCGCCGAGCGAAACACCTTCCGCCGTTTGATCCGGCCCGGAACACGCCACTCAACGCGCCACCGCGGTTCACCACCCGAGGTCAGATACTTGGTTATCGACACGATCAGGCCCTACCGATGCCCGCCCATGCGGCAAGCTTCGACCCAGGCCAACACATCGCGACGGAGCCAGCGCCGCCGGCGTGGACCCAGCTGAACATGCGGCGGACCGTACGACGGCAAACCGAGTTCGCGACGTTGCGCATATTCGTGCAGCGTTGAGACGGAATATGGCACCAGAATGCTGACCTGGTGTGCCGTCAGAAACTCGAAATCATCAGCATCACTGGATATTTCACGAATGACACGCATCTACGCGCCCTCTCTTGGCTCCCGCGGGACCGCTGACGCGGTCCCTTGCGTCTGAACGGTGTGGTCCCAGACGAACTCGACAGTTAAAGCATCGACAACCCGACGGTCGATGAAGTCAGCCGCGCGATGAAGACTCCGTTCATCGTCAAACGTCAGCCGAACCGTCAGCATGAATCTCCCTACTGCCACTACGCTCTCCTCAAGCGGTCGGCGCACAACTGCACGTCGACACGTCTTCTCAGGTCATCCGCTGTAGCAGCCAGGGCATGCAGGAACTCAGCATTCGGGTCGTCTTGGGCCCGCCAGCGTTGGGTTTCCGCATACTCGGCAAGTGCATCGATAATCACGAACGCCTCGTGGCTGACATCGTGGTTAGCGCTGATGGCCAGTTCGACATGGAACACCTCTTCGCCACCCGTCACTGGTCGTGTCCTCCGTGACGTGGATCGGCAACCATGCTCGCGTAATACGAGGACCAGTCGGCGACTGCGCCGTCGGGAACAAACGGAGAACGGACACGTGCAACGTGCCCCATCCCATCGGAGTAGACGGCGAGTCCTTGGGGCGCCGCGACCGGAGTGATTGGCGATTCAGCCGCTGACCACGCGTCACCGAGCACTGCTTCGGCGGCCTGTCGTGTCTGCACCGAGTAGCAGAGCTTGATGCCGGCGGAATCTCGCAGCGATGTCGGCAGATTGTCAGCCGTCGGCTTCTGTGTGGCGAGAATGCATACGAGTCCGGCCGACCGGCCTTGCGACATCAGCCGCAGTAGAAGACCGATGATTTCGTCGACGAGTTCACGAGCACCTTTACTCGGGTGATAGGCCTTCGACACGAATGCCTGGACCTCATCGATGCACAGCACAATCAGCGGCATGTCTACTCCGGGGCCAAGGTCCCAAAAGTTGGACGAGCCACGGTGATTCATCATTGTCGCGACTCTGCGCGCTCGTTCGGACTCGAGAGAGCGCAGCAGCGCGATCACCGACTCAAGATCGTCAACCGTGCTGATGTACCTGAAGCACCTCGCGGCGAATGGGTCCCAATCGGACCCACCCTTTCCGTCCACGACCGCAAGCTGGACATGTGGCTGTGACGCCCACGCGGCCATCATCGAACGTAGCGACCCCGTCTTGCCGGACCCTGGCTGGCCACCAACCACGACGCCGGCCCTGTTCGCAAGGGGAACGTCCACCCAGGATCCGTCCCCGTCAACGCCGACGCGGAGTGACCAGTCAATAGGCGGCACCGGTCGTGCGAGCACGAGTGAGCTGTGCAACGGATCGGCGTCGGGAGTCGTCTCCGTGTGGCGGTGGCTCAGGTCGAGCACGCCAGGTTTCGGTGACGAGAGAAGCAGCTCCACACCAAACAGATGCGGTAGCTCTCCCATTGCCGCTTTCCAGGCCATCGCGGTCCCCGGCAGCGGGCGAAACCGGACAGTGTCGACTGTGTCCCCGGACCGCGCCTCGATCGCGGTCGGCCGCTGGACCGTGCCATCGTTCAACCTGAACAACAGGCCTCGGCTGATCAGTACGTCGTCGAAGTCGGTTAGCCGACCCGTCAGTGATTGATGGAGAAGCCTGAGTTGGTGGCCTTTCTTGAAGACCATTGGCGCACTTTTGCGTGAAGTCGCAACTGCGACCAACGCAATCCCGACGAGTAGTGCTACGGGCCACAGGCTGTATATGAGCTTGATGAACAGCCACCCCGCTCCGATGAGCGCGGGCACGACGAACAGCGAACCCAGGGCCGCCCCGCTGTCTCGTGCGACTGCGGCCGCCAGCACTCCGATGATGACGCCGACAACGATCATCAAAACGGCAGGTGCTGCTGCGTGGAGTCCAAACCACGACATCAGGCCGAGAGCGATGAGCCCGGTGGACCACAGGCATCCGCTACCGATGTCTGACACCATTTGCTGCCGATCGTGACCTGTACGGGCGCTCACGATGCGGCCCGCTGCTCACGCACGGCAGCTTTCGCGGCTGCCAACATTTCAGTGGCGTTACCGATGTCACTCACACCTGTAATCCCCGTGATCGTGGCCCGTGTTGCACCAAAATCACCGCCGCGCACCGTCATTCGGAGTGATCCGGTGATTTCGATCAAAGTCCCAGCGGGCGGTAGAGCACTGGTGAGCGGCTCCGGCGCGATCACCGTCGCACCTTCCACCCATCCGACCAGGCTGCCGGCGACAGTCGCGGGGAATACCGCCAATTCCGTGCCGGATGCGTCGGTTTCTACGCCGACCGCGACTCGGGTGCCGTCTGCGCGTGTGCTGTAGCGTGACCGCGCCCGTGCAGGTCCAGCCACCACAACTCGAAGCGAATTACCAAGTGCCAAATCCATTTTCGAACCTTCCTGTTCGGATTCGTACCGGCTAATCCGGTACTGATCCAACATTTCCAGCCGGTTGGCCCACCGACTAGGGGAAGTCGCAAATGTTCGAAATTGCAGGTCAGGGGGTATAAGTCCGCCGTTTCCGGCCAATGACAGGCGTTCCTGGCGGTGCCGACGACAACCAGACCGTGCCGCGATCTGCAGATTCGATTAGCTCGCCGATCGTGCGAGTCATGTCGTGAAACGAGGTGAACAAGGTGTTCGCGTCATCGAGCAGTTTCGGAACTCTTGCTGAAACGCCCTTCGAGGCAACCCATGGTTCGGTGAATCGGCGCCACGACGCCAACGTTGATTGGCGACCATACTGGCTGCCCCACCGGCCCAGAACCCGCCCGATTTCGGCTGGAGTGGCACCCGTACTGGCGAGTCTTCGTGCAAGGCGAGTCCGGTCGCGCGTCGTCAATACCCCGCCGGCCATTCGCCTCAGTTCTTTCCACGCATTCTCGGTATCCGAGAATGCGTGGACGATGGCCCCCTCTGGGACATGCGCAGTGATCTCGAGCTGGGCTCCGAGCTCGTCAGTCAGCGTGTCGATATGTTTCTGGACTTGTAAGAGCCAGGGGATATGCACGTCGAGCAGTGCTCTGATCTGGCTTCGCGCCGCTTCAAGTGAGTCATCGACCACTTGCCCGCGAAATTGCATGGCAGCCTGCTCTACACATTCGGCCAATGCCTGGCGGCCGGCCGTTGTAGTTGTTTCTCGCCCGCCGCGGAGCGACGGCCCGGCGAAGACCAATCGGCGCAGCATCCCGCGATCTTGAGACTGCCCGAGAGCACTGTCGATGCGCTTGGCGGCGACGCCAGCTCGCAAAGCTTTCGATGTTGCAGTTCGAACTGTCTGGAGACCGCCGGATAGCGTTTCGGAACTTGCAACCACCTGGGCAAGATCGTCGTCTACGGACTGGCCCATGATCGTAGCCTAGCTGCATTCTGCGGGTAACCGCATTGAGCGGCGGCCATAAATTGGCACCACCCGGACTTGGTGCGTGATAGCGACCGGTGCCGCCATCCGCGAGAAGGCTTGCGGTGGAAAGGCCATCCGCGCCGGGCGTCAAAAGGAAGCTCGATCCACGTTGGCAGTGTCACGAATTGACAGTCATTAATCTAGTGCGCCACTCGGTATTCGGTGATGCAAGAATATTTCTTGGATAAGCATGTATAGCACTGCTAGCGACGCTATACATGGGTTCATCGCTATAAAGTAAATCGCCGATTGCACTAATTTTGCTGCGTTGCTTCATATGGCAGCTATGCATGGTTGTAGAGCTAGATTGTCAATTTTATGGGGTCATATGTCAACGTTTAGTTGACCGTACTCAGAATTCCCGTTCAGTCAGTTATTCTCTTGGCCGGTAATGCAATGCATCGTTTATGGGGTGTCGAGAATGAAATACATTTCAGGCGAGAACGGCATGGCTGTGCTCGAACTAAGTCGGAGGAACCTGACCATACTTCTGGCGAAGTTGGACGACCCGCTTTCCGCGCGCGCGTTGGTGGCGCCGGACGGTCAGCTCATGGTTCGAGTTGTTGAAGAAGAGGAGTCTGTAGCAGTTCGCCTTGCCCGGTTGAGCGAGGGTGTAGTCCAACTGACTCGCCGTGAAATCCACTGTCTACTAATGACTTTGGATCGTGGTTGCAGAACGCGCATAGGGAAGAACATCGGAAACGTGTCGATCCGGGCGGTCGAGGACCATGAGCATTACCACGATCGGCGGCCAGGACTGATGTGGATGCCATCGTTAGGGGAGATGTTGTGAGCAGAGTGTCCGAGTACCGCCCCTACCCGCCGCGTTGGTCCAATGACTGACGACGACATCGTCCCGCCGGAACTCACCGAGACCGAGAAGGCTCGGCACCGCGCTGCGCATGCTGCGTCCGCCGACCTACGCGCGGCATTCGAGACCGGCGACCAGGACGAGCGTTACGCGGCTGCTGGGCAGTTCTTGCAGGCTATTTCGAAACTTGATCCCACTACCCGCGACAAGCTGCACGTCCCCGACGACGCGGGGGAATACAGGTACGACCTCATAAGAATGATGCTGCGCATCCCTGATCGTTGGGGCCGCTGGATCAGATGCGAAGCCGGCTGGTATCCGCTGATCACACAACTCGACCAGCAGTTGGCAGAGCTAGACCCCGCCTATGAGCTGTATCAGTGCAAGGAGAAGTTTGGCGAACTGCGCTACTACGCGCACACCGACCGCGAGGACGTATGCATTGCGTTCGATGATTTGATCAGCGCAGCGGAACGCCGCAGTGCCGTCACTTGCGAACTTTGCGGCGAGCCCGGAGCCTTGCAGAGCAATGATCAGAACCTGTGGATGAGCCTCGGCGAGGCGGCGTAGGAAAGGGCGCACCTTCCCGAGGATGATCTG
>NZ_JBJIAO010000073.1:0-5560 GCF_045310825.1 Mycobacterium sp. SMC-21 | reverse complement strand
CATTTTCGAGAGACCTCGACCTCTATCCCGGCAACGACGCGCCAACCACCTCTACACCCTCATCTGTGAAGAGCCCGTATAGTCACCGGCACCAATTGAACAACGGCCACGGCGGGCCATGATTTAGACAGGAATTGCATATTATGCGCTCGCTTGAATTGTCCGGTATTGCGCTCCCGAATTGGGTCACTACTATTCGCCCGATTTTCGGTAGTGAGGGCGGTTATCACACCGCTGGCGATGTTCTGGTAGACAAAACCGCCGATGGCGTGCCGCTCGACACCCTGTGGGACACGCTGCGCGATCTGCTGGCCGAATGGCGCGCCAAGCAGGACGCTCTGCTGAGCCTTTTGGCTTTCGATACCACCGACGTAGCCGAGGCCGTGCCGCAGTCGCTTTCGCATTTCCAATTCGAGGAAGCGACCGAAATGGGCGAGCCCAAGGCCGGTCAGGGCGGCGATAGCCTGATTATTGGCTACGGATTCAAGGATTACGATCTGGCGACTCGGTACACGTGGAAATACCTGCGTGACGCAACGGCCCGCCAGGTTGAATTCGATATGAATGCCGCGCTTGAGGCCGACCAGCGTTTGCGTACCGGAAAGGTGCTCGGTCGCCTGTTCTCTCCCACTCAGCGATTGACCCCCGAGGGCAACCCCGAATTTGGTCTGTGGAATGGCACCGATGGCATTGCCCCGATTGAGTATCTGGGCACCCAATTCGCCAGTAACCACAGTCACTACCTGGTGAGCGGTGCCGCGAGCGTTGACAGCGGCGATATCGAGGATTCCATCGGCCTCATTCGCGAACACGGCTATGGGACCACTCAGGGCAGCCGCATCCTGGTTCTGGCCAGCGAAAACACCATCGATCAGGTGATGGGTTTCCGTAAGGGTGAAGAGAGCCGTACCGGTGGTCCCATCGCCAAGTTTGACGCCATTGCCAGCGCGGACGCTCCGGCCTATCTGAGTAGCGAATTCATCGTGGGCCAGACCCCGCCGAGCGAGTACAACAACCTGCGCGTTGCCGGTTCGTACGGTCACGCGCTGTTGGTGCCGCACGTCCTGGTCCCCGAGGGGTACGTGCTCACGGTGGCCACGTCGGGACCGAATGCGACTCAGAACGCGGTAGGTATGCGCCACCACTCCAACCCGGCATACAAGGGTCTGCGCCAGATTCCGGGCAAGGGCCAATACCCACTGATTGACATGTACTTCCAGCGGTCGTTCGGCGTCGGCGTTCGCCACCGTGGCGCGGCTGTCGTAACGCAGATCAAGGCCAGCGGTTCGTACGACGCGCCCACCATCGCGAGCTAGCCGCAATGGCCACGCAAATGCCCCAACCAACCGCCCTGGCGGTGTAGGCCATGCCCGCACCGTTTGGCGGCTGGTCGCCCTTGTGGCGTGATGACGCAGCGCAGCGCGAAATGCAGCAGGACAACAGCGGCGCTGAGTTCACCACGCCACCGGGGTACCGCGACCCCGACCAGTACCGGGGCACCGCTGCCAGCCAATCGTTACCGCACGCACTACCGGAAGGAAACCCCAATGGCTAAAGGAAACGGCAAGCGCCGACCACGCGCCAAGTCTGGCCGATTCAAGAAGAAGTAGGCCACGGCCAAAGGTCAGACGGCCACAACGATTTTCAACTGAATAGAGAACCTGGTCACCCGCCGCTCTAGGAAACCAATCGCGCCGGTTACTGCCATCGACGGGTGACCACCTATACCGGAGCGGATACTCCGACGCTTCAAATCTCCACTGATACGGCTTGTCGGTGGATTTGTTCGGGGTATCCGCTCCACTTGACCGGGTGCCGGGACTTTGCCGGTCCACCGTGCACCCGCGCAGATCGCCGAGGGAATAAGGAGCCCAGTGCGATTCGCGCCAAGGGTACGAAATTGGCTCGTCCCCGACGACGTACCCGACCGACATTCGCGAGGGAAACCGCGAGCCGGTCAACGGCCCGGTGTGTTGGGGAAGAGTCAGACAGCGCACCGGGCCACCAGAAACTTTCGCCGGGGGAGTACCGGCGAGCACAGCACGGGATCAACGTACGGAATTCCGAACCTGGCCTGGATAGGGTCCGTACGCCTGGCGCTGAGAGAGCGAGCGAAATCGCGACTGCTGATCTACCCAGCAGAACCATCGCGACGTGCGTGGGTAGGCGGTTTCTTGGCTGGGCCGAACCACGACATTCGCGAGCTAAAGCGGTATCGGTACCAATTGACTTGTCTTGGACGATATTTCGCGGGGTACCACTTGGTGTTGACTTGTCCGCCAGGTGGTACCCCACACTCATATCTGTAGCCAAATCGTTTGCACCGCAACCCCTCCGCCCTGGTGGCGGGTTACCGATTCTGTCGCAAAAGCTGGCACGTTTTCGCGTGCTCCCATGGCTGTCGACACCAGGGCGGTTGTGTGTGGTTTTGGCGTCACCGGAGCCGGTTTCGCTGGCCAAATCGTTTGCTGCGCGATCTTGCGGTGTTTAGCCGGCGGTTGGCTACTAGCCAAGATAGTCGCAGGTCACCGATGTCCAGGTGGGATAGGTGCCGACATTGACGGGATAGCTTGCGGTTAGCTGCGGACGCGGCTAGAGTCTGTGCCAGTCGCCCCAATTGGCAAGAGCCCGCGTCGAATCTAGGCAAGAGCCCCGACGCTCGCGACGAAATCCACACCATTTCAGGCGATTTCGGTGCACCGCGCTCTATCGCCACCCAATCCATTTGGAGCCCCGCATGTCTCGTATGCAAGCGAAGAAATCAAATGCTGGTCGCAAGCCTAAGCCGCCGCCGCGCCAGTATTCCGATTACACCGACGAAGAGCGAGCCGCACGGCTTGCCTACTCGGAAATCCCGAACAACGTAGGTTCTGCGGGCGCGGCAGAGCGGATTTCCCAGCTATGGGGGTTTGAAGTCTCTCGCCACACAATCGAGCGAGATACCGAAAACCGCTCACTCACTATGAATTTGGTCGCTGGTCGCCGTCACTACTCCGACCGCGCACTCTATGACTACGTCATTCTCAACAGCAGCACAACTGCGCCACGTCGATCGAAAGTCGTTGCGTAGCAGTGGGTATCACCGCGACCGAATTCGATACCGCAGCCACGCCGAGCCTGCAATTTGTGATCGATCACCTGACCGAGTGCAGAAACGGCGTTGGCGAGCGCAAGGAAACACATTGTGGAAAAACGCCTGTCGCGGTTGCGACCGACCCGAGGCTACCGGCAGACGACAACATGTTTCCGATCTGCTCTGACTGTCTGATTGAGGACGGTGGCGAAAACGACAACTTTCTGCCCTTGGCCGATTACGTGAGCCTTCTAGCGCAGCACACAACCAACAACGAAAGCGAGTAATCACCATGGGTTTCAACATGAGTGACGCCATGACCGCAGTTGAGCACATCGCGGCGCTGGACCTTGCCGACCCCGCCAGGGATTCCGCAGCCGAGCGGCACAGCGCCGTGATCGCCGAAATCACCGATTTCACAGAGAATTACGCCGAGTCGAACGGCTACCACCTGGCCATGATTCCGTGGGCATTCCCGGTCGTGCGCGAGCTGGCCGAGCGGCTGGCCACCGATGCCCGAGCGGTGTTCGCCAGCGACCCGAGCGACGAATTAGCTTATGGCGCAACGATTGACGACGAATCGCTGCCCGAGGGCTGCACCGTGGCACCGGATTATTGCCCCGACCCGCCGACAGCGGTACCGGTGGCGCTATTCCGACGCAATCGCGTTGTGCGACCGGCAAAGTGCGATGGCGCAACCGGCACGCTGATTCCCGCAGTGACCGTTGATGCCATCGAACGCCATTACGCTTTCGGGTCGGCCACGCTGCCAGCCATCACAGCCGAGGCATTGACGTACGCACGCGACGAAAGAGGCTGTGATCTAAGGCTGTTCGCCGGTGGTGGCCAATTGCACGACTCGATGACCGCGCGGTCACACCGGTCTGTGTGGCCAATCGCTCACGGTGAGCACCTGGTCATACTTCGCTATTGCTCTGAGTGCATGGCCGTGCTGATGGAGCGCGCACAGATCGGCCCGTGCAAGATCGAAACCCCTTGGGGTATCGGTTAATCAGTGCGACTGCCTGGCCAGGAAATGAGTCGGCCCGGTCTGTGAGCGATTCCAGACCGGGCCGATTGCAAAACAACAGGTTTCCCAGCAGGGCACAAATCGCCGCAGCACTGTTAATTTGCCTGGTCAGTCTACCCCGAGAAACTGAAACCCGTTGTAGCGCAACACGCCGACTTGGCTAGTCAGTTCCTCACAAATGCACCAGCTTGCCGCTGTAGGTATCTGACTAGCCAGACACGACGATGGCCGAAAGTTGTTGGCTACTCGTGTAATTCGCTACCGCGCCGGTAAATTCGACAGACCACGCGAGACCGAAAAAGAGTGGTCCCGTTGGGCATCACCAACCCAACGGGACCGTATCCCCAGACAAGGAATGACCATATGCTACCCCAGCCCACCGACAACTCTGGGCCGAAACACGCTGGCATACAGTGCGAAAGCCGAGACGCCGAGCTGATCCGCTGCGCAATTGAGCTGTACGGCCGAGCGTGGCACCCGCTGCCCATCGGCGGCGACAACGGTAAGAGATTGCTAGCCGGGGGTTTCACTGGCTATGACGCTGGTGACGCTTCAATCGCCGAAATCGGTAGTTGGCCAGCCAGATACGGCGCGCGCTGGACAAACCTAGGCGTGCGGTGCCCGGTCGGCGTGCTCGGTATCGACGTAGACGACTACATATCGCGAGGAAAAACCAAGCGCGGCCTTGCCACCATTGCCGAACACGAAAACCGTTATGGCGCAAAGCTGCCAGACACCTACGTCACCACAGCGCGCGAGGGTGGCTCTGGTATCCGCTGGTATCGAGCTCCCCACGATTGGCACGGGCCGGGTGTGCTCAGTGCCGAAACCGAATTGGCCACCGATACAGACCCCGGTGTCGAGCTGATCCAGCGCACGCACCGGTACGGCATCGTGGGGCCGTCGATCCATGCCGAGACCGGCCAGCCCTATCGGCTGTACGGGCCAGACGGTGCGCTGATCGCTGATGGGCTGTTGCCGCCACCTGGCGAGCTGCCCGAGCTGCCCGACGCCTGGCTAGACGGGCTGGCCGCGCAGTACACCACCAGGGCCCTGGTTGGCAGACTCAATCGCGACGAAATTGGCTTGTGGCTCGATACCTACGCCGACAACCGATATCCGCACGGCCTGGCGCAGGTGGTGAAGCGCTTTCACCGGCTAATTGATACCGGGGAGAAGAACCGGCACAACGCGATGTTTGAGTCGCTGTGCTGGGCTCTCAAAGAGAGCCGTGTCGGTGGTTATCCCGCACACGAGGCCGAGCGGGTGCTACGCGCCGAATGGCTGGCGATTACCGCAGGCGACCCCGGCCACGATGAACGCGAGTTTGACAACATGTTTACCGGTGAGCGCGGGGCTATCGCTGCCGCCGAGGGCGACGACGAGGAATTGTCAATACCTGTGGATCGGCTTGTTTCAGGCGACCTCCGTTCCAGTTGATTCGGTCGGTGCCGAGT
>NZ_JBJIAO010000072.1:0-6328 GCF_045310825.1 Mycobacterium sp. SMC-21 | reverse complement strand
TGCCATGGGGACATCCTTCCAGCCCGCCCATGCTGGGCAAGCCAACTCAGATGTCACCTATTCGTGCAGCAGACCCGATGCCATACACGACCTAATCGAACGGGAGCCAGCATGAACAGGCCCTGCCTAGGATGCGGACGCCTCATCAGCGCGGGGAGCAGATGCAGCAAATGCACGCCACAACGCGCACCACGCAGCACCGCACACGCAGGTAGCGACTGGCGCTGGCGCAAACTCTCAGCAGCACAACGCAAACGCGTCCCATTCTGCGAACTCGCACTACCGGGATGCCGACGCAAAGCCGAGACGGCCGACCACATCATTCCGGTCAGCGAAGCACCAGAGCTGGCACACAACGAGCTGAACATCCGAAGCGCATGCCGGCCATGCAACGCCCAACGCGGCGACACATGCACCGAGGCTGAACGCCAACAGGTTCGAGCCGCCATCGCAGCACGCAAGCAACGATGGACCAACTACATGGACGCTACAAGCACCTGACGGCCCGCTACTTCTTAACGCGGTTCAGCCACTCGCGCATGTCCTCCGGGCCATCCGGACCGTCCGAGCGGTTGCCGCGCCGCAGGGCCGGCACTTCGTTCGTCAACTTGCACTGCCAGCACTCAAACTCGGCGTCGCTCTTAGGGACGTTCTGGACGGCATTGCACCGCACGCAACTAACGCTGCGCATTCCCAACGGCGCCAGCGGTGCTTGCCGTGGCAGTACGGCGATGATCACGAGGCCGATCACGCCGAGCAACAGGCCGAGGACGAACCAGCCGAGCCTGCTGCGGTTCTTCGAGCCAGCGATAACGGCCGAGGCGATACCGCACAGAACCCAGATCACGAGGAGCATTTCCACGGTCGTACATTCTCACGCCGCGTTCGTCCTCACGCCGAATTCGGAAGGCAACGCGCTGACCAGCGGAAACGTCGCCGATCCGAGCCCCCGGGGAGAGGCCCCGACCGGCGATGATCCTCACCTCGATCAGCCAGCACAGGGACGAATTATTTACGCCGTGTTCTCGTCGCCCTGCATCCGCTTGCGCGTCGGTTTCAATTGCCGGTTCATCTCGTCGTTCGAGAAGCCGAGGCGTGCATTGTCGTTCTCGTACTCGTCCTCGTACCCACGGCGATATGACTCGATGTACTTCGCCATTCGAATCCTTCGGATGTAGTCCTCGCCGGCCATCTTCGCTAGTTCCGGCCGGAGCAGTTCCTCCTGCCACGGCCTGACTATCGCAGCTCCGCGTCGTAGGTTGAGGCCGAGCTTCTTTGCGGCGATGTCAGCGTCAAGCGTCTTTAACCCGTACTCGGCAGCGAGGCGAATGAGTGTCAGCGGGCGTTGTGTCATTGAGCACACCGGTTTCTGTCGGTTGAGGCAGAAACGCGCAGGTCGGTGGCAGTTATGGCGCTTCGTCGCGTACGCCGAAGTTAGCCGAAGTCAAGTGCGACAACAGCATCGGCGGTTAGGCTCGAATCGTTATTGGGAGATAACACGCTGAGCCCTGACGGAGCACCGTTCTGTCAGGGCTTTTGCGTTCCCGGACCAAACGGTAGTTCGGTCGCTACTCATCATCCCACGTTCCCGCGACAAACGAACGTGTGTTCGTGTGACGACTAAGTCACTGCCAATTTGTGGCCCATGTCACATCAAACAACTGAATATCGAATGGGGGTGACCCTTGCGCCGTGGACCAAAAGGCGACGTAGACGAGTCGCCCCTGCCGTGGAGACCACGCAAGACCGGCGTAGAGCGCTTCGAAGCGTTCGTATCCAAATACTTAGTAGTGCCGAAGGGCAACGGCGCTAACAAGCCGATGCGTTTGCGTCCCTGGCAAGTCGAGATGCTGCGTCCGTTTCTGGACCCGGACCCGCGTCCCGTTGTCGGCGCCATCATGGGGCCACGTGGACTAGGCAAGACAGGCATCTTTGCCGCGCTCGGCCTATACGAGTTGTTCACAGGTCCAGACGGCAACGAGATTCCGATTGTCGCGGTAGACGAACGCATGGCGGGCCGGCTCCTGACGCCGGCCGCGCAGATGGTCGAGCTGAACCCCGAACTCGCATCGCGTGCCGTGGTGTACCGCGACCGCATTGAGGTACCGGGCAAGCGTTCGACGTTGACGGCTCTACCGGCCGAGGCCAAGCGCATCGAGGGTTTGGGCACGTGGACGCTGGCACTGGCTGACGAGTTGGGCGAGATTGACCCGGACACGTGGTCAACACTGCTGCTCGGCGCCGGCAAGCTCGACAACGCAATGGCGTTGGGCATCGGTACCCCCCCGAACCGTGAAACGTCGGTTCTGACAGACCTTCGGGACGCCTGCCGCGCCAACCCGGACGACAAGACCATGGCGTTTGTCGAGTTCAGCGCCGATGGTTTCGAACATCACCCGGCCGCGTGTGTCCACTGCCTTGAGCTGGCTAACCCACAGCTTGACGACCTGCTGAGCAGGACTGCCGCGACCGCAATGCTCAAACAGACCACCGAAGGCGAATACCGCCGCAAGAGGCTGTGCCAGGTCGTGGTCAGCAACGAGTCACCATTCCTCACCGCCGACGAATGGGACGACCTAAATACCGGCAAGGGTGTCCCAGACTGCGCCGAGGTCGTGATTGCCGTGGATGCCAGCCTGAAGGACGACAGCACGGCTCTTGTCGTCGGCACCCTGGCGGCGCGTCCGCATTTCGACAAGTTGGCGGTCTGGGAGAAACCACAAGGTGACGACAGCTGGCAGGTAGACATTCTGGCTGTAGAGCAGACATTGCGAGACGCTACGAAACGGTGGCGAGTACGCGAGATTGCTTATGACCCTGCGTATTTCACACGGTCCGCTCAAGTGCTCGCGGCCGAGGGTCTGCCGTTGGTCGAGTTCAGTCAGTCACCGCCGCGCCAGACAGCGGCGACGAATGACCTGCATACCGGCGCCGTGGGCGGCCTATTCACGCATTCGGGCGACCCGGACCTACGCCGGCATGTTCTCGCGGCCACCGTCAAGGAATCCGATAAGGGCATCCGGCTCGCGAAAACGTCACGGTCGCGGCACGCACCGAAGATCGACCTTGCTACGGCGCTGATGATGTGCCACTCACGGGCCACGTGGTTGGCGTCCCAGAAGCAACCGAGCCGCCGCGTCTATTCCTTCAGAAGCTAAACACCTTGTACACCAAAATGATTGGTGCCTGACAACTGAATATCGAGAGTTCCAATTTTGAACACAGACCTACTTGTTGACCTGCTCATGCAGCTCGACGCGCCGCAGTCGCGCTATCAAGAGCTGGAGAACTACTACGAGGGCAAGCAGCCCTTGGCTTTCCTGTCCAACGATGCCCGTAAGGCGCTGGACAACCGTTTCGCCCGGATGGCATCGAACATTCCACGCTTGGCCGTCGCCAGTCTTGCCGAGCGCCTGCGGATCACCGGCTTTACCGGCGCCGATGTGTGGGCCGATTGGGTTCGCAACGATCTTGACCAGCTCTGCATGTCCGCACACCGTGACGCGTTGCTGTACGGGTCAGCGTTCGTTGTGGTGTGGGCCGGCATGGACGGCCAGCCGCAAGTGTCTATCGAGTCGCCGAAGCAAATGCAGGTCGCCCGCGACCCCGGATCGCGGGAGATTACGGCAGCGGTAAAGCGTTGGCGCACAAAGACTCAGACGTTTTCCGTGCTGTATCTGCCTGACCGCATTGAACGCTACGTGGCGCCGACTGCAGGTCTCCCGACTGCGGGGTTTGAGCTGGTCGAAACACTTGATAACCCGCTGGGCGTGGTGCCGGTGGTCGAGCTGAAGAACGTTGACCGCATCGACATTGCTGAGCCGTGGAGCAACTTCCAGATGTTCGCGCCGGGGCTATCGGAGATTGATGACCTGAAGCCGCTGGTGGACGGCCTGAACAAGGTTCTGACGGACATGCTTACGACGAGTGAGTATGTGGGCCGGCCGCGTCGGTGGGCTACGGGCATCGAAGCGGTGGAACGGCCCGTACTTGATGCGCAGGGCAATCCCGTACTTGATGGTGGCGGCGCTCCGCTGATGGAGACTGTCAATCCGATTCCCGAGGGTGACCGGATGATGCTGGCCGAGAATCCGGGTACCAAGTTCGGGCAGCTCGACGCCGCCGACCTATCCCACTACGAGAAGGCCGTAGGTGTCCTACTCGGCCAGATCATGGCCGTCTCTGCGCTGCCTGCCCACTACGTCGGGATCACCACGGCCAACCCGGCGTCGGCGGATGCGATGCGCGCTGCGGAGGCCAGCCTGACGGCACGGGCCGAAGCGCGTCAACTGGTGTTCGGCCGTGGTTGGGAAACCGTCGCCAAGCTGATGGTTGCCGTCCGCGATGGCGCCCCTGTTGCCGACGTTACGGTGCGGATTCAGTGGGCGGATGCGTCTACCCGCTCGGTAGCGCAGGAAGCAGACGCCATGGTGAAGCTGCACGCGGAGAAGATTCTGTCTCGCGCTGCGGTACTCCGCGCAATGGGTTACACCGACGATGAAATCGACCGGATCAATTCGGAGATTAATTCCGAGACATTGAACGCTGATCCAACGGCGGTCATTTACGGCCGGCAGACGTATCTGAATCCAGACACGATTGCCGCTGTGGACAAAGCCGCAACTGATTACAGAAAGAGTGCATAAAATCATGAGTGAAAGTGTGCAGGCTGACCCTGCTAGCGGAACCATGGATAACAATGGGCCAGATTCGGCGCAGACCGTCGAAAATGATCCGACTGAGGTAACCACTGCCGACAACGTCGAAAATGCGCCCACGGACCAATCGGAGCCGTTTCCCGCGCACGTTGTGAAAGAACTGCGCGACGAGAACGCCAAGTATCGACTGCGTGCCAAAGAAACCGCTGAGAAACTGCACACCGAGCTAGTCCGGGCGACTGGCCTGCTGGCGGACCCAACGGACTTGCCGTTTAACGAGGATCACTTACATGACCCGAATGCCCTGGTGGCGGCGGTCGAGCAGTTGGTTACCGCTAAGCCGCACCTCAAGGCGCGCCGGGTGACCGGTGATGTCGGCCAAGGCCAACGCGACGCCGGCAGTGGTGAATTCGATCTAGCCGCATTCCTGCGGTCAAAGGTGTAAGTGCCGTCCAGGTGGCGGCAATAACCGCCAATCAAACTAATAACTGAATACTAATTTCATAGAGGACACAACTTAATATGGCTATTGAGACTGTTTTGTCTAATCCAACACTGATCCAGTCAAAGGTTTCAGCGCTTCTTACACAGCCTTTGCAGCAGGCATCGACGTTTTTGGCCGCCGGCCCGAAGATCGAAGATTCGTCTGTACCGGTGCGTTTTCCGCGTATCGCAAACGGCACCAACGCCGGCTTTGTCGCCGAAGGTGACACCATTCCTGACGGCGACGTGGCATTCGATGAAATCGCACTAATGCCATCCACGCTGAAGTCAATCAAGGTGTGGCTGCCATTCACCAACGAACTGTTGCGCCAGTCGGCGGTAGCCGGTCTGGACGCCGTGCTCAAGCAGCGATTGATCACAGATGTCGCGTACGCGCTCGATAACGCGCTGTTCACCGGTACCGGTACCGCGAACACCGTCAAGGGCATCGTCAATCAGACCGGTGTACAGGCCAGCCCGCTCGACGTGACCGAGCCCAACAGCTTGTTGGACGCGATCGCGCTGACGCACGCGGCGAACGTCGTTCCGAACCGGTGGTTTATGAATCCGACCGACTACGTGGCGCTGCGCAAGCTGAAGTCAACAACCAAGGAATACATCTTTGACGATGATTCGCAGGGCATGCACGCCGACACTGTGTACCAGTTGTTCGGTATCCCGGTCACGGTCACCAACGCGCTGCCGGTCGGTAAGGCGATCTTGGCGGACATGAACTACGTGCAGGTTGTCCGTGATCTGGACAGCTCGGTTTACGTTTCTACCGACGCGCTGGCCAAGCAGGACAGCCTGGCTATCCGTGTCGTGACGCGCTATGACATGGGTCTGTTGCAGCCGGCGGCGGTTGTGGTGCTGACCAAGGCGCCGTAATCGTGGCGACGCCGACAAGTGCTGATCTTGCGGCGTTCACCGGCAAGGAGCTGAACAGCGATCAGGCCACGGCAGTAATCACTCTGGTTACCGCTCTGGCCGGGTCGTACACACGCGGCAACGGATTCACAGCAGGGGAACCCAACGAGGCAGTTGGTGCCGTGATCCTGTCCGCGTCAGCTCGCCTTGTCGAAGACACGTCGCAGATCGTTCAAGACAGAAGGAGCAATGATCAGAACCTGTGGATGAGCCTCGGCGAGGCGGCGTAGGAAAGGGCGCACCTTCCCGAGGATGATCTG
>NZ_JBJIAO010000071.1:0-6792 GCF_045310825.1 Mycobacterium sp. SMC-21 | reverse complement strand
CATCTTCGAGAGACCTCGACCCCTATCCCGGCAACGACGCGCCGATGACCTCTACACCCTCAACTGCGAAGAGCCACTTATCCGCCATCGCAC
Source organism: Mycobacterium sp. SMC-21 (assembly GCF_045310825.1). NCBI lineage: Bacteria > Bacillati > Actinomycetota > Actinomycetes > Mycobacteriales > Mycobacteriaceae > Mycobacterium > Mycobacterium sp. SMC-21. The sequence continues at coordinate 6,699 of NZ_JBJIAO010000071.1, read as the reverse complement.
GAACATAGCCAGGTGAGGTGCAGACGCACAGTCACGTGGCGTCGACGACGCGCCCGCCACTCACACACAGCACTACGACCGTCACGCCACCGCCGCGCTCTACTGCTTGTCCCCCGCCACCGCCTGCGCGGCCACCCGCACGTCCGGCACTCCTAGGAGTCCGGGTCGATGCCGGCCGACTACACCGAGCCCCCGCAGGTCTCGATCTCCGCGATCCGCCCGAACTCATCGAGTCCGATCACAACTTGCCCGTCGGGCGCCCCCACGATCATACGATCAGTCCCGGCGCTCTGCAGCGAAAGTCCTTGTCGGCGTTGGGCGTAGGCAGTGACCGCCAGACGGTGGTCCGTAATGTCCCCGGTTTGCAGAGCACGCATCATCGCCGCCGCTGCGGACACCACGGTCGGTGCGGGTAGCGAGAACTCATTGGGATTGTCGAGCAGGAACCAAGAATGCCCGGTCCCGTTGGGGGCACGGTAGTAGACGGGGGCGGGCAGCTCCGAGAGTGCTTGCGCGCAATACACGAAAACGGCTTCGGGCATGCCGCGAGCGATCAGCCCCTCGTAGACGCGTTCGGCGGGATGCAGGTTCTGGTACGCGGTCGTCAGCTCGGCCGCCCCGAGTCGCGCACCGACCTCGCGGACATGCCTCGCGAGGGACACCACTGGTTCCGGGAACTTGTTGATGTTCTCCCACCCCCACAGCCACGTGTTGGTGACTGCCGAGCTGGAGCCGATGAAGTGCGGCCGGAACGCGGCCGCGGGCTCACACTCGAACCAGAACACGGGCGGCTCGGACAGGTCAACGCGCCAAGACAATCCGGAGTACCGGCCGATGAGTTCGGTCTGCGCCTCGACCGACAAGATGAGCGTATGGTCAATGAGCTGACCGACAACGTCTCGGTCACGAGTCAACGTGAACTCGTACCGTGGCGGATCGTGCTCACCGGAGTTGGGCGAACCTCCCGCAGACCTGTTGCTGATGGTCGGAGCCTTCCCTTGCGATCTCAGTGCGGCACTTCGTCGAAACTGTTCGCGGTGAGCGTCTCAGTGCTCACAGTGATCATGCGCTGGTCGCGTCGTCGCTCTGCTGTTCCTGATTTCGGCGATGCTGCGCCGCCGCCAACCGGCGCAACTCGGAATACCCGCTTTCGAAGTCCTTGCGTGCGTCGGCGTCGAACCGCCGCGCGAGGTAGTCGTTCAGCTCGTTCACGATGATCGCAACGAGCTGATCCTGCGAACGATCGCGCAGGTCGAGCATCAAGACGTTGTTGTCGCGCAACTCCACGATCTCGTCCTTGCTTTCACCGTCGGGCAGACGATCCTCAAGCAAATCGAACATGATTCGCGTCATCGACGAATTCCAGGACCAGTCACCGTCCGCGAACCGAACAAAGCCGCTCACTACTTGCCTCCTACTATGACAACGTTGGGATTTCGTAGGCCCTCGACGAACTCGCGCACGACCTCACGCTGCGCAGCGGTGAACTGCGATACATCGACCGGCACGATCTCGGCTTTCTCCAGATGGTCCAGAATTCGACCCTGAAGATTGGGCCACTGCGAGTCGAAGAACTTGGACGGGAAGTTTCCGACAGCATCGTAAGTTCGTCCAACAGCATCGACCCAGTCATGCGCATCTCCCCGCCCGGCGCGACTGAGGTCCACACCGAGTTCCTGTTCGACTCGAAGCCCCGTCTCGCTCTCGGCAGCCCGGAAGCCGCCTGTCGCGGGGTCCATGCCAAGTGCCCGTGCGTGATCAGTGGTGAGGTCGAGTTGAATCGGCGCCGCGTCCCCGCCGTGCCCGATCAGCCCCTGGTCGCCGCTGACTGGAACATCCCCAGTGTGTGCGGTCCCGCCGTGTTCACCGCCCGCGTGTAGCTCATGGGCCACTATCGGAGGTGCGCCGTGGGCAACGACCGACGGTGCGTCGTGAGCGAGAGCCTCCGCCGCCGGACCAGCCAGGTGCTCGAGCCCTTCTGCACCGAGCTTCATCCCCGGCAGCGGTATCGCCCCGGCAGCGTCGGCGATCAGCTGCGCGCGTTCGGCGGGTGTCGCTTCGCTCCAGTGGGTGGCCGTGTGGGCGTCCTGAAAGAGGTCCGGCACCAGACCACCGGTGGCCTCATGGAGATAGTGATTGGTCCACCGCTGCGCATCCATGAAACTCTCGCGGGGCACTGGTGTCGGCGCCTGCACCTGGGTGTTCTCCGGCAGCGCCGGCACCGGTACCTGCTCCTGCCCGTGAGCGGCAGCGGACGCGTTCAGGTCGATGAGGATCTGCCTCTGCTCAGTCAGGTCCCGGCGCGCATCGAACACCGCCTGCCCCAACGCGTCAGTGCTATCTCGGCTGGGACCAGCTCCCGGCCCCAGGACGATCGCATCGCTCGCCGACGCGTCCGCCTTGGCCTGCGCAGCCGTTAGCGCCCGCTCAGCGGCAGCGACCTTCGCCTGCTGACGGTCGATCGTCGCGCGATCTGGTGCCGGCGAGAGCTGGCTAAGCACCTGCGGTAAGCCGCTGCCCGTGGGATCCCCCGGCTTATGCTCCAGACTGTCATCGGTGCCCAGCAGGCTCCCGAGCCCGGACGGATCACCGGTGTTGCTATCCGGCGGCTTCCCGTCAGGATGCTTCGCCGCATCGGCGACGTCCTTGGGCACCGCGAACGGCCCGATGTGGCCCGTCTGCCCGTCGGTGGCAGGGCCGAACATGTCATCGAGAGTGGGTGGACGCGTGCCGCCCGGCTTCTCCCCCGGCTTCTCTTTGTCACCACCGGACGCCGTGGTCTTGTTGTCGACCAGCTGTACGTGGGCACCATGGCCGCCACCTTCACCGTCGAACTTAATCCCTTGCAGTTCAACGGCTTTCGCCGCCAGACGCCTACCGAAGAGCGCGTCCGTGGCGACGAGCTGCTGAGCTCGAAACCGGATGAAATCCGCGTGTTCCTTCGCCGCCTTGTTCCGGTCCTGGATGGTGTTGATGTCGTACGTGCGGGCATCGGTCACCGACAAGTCGGGGTTCACCGTGAACCCGTCGTCTTCCGCGTCGTTGATGGCGTCGAGCACCAACCGCTTCACTGCGCTGATGTCCGTAGCCCCGCTCGCCGCCAGATCAGCCGACTCACGCTTCACGTCAGCGTGGTAGCGGACCACGGCGAGGTCACCGGCCGCGCGACTCGCTGCGGCGTCGTTGCCAAGGCCCCGCCATTCAGTGCCGGCGGGAGAGACGACGTTGCGGTGGTGCTGCTCGAACATCTCCACTGACTTGGTGGCCGCCGCGCGCCACCTGGTGGCGGCGTCGTCCAGATGCTGCGTGGGCCAGTTCTCGATCTCCTCCAGGGACGGTAGCGCCTCGCCCGCACCGGTAGGCGCTGCGCTCACACGGAGACCGAAGTGATGGCCTGGCCGCCACCGTTGTCGGTGGACTCGTAGTGGGCGCTGCTGGCGGTCAGTGCGTCCGCCTGGTCAGTGAGACGGTTGGAGTGGCGGGACTGCACCGAGGTGATCGCGGCGTCCATGGCTGCGACACCGGCCGCGCTGGCGTGAGTGGTGCTGGCAGTGCCTGCGTCGGCTCCGTCGGTCAAGTCCGCCGCGAGAGCACCGCTGCTAGCGCCCGCGGCGCGCAGACCCCCAACATCGACGTGCAGATCAGCCATGCCAGCCCCCTCCGAACCACACCCCCCTGATGTGACGCTACAGCACAGAATCCGTGGCTCCCGACGCCGATTTCGACGGAATCCCGGCTTCGGATACGGGAACGGATCTGCGACCTCGCGAGTGGTGGATGAGCCTTAACGGCGTAGAACAGGCCGCTGCCCTGGGTGCGTCTAGACGGCTGTGGACGAGTTCACCGACGATCTCGACTGTCGGCGTGGGCCGAGGAATGTCTGACCGGTAAGTGCGCCCGGCACCGTCTGTTGCGGGTAACGGGCTGGTGACGCAGGCTAAACCGGCTACCGAGCTGATGCGGTGACTGTGAAGATAACCCCGTAGGCGACGAGGTCTGATGCACGGCAACTGGACATGCTCCAGGCGCGGGTGGCATACTCGATGGCGAGCAAGGTACGGATTCTGCGGCTACCTAGGTAAGCCCCACGATCTGTCTGGCCCCGGTCTATAGCTACGGCACGCCGGGGCTGCTCTGTTTCTAGGGGCAGTTCGACACGTACAGGATGCGCGCTAGGGGTGCGTACAGGTCGACGTCCCCCTTCTGACCCAGGTGATGGTGCCGGACCGCCGACGAGACCAAGTCGGGGAGCCACAGCAGGTGTTCAGCGCTTGGTGACACCTGGATCATGCGGCAGCGCCGGCAGAGCACATCACCCTTCCGCAGATCATTGACGATGCTGGTGTCGTAGCTGCGGTTCCTCTGCATACGCCGCTGTTCGAGGATCATCAGGTGCACCCCGCCGTCCGCCAGCAGTCCTCCCCCAGCGCACAACGCCTTCCCGACCTGCTGGAAACAGGCTGCGCGCGCCGCGTCGCCTGCACCCTCAGCGACGGGGGTCTTGATCGCGACGATGCCCACTTCGTTGCCCTCCGGATCACCCAGGAACTCGGCGACCTCACGTGCGCGTTCACGGCCTTCGGGAGTCTTGAGCGACTCGGAGGTGTGCCAAAAGGTGCCGCCCACGACCTTCCGGAGACCTGACCGAAGACCGGCGAGATCGTCACGGTGCACGAACAGCGCCCTCGGTGGCTGGAGGAATTACGCGAGCACGTCGACCAGAAGCCGCTGGTCACCTGTACTTCCGGCCACATGCCGCTGACCGCCATCGTTGCGGAGGTCGCGGAGGCGTGTTCTGACCCTCAGCCGCACGACGGGCGGAACAAGCGCGATTGGCGTTCGCTGGTGGTCGATCTCGCCGATGCACGCACCTGGATCGAACCCGAACTGAACCACCTCGTCGATGGACCGGTCCGAGCGATCGAACAGGTGATCTCCGGCGATCTGTTGGTCAACGGAGCGGGCTTCGATGACACCAAGCGGCCGGTTGTGGGCACTGCGACAGCGGCACTCACCGCGATCCTCGGAGACGACGACCTCCTCGTAGCCGCATGGCGGGATCTGGTCGCGGCGTGCGACGACGTCGACCACACCGTGTACCCGTACGAGCGGATCAGGTATCTGCGCGACACGGTGATCGGTTTGAGCGAGTACCGAAAGCAGGGGCGGGGCTTCGGCAGCCCCGTGGGGTCCGCCGTGGACGTCCTCTTCGGCACGGAGAGTGGTGTCCGGTACGCGCGGGCGATGGTGGGTGACCCGATCGACAACGGCCCATACGACCCGAATGCCAACGCAGGGCTCACCGACGACGAACTCGCTGATCTCGCTGAGCGGTGCATCGTCACAGGCCCGCCGCCCGCCGGCGAGTACGTGGTCTGGTTCCGCATTTCCCCAGCCTTCATCCCCGCCATCGACTGCGTGCGCCACGGCGACGTCACGTTCTACGACGCGCAGGTCCTGGCCGGGTCCCTCACCGACCACGAGCGGGCACGCCAGCTCGACGTCGTGCCCGAGGAGCTGCTGACCGACGACATCAGCGAGTTGCAGCTGTCGGACGAGGTAAACGACTACCGGGGGTTCCAGTTCGACCCGCAGCTCGCATACGCACGGATCACGGTCCGCAACGTCGAGCGCCATCGCGCGGCAGACGTCGCACGGACGTACCTGGACACGGTTCTCGCCGTAGTCCGCGTCCCCGACGGCATGTGGCGGGTGCTCGGCGGGCACCTGCTCTTCGCTGTCGGAGCACCGCCGCCCTGGATACCCGCCGAATGGGGACCGAAGGAACCGCCACCCGAACCCGTCTTCTACCAGAACGACTACGTCACGACCCGGTTGCGCGAGATGACCGCCGACGGCTACGTGATCACGGCCGCGGCAGCCGAGGAGATGCAGAAGGTGCTGCGCCTCGAAAAGGGGCTCGATAGTGCACCGCGGTCGGATCCCGAGGCGATCGTCATGGCCGCGGTCCGCGCGATCGAGCATGCCAACACCTGGGTGACCCCGACTCCTGGTCGCAACTGGTACGACTTCGCGGTCGAGTATTTCGGTGACGGGTATGCCGTCGAGGCGCTCTCCAACCGTGTGGTGAACGACGTGTACACGGCAGTGCAACTCCGGCCCGATCGGTCTCCGGGCGCGGCGACCCCCACTGAACTGAGGGTGATTCGGGAGGACATCACGGTGCGCACGGGGTACGGCGAGCGCACCGACAGGCTGAAGACCCCGCCTCACGTGTCCACGCTCAAGACGATCTACGCTGGCCACCCGTTGGCTCGGCAGCTGGCCGAGACGGATCGGTTCCTGACCGACAGCGCGGTGCTCGGAGCGACATTCGACGCGGAGATGAAGCACGTCGGCAACAGGGTGGAGAGGCTCAGGCGGACCAGGAACGCCGCCATCCACGGCGGTGTCCTGTCGGAGACAGCGTGCGCCACCATCGCCGACTTCGCCATCTACCTCGCCCGCATGGCGTTGAACGCAGCGATCTGGGCCATCGTCACCGGGCAACCGGTTAGTGCGCACACGACGCAGCAGCGGGACGACTACCGCCAGCAGATCCAGCGTCTCCGGCAGGGCGGCGACTTGGCGAACCTATTCAAGCTCACCTAATGGGCCACCTCTGATTTTGACTGCTGATTCGGGAGTCGTTTGATCACGAATTCGGGAGTCGTTGAGGGTGTAGGAGCTGCCAGATTG
>NZ_JBJIAO010000070.1:0-9263 GCF_045310825.1 Mycobacterium sp. SMC-21 | reverse complement strand
TTGCCATGGGGACATCCTTCCAGCCCGCCCATGCTGGGCAAGCCAACTCAGATGTCACCTATTCGTGCAGCAGACCCTTCAGCGTGGGATGCCATTCGGCAGCTACGTGCGGAGCGGCTTCGGCAAGCGATTCACCGGGTTTGGGCTTCGCCGCCGATGCTGTCCTACGCGCGATGCCGCACGGCGGGCATCCTCGGCCCTGCGTCCCACGGGCGTACACCTTGTTCTGCCATTCATGGCCACACGTGGAGCACAGCCACCACACTTCAGCGTTGCAACCGAGCCGCACGTCGTAAGCAGTTAGTTCGCCGTTCAAAGTCGGATGCCACTCCTCGGCGATCCCGGGACACAGTTCAGCCAGCGATTCACCGGGCTTCGGCTTCAAGATGGTGGCCATAGGACCGATTCTGCTTCACCCGACCGACAATGCTCAGCAGTCAGGTGACGTAGTGCGTACCCCCGGTATTGCCCGGCCGAATGGCGGCATCGGGGTCACTCGGTCGAACCGGTCGACGGTGATAAACGGAGTGCTCCGGTCCGCGATCCACGGAATCTGGCGTGCTCCGGGGTAGTAATTGCCGCCGACGTACCACGACGGCACGGTGACGGCCTCTCCGTCGTCCAGCATCCGCAGCATCCGGCGGGCCGATTGCGACACCCGTGAGGTCTCGCTAAGTCGCGCCATTTCGACCTTGCTCGCCTGGCGGTCTTCACCGGTTGGCGGAAGATACAACCGCGGGTCGCACTCCGCGTCACGCGCGAAGGATTCGCGCAGATGCTCGCGCAGGCCGGGAAGGTGCGCGTAGTCGCTCTGTAGTCGCTTCGGGCGGGCCATCAGCTCGCTGTCCGAGGTATAGCGCCGCGATACTCTCCGGAGCCGTTACGCGCCGCCCACGACGCTTTACCGGCCCGACTCTTGGCAGTGTCGACCGCCTTACCAGGCTCCAGCGAGATACCGCCCAGGCACCGCGCAATGATCAGCGTTTGCTGCCGAACCTCGGCCAACAGCGGTGACGGCCGAACCACGCCATCCTTATCAGTGAAGGTGCGCCCGGTCTTGGTCAGCATCGTTTCCAGCGACGCGACGACATCGGCGGCCCGTCCGGCGCGTTGCAGTAGATCGGACTCGCGGGCGTCCAGCTCCAGCCCTGCGGCCCTCGCATCAGCGGCTACCGCGGCAACCAATTCCGGCCCCGCCTGCGGTTTGTTTCCGCTGGTCATGTGGTCATTCTAGTACGTGCGTACCAATGTTTTGTTCGATCAGCCGTCCAAATCAGCAGTGTCGGCCGGTGGCGTCCAAAGGGGTGGGGGGCCTCCCCCCGGCCCCGGTCTCGACCAGGGCATACGGAGTGCCGCGAATGGCAACCACCCACGATTCAGCGGAGCTGTCGGAGGGTGTGTCGTCGTTACCTGATGGGCGCCAGGCATGTTCAGTTGCGGGTGAGGTCGGCCGCGCCAGGACCGATGCCGTAGCTGTTGGGGCAATGGACCTCGGCCGAGCCTGTGCTTAGCCAGCGTGGCTGTGTCTGTCCAGTGCGTCGCGAATCGCGACGATGACGTGCCGCGTACCGGATTGACCTCCTCTTTCGGTCGTTCAGCCATTCAGTAGACCGACCGGGCGGCCGAGCGCGGCCAACCTGCCCAGCGAAATTGCCGCGCAGCACTAACGACATTCGACGCTTTCGCCGGTTGTCGACGTGTGCTGAATGGCTCCGCCGTTGTCCCGGGTTAATTCGCCAGTCACACGGAGTTGCGCGGCAACAGCCAATCTGAGTCGCGTTTGTTGCCGGGGAATTCTTTCGGACCCCGAACGCATAGGCGTTGATACCCGCGCTTGTGGCCCTTGGGGTGGTCTTGGGCGGGTATCACTTTCGGCCAGGGTCATCATCCGACCCGGTCGGCGTGGACTTCAATCATGGGGATAGCCAATCGGTCGCCGCGGACAACCGGAGGGCATTGTGAGCAATGCGGCTGCCAGTAGTCCGTTCGCAACTGATACATGGTGGTCCCGATATAGCTTATGCGCCAACCGCATTCAGGCAGCACGGTCCGAACGTCGACCACGTCGCTCACATCATGATTGTGATAGCCGTTGACCTCACCGGGTCCGAAAGCGAATAAGTAAAGCCGTGCGCCAGGTCTGGTCACCTGGTGCAGCTCGGTCGCGTACGCAGGGCGCTGATCAGGCCGCAGGTTGTCGTAGCACTTCGAGTCCACGACGGTATCGAAGCGCTGTCCACCATCGCTCATCGTGGTGACGTCGCATTGAGCGACAGTTACTGATACACCGGACCTCTTCGCATTCATCCGCGCGCGGTTGATTGCCGTTGGCGCGAGTTCGTAGCCGGTTACCGTGCAGCCATGCCGGGCATACTCGATGGCGTGCCAACCTGATCCGCACCCCGGGTCTAGAACATCTCCGGTGATGACACCGGGAAGTGATGCTAAGCTGGCGGATCACGGGCTGCGCTTCGCCGATGTCCCACGGTGCAATTCCGGCGCGGTAGAACATTTCGGCGTGCGTTTGGTTCACGTTCGACGCCCTTTCGCGTTGTGATGCGAACAACGCACCCGGGCCGATCCGGACCTCTCACGGCTTCGGCAAAGAACCTCGGCCCCGGGTGCGTGTCCGCGCTGCGCGGTCCCGTACGACCGGCGCGCTTTGGGGCAGCGACCATCCTCTACAACGGAAGAGCCCCAATCCTTTTCGTCGGAGTTGTCAGCCGCGGTATACCTGCGCCGTGACCTTGGTCGGGTCGACCAATGGCACTTCAGATTGGTACCCACCCTGAATTTCCTTGCGTAGCTTCGCCGTGTTCCAGTCGGCCACAGCTTTTTGCTTTGCAGCAAGCCGGGCGTCGCAGACCGCGGCGGCGTATTCCGGGTCACGCCGAGCAAGGACATCGTCAACGAATTCAGTTGGTGCGCCGCGACTCGCCAGGTAAGGAGGTATCTCGTCAGCGAGAACTGGCAACTCGCTCACCTTGGCTTTCATCAGCACATCAGTCGCCGCCGCGACCAAGGCACCTTCGGGTTTGGCGTCAAGTGTCCGGACTACCCGATCCCATGCGCGGCCGTTGCGGAGTTCGGATGCTGTGTCGTCACCGGCTGTCGTCATCCTCTCCCGCACTTGCCTGACGCGGTCCTGCGCTTGCGTGAGTTGATCGGACATTTCCGCGGCACTGCTTTCAAGATCCTTTGCAGCGCCCGTTTCCTCGAAAGTTCGGCGCAACGCTGTGTCGATTTGGGTGTGAAGTTCGCGCTGTGCGTCAGTCATCGCCGTAACGGGTCGCTTCGCTTCCTCGCGCTTCTCCCAGTCGACAACGGAAGCAAGATGCTTGCCGTGCTGTTCCCGGACATACTTGGCTCGCTGCCAGGCTTTCTCGGCAGGTGTGCCGTAGGTCGGCGCTGGCGGTACCAGTGGGGTTAGTGGCCCTGCGTCGCGGGCTCCCTCACTCGGTTGCGGGTCAAAAACGTTCAAGATTCCCATTGAACTACCTCCCTTAGGATGAAAGATGCTGCACACCTTGGGTTTTGATCTTACCGTTGATCGACAGTCAGGCCGCATTATCGCCAGTGGTTTTGCGATAGACACCCCCGATCACACCCCGGGGTCGTACCGATCGCGGTTGACTAGCAAGCCATTCCACGCACTCGGCCTTGACTTGACAGGTATCGCAGATCGACAACGCCATTGCGACGTCTTCGGCAGACTCACCGTCGAATAGCGTTGCCTCGACTTGGGAACACGCAGCGACGCCGCCGAACCTTGGTATGCCGCGCAGGATTCTGCCTACCAGTTCCATCCACCCAGGCAACGCGGGCGGCTTCCTGTTGGCCACAACGGCACCGGACCGGCTGCGCCCCTTGTCAACGCAGCGCTTGCACAACCCGCGGGCGTGCGGCTTTCCATCGCAGTTCTCGGTTACGCACATGGCGCGCCTCCGTGGTGTCGGCATGGCTGCGTTGGACTAGCAACGCGTTTACGGCACCGTTGACCATCGGCACGTCGGCGCAGACACATCGGGTTGGCGAACGCCTTGGCGATCCGGTCGCGGTAAACGGGTGGCAGTGATCCGCCGATTTCATGGGGTTGCGCCAGTTCGGCACCGAATTCCGGCTCAGTAACTCCGAGTTGGTCTGGGTCGAGCAACCACCACGTCCCAGATTCGGTAACACATACCAGCGCGTATCCGTTGGGCAGTCGGTCGGTCAGGTGTTGATGTGTGATCATGCGGTCCTCCGTCGTCTCTGTGGCTGTCGGTGGTGGCCTCTAATCGGGCACCGGTGCGTTCGACCTTCCTGCGGGCCGCTGTCGGGCCAAGCCGTGGGGCTGTGGCCAAACGCCAGACCACTCCGCGACCGTCATCGGGGTCAGGATCAGCCCGCACTAGTCCGGCGCTCAGTAAGTCGCGATACCAACGGCGGACGGCCGACGCACCGGCGCCCAGCTCGGCGGCCAAACCGATTGCGTCACGCGGCCGGATGCCGCCGTGCTCGGCGATCAGGCCGAGTAGCCATACCTGGTCCGGCACCGGTGCCGAGTCCGGGTCTTCGGCTGGCCATAGCTCGGTGAGGTGGACGGGTGCGTTCATCGCGTGGCTTCCGCGTCGGCCTCGGCCGGTAGCCAAGTCGTCGTGTTCGGCCACGTGTGCCGACTGACCGAGCGGGCGACAGCGGCCCGGCGCAGGCGGCGGAATGCTCGGTAGGTGGCGTTTCTGTTGTGGCCGAGTCTCGCCCCGTGCGCCTCGGCCTGTTTCGGTCGCACGCCGCCGGGTGTCTGCTCGATGAAGTCGGCCAGCCATCGGGGGTCGGAACCCGACCTGTGGGCGCGCCCAGTGATGTCAGTGACATTCATGAGTCCGCCCCATCCAGGGCGGTGCCAGATTTGTTAGTTGATGCCCATAGCTCGGAACCGTCTTCGCCCTCACTGCTACCCAATTCTTCTGGGGGTCTAGGGATATGGAGTGACAAATCTGGCACCGGAATCATCTGGACCGACAAATCTGGTACCGCCGTGCTGGGGTCCAGCGCCGATGGTTCGATGTCGTCGGCCAGTCGGTAGAACCAGGTCGTGACAAACCGCCCGCCCCGATGGGTCTCGGTGTCGGTGCAGTCGAGCGCGCCCAACATATGTAGCGCTTGCAACTGTCGATCCACCGTCGCTCGCGGCTTATTCAATCGCTTGCGAATGTCCGTCGCGGTCGAATCAGGATGCACGACCAGGTCATCCAAGATGGCTAGCCGCAGCGGCGGCATTGAGTCCCGCGCGCACCGTATGGCCAGCCGCAGCGCCGACGTGCGATCCATCCCGATAGCCACCCCGCCGCGGACCAGTTGCGCCAACTGCTTGGCGAACCGAGTAGGCATTTCCGGGGCGTGCGCGTCGATCACGTCGCCGCGATAGTCGTACTCCACGGCGGTACGGGTCAGCGTCACCAGGTTGGCGGCGTTCAGCAGCACTTCCGATTCAGCCTCGGACAGGCTGACAGGGTCGGTATTCATCCCGGCGATGACACCGGCCGCGGCCTCTGCCAGCTCTGCCCGCATGTCGACCTCGTGGCCGGTGTTACCAATCGCTTTCCGGCCAGCTTGTATCCGTTTCGTGGTCGAATCCATCCGGACAAGTACGAAACGGTCACCCATCGAAGCAATGACGGAGTGAGCGCTGTCCCACGCCGTCGTGCAAGCACCGATCACCACGATTCGGCCACTCCAATGCAAGACGTTGCCACCGTCGGTGCCGACTTCACGCGACCATCTGCCATCGTGTATTTCACGCAGAGCGGCAAGCACTTTCGCACGAAGATCACGGTTCATCGACAGGATGGAAGTCACGTCTTTGATCACCAGTACGCCTTGGGAGCCAATGCGCCGCAGCAAGCCACCCGTTGCGCCCTTGGAGCGCTCGCGTTTCGGAGTCGCCGACAGCAATGCAGCATCCGAAGTGATCGCACTGATAACCACAGCGTCGACACCGTCGAGCGCCTGCACGGTTTCAGTCTTCGCGTTGCCGCTGCCCGAAATGACCAGTAACCACAACGGATCACCAGGCAGTCGTTCAGCCGCGGCAGCGGCCAGAACCGCGTCTTGGGCGTCTGTGTCGTAGTCCTCACCTAACCACTTTCGGGACACCGCGTGCGCCTGGTCGAGCGTGATGGGAGCTACGTCCGGCAATTCGCGGATAGATTCTTGGCCTTCACTGACGATTGCCGACGGGTCGACCTCGGTGACGGTGCCCAGTGGCTCCATGTCCGGCACCACGCGCTGTCCCTCACGGTCGGCCTTGCCGAACGCCGACCGAATCGTCTTGAGCACCGAGCCCATTCCGTCGTCGCGCACCAGGCCGTTGGCGTTGCACGCCTTGATCAGCTCGGCGCGGAGCTGGTCGCGCGGAACGCTCAGCCTGGCCAGCTTCAGGGCGACGGTATTGAGCGTGCTGTTTCGCCGGTGCGAGTCAGAAGCAAGGCTGGCCAGCTCGGCTAGCTCCAGCTCCATCGCGCGCACCACGTACGGGTCGTCCGGGGATCGGTACCCACCGGTCGGCGGCCGGTCGACAGGTGGCGACGGTGGTGGGATGTCCGAGCACGCCGACTCGTACGTGGTATCACCGTTTGCCGCTGCCAATGCCGCCTTTGCGGCGTCGCGCTCGGCCTTGCGTTGCAGGAACGACCTCTCATCCCGGACGCCGCGGGCTCCGTGCGCCGGTAGGTCTGGGTCTTCCGGATTGACATGGATCGTCGTCAGCGGAACCGCCGGCGTCTCGTTAGGGTCTTGACTCAAGTTGGTCAAAATTACTGCGCCCCTTTGTAAATACGCCCGACACGCCGACTGCCCCGGCTTGTATCGCGGTAGACTGAGCGCGTTGTTGTTGTCTGGTCCGTAGTTGTCCGGGAAGGCCGTCCCTTGGTCCGGGGCGGCCTTTTCGCTTTCCTCACCCGGCCGCGTCCGGGCAGTAGACCTCGGCGAAGTCGGACACGGCAGCAGCCATGTCGTCGCGAGTGACCCACTCCGGTGTCGACGCCGACACCATCGCTGCCGACACCACGCGGTCCTCACTCCACCCTGCCTCCAGCAGCACACACGCTGAAACAGCCGCTGCGCGAACATCGTTCGGTGAAGTGAGCCGCGTCAGCCCATCGGCGTGCAGCAGGTTGATAAGCCGGTCAAGGTCGGTGCTTCCTGTGTCGGCGTGCGCTATTGCCGGTGTCAGGATGACAGCAGTCGCTATGGCCAGCCACGCGCTACGCCGCTTCACACTGCGCCACCAACCGGCTTCATTAGCTTATCCAGGTCTGCTGCATCGACTTTCAGCAACTTGGGGCCGACCCGAACCGCGTTCAACCTGCCCTCGGCGATCCATTTTCGCAGCGTCCGATAGTGGACTCCGCACAGCTCGGCGGCTTCCGGTAGACCTATCCATTGGCGCGCAACCGCATTCGTCATCTTCGGCGCTTTCATGCCGTGTCCGCCGAAGGTACGCGGTAAACGCCGGTGCGACGTCGGTTACAACTCGCACTGGTTGGCATCCTTGTGTTCATAAGGCGCAGGATGCACCAATGGCGGGCGAAACGCCGAACGTTTCGTACCGTTTCTGTTGTTTGATTCATGTTGTGTCGCAATAGCTTTAAGGGTCTATTTGGATCGCCCAGACGTCGCGAAACATACCCGAGGCACCGCGAGGCGCCACTGCGATAGTCGCGACAAATCGTCTCCCGTGCAGACAGCACAACGGGCCGGGTGCGACTGAGCGCACACCGACCCGCTGAGCAACTTTTCGGGCTCGGTCAGCCCTTACCCCGCGGCCAATTTCGATAGACGTTCGGCAATCTCGGCGTCTCGCCCTTCCGCGACATGCTGATATCGCAATGCCATTGCGGGCGTTGTGTGCCCAAGTCGGTGCATCAGCTCGGCCGTCGTAGCACCTGACTGTGCAGCTAGCACCGCGCCGACGTGCCGCAGATCGTGGACACGCAGTGTCGGTTTGCCTATACCCTCGCGTGCCTTCTCCCAGAAGGGCCGGTAGTTGTCACCGTGCATGTGTCCGCCGTCCGGCATCGGGAATAGCAGCGACTCAGGCGCGGCCGCGACATGGTCATTCAGGTGCGCCAGGATGACAGGGCGGACGTGCGGCGGAACCGCGACGTCCCGGATACCCGCCGCCGTCTTCGGCTCGCCGACGTCGAACGCGCCTTTTCGGTAGGTCACGGCACGCCGTATGCGCAAAACACTGGCATCGCCGTTGACGTCCTTCCGCCGTAGCTCAGATGTCTCACCCCACCGCAGACCACACCAGGCCGCCATGATGACGCTGGCGCTCAGATGTTCAGGCATCAGACTGGCTAGCCGGTCGACCTGAGCCGGGGTGAGCACGTCGACATCCCGCTTCCGCTTGGTCTGCATCGCAGCCCGGATGCGGCACGGGTTGGCGTCGAGCACTTCGTCTTGCACGGCGGTCGAACAGATCGCGTGCAGCAGGGCGTAAGCGTGGGCATTGCGGGTCGAATGGGTGGCGCCCAGGCTCGCGTGCCACTGGCGCACGCGGGCCGGGGTGAGCGTCACCAGCTTGACGTCTCCCAGCGTCGGCAAAATGAGCCGATTCAGCATCGAGCGGTAGTGCTGGCGCGTCCGCGGCCTCAGCGTGCGCAACTCCATCCACTGATCGGCGTAGGCGCGCAGCGTGATGCCGTCCGACCGTTCGACGGCGCCCCACGTCTCTAGGTCGATCTTGCGGCGTTCATCCGCCAACCAGCCTTCGGCGTCGGTCTCTGTGGCGTACGTGCGCTTCGCCTTGTGCAGGTTGCCGTCAGGTCCGATGTAGGCGGCTTGCCAGCGTCCGGACGGTAGTTGGCGAAGCCGTCCGAATCCGCGCCGCTTGCGTGCCATATGCGCGCCTTCCCTTCGACCCCAGACCGGTTTTCTCGGTGCGATAAACGTGCAACATCAACCTTACGCAACGCCCGGAAGCGCTACACAAATTCGTAGCCGAGTTTCGATCATATTGGCTGTTCAACGCCCATAAACCCCAGTATAGAGCCGGTTACAGCTAAGGGTGTCTCGTCAGGTTCGAATCCTGCCGGGGGCACTCTAACTAGCGGAACTAAAACAGCTGCTAGGCGGTGCTTTTGAAGGTTGCTCTAACGGATCGCCCAAACGGCCTACCTATCCGGTCCGACGTAGCCGGCCCAAATCTGGCTCTTCATGATTGACGGTGTAGTTGGGGTCTGAATCCGCCGGTTTCGAGTAGGGATCGGGCGATGTAG
>NZ_JBJIAO010000069.1:0-9950 GCF_045310825.1 Mycobacterium sp. SMC-21 | reverse complement strand
CGGGTTCGGGAAGCGGCCCGGGAAAACGGAACAGCCCCAACGGTTGTCACCGCGTCCCGGGCCGACTTTCACCGACCCCCGCAACCGGTGATCTTCGCGTTCATCGACGATCAACGCGCCGCTGGGCACGCGGTCGAGTCGATCTGCCGAGTCTTGTGTGAGCAGGGCTGTCAGATCGCCGCGCGCACCTACCGGTCCTGGAAACAACCAGGCCGGACGGTAGCGGCCCGCACCATCACCGACGCCCAGGTCATCGACGCTGTGCGTGGCCTGGCGTGGACCACCAACGCCGCCGGCAAGCGCGTTCTGGCCCCCGAGGGGCTCTACGGGCGGCGCAAGATGACGGCCCTGATCCGCCGTGCCGCGCTGCCAGAGGCCTCGGCGGGCTCGGTGCACCGGGCGATGTGCACGTTGGGTCTGCAGGGCATACGGCGGTCAAAGAAGGTGCGCACCACGATCCCGGACACCGACGGGCGCCGCGCCCCGGATCTGCTCAACCGCAACTTCCATGCGAGCGTCCCGAACCGGGTATGGGTCACCGACTTCACTTACGTGCGGTCCTGGGCGGGCTTTGTCTACGTGGCCTTCATCGTCGACGTGTTCGCTCAGCGGATCGTGGCCTGGCACGCGGCCACCACCAAGACCACCGATCTGGTGATGGTCCCGTTGCGGATGGCCGTGTGGCAGCGCCGTCACGAAGGTCATCCCACCGCAGCCGGCGAGCTCATCCACCACAGCGACGCCGGAAGCCAATACACGTCGGTCCGTTTCACCGAACACCTTGAACTGGAAGGGATTTCACCTTCCATTGGCAGCGTCGGGGATGCCTACGACAACGCTCTGATGGAAACGATCAACGGCTTGTACAAGACCGAATGCATCCGAACCACAGTGTTCCACCCGGGGCCGTTTAGGACCATCGCCGACGTCGAGTACGCGACAGCAGCCTGGGTCGAGTGGTACAACAACCGAAGGCTGCACTCCAGTCTCGGCATGGTCAGCCCAACCGAGTACGAGCACGCCCACTACAGCGCCCTCGACCGAGAGCGTCAACCCGTATAGCAGCGGCGGAAAACCTGGGGCGGTTCACGAGTGCCTTCTTCCAGTTGGTGACCACCTGCCCTTCCACGAGCCGTCCAGGGGCTGTGCGGCCCTGTTTCTGGCCGCGTTCCTTGGCCCGCTCGGCGGCGCGTTTGTCTTCGATGTTGCAGATCGCCAGCCACAGCAATTTGACCACTGCGGCGTCGTTGGGGAACTGGCCGCGGTGCTTGATGATCTTGCGCAACTGATATTCAACGACTCGATTGAGTTGGTCGTGTAGATCACCCGGCGCAGCTCGGGCGGGAACGCCAAAAACGGGATGAACTGCTCCCATGCCCGTTCGAAAACCATTGTCACCGTTGGGTTCTTCTTCCCCAGCTCCGAGGCGGCGAACGCGTCCAACTCGACGCGGGCAGCGTCGGCATCGGGTGCGGTGTAGATCGGCTTGAGCGCCGCGGCCACGGCCTTGCGGTCGCCGTAGGACACGAACCGCAGCGCGTTGCGGAGTCAGGTGCACCACGCAGGTCTGCACCGCGGCCTGCGACCAGGTCGCGGCGATCGCCTCCGGAAAGCCCGTGAGCCCGTCGCAGCACACGATCAGCACGTCCTTGACACCCCGATTGGCCAGGTCCGCGCACACCGACGCCCAGAACGAGGCACCTTCATTGGGCTGGACCCAGATCCCCAGAACGTGCTTGACCCCGGCCATATCCACGCCCACCGCGATGTGCGCGGCCTTGTTGCGGGTGTGGCCACCGTCTTTGACCTTCACGATCATCGCGTCGAGGTAGATCACCGGATACAGCGGCTCCAACGGCCGGCGCTGCCAGGCCAGCACCTCATCGGAGATCTCTCGTCGACGATCTTGGAGATCGTCTCGTGCGACACCTCGGTCCCGATCGTCGATTGAAGATGAAATTGGATGTCCCGCAACGTCATTCCGCCTGCATATAGCGAAATGATCATGTCGTCGAGCTCGCCGATACGACGGGTGCCTTTAGGTACCAGTGTGGGGGTGAACGAGCCATCGCGATCCCGCGGCACATCCAGGGGCACCGGGCCGGCTTCGGTGAGCACGGTCTTGGGTGAGGTGCCGTTGCGAGCATTGGGAAGCACCCGACCGGCCGGGTCACCTTTGTCGTATCCCAGATGATCGGTCAGCTCGGCGGCCAGCCCGCGTTCGAGAGCGAGCTTGATCAGCCCGGGCAGCAGCCCGCCTTCACCGGTCAGCGCGACCTCGCCGGTATCGATCTGCGCCAGCAGATCATCGACCGCGCCCGACGCCCGAAGCGCCTCGGCCATCTCCACCGTGGAAGCCGCCTCAACCAGGGATGCATCCATGTTCTTGCCTGTTGTCACGTCCTGCGATCCTTCCGTTAACAGGACTTACACAGACCATTTGACACGCCCGCCGGCGAGCTCACCCGCGACGACCTGGTGAAGTCGGGGCGATTCACCTTGGCCTTGAACTTCTCGTCGTACCTCTTCGCCATAATGCGAACAACCTTCCCTCAAAAGAAGGCGCGCACAAAGTCGGGGCGGTTCACTGCGCAGATCGGCCACCATCTGCACCGCCCGCGCCTTCAACTCCTCCGGATACCGCCGTCTCGACGTCCCTGCAGCCATGGACCCATCCTTCCCAAAAGAAGAACTCTCCAGACACGCCGGGGCGGATCAGACAGGCTCAGTTCATGTTCCAGGGTTCGCCGTAGGTGGTGACGCTATCACCGGTCTTGGCGATCAGCCGGGCGAAGGGACGCAGAAGAACACCGCCGGCGGCGCCAGTGACCGTGCCATGGGCATTCGAGACGGCAACAGCACCGGCCGGGCCGGACACGTCCACCGAGAACGTCGCGACTTCCTGGATACCCGGACCATTGCCCAGGTCAGCAGAAATCGACACACCCGGGAATAGGTTCGGCGTGATGATGCCACCGAAACCGCTGCCGATGGTGCCCGGGAAGAACGTCGCCGGCGTCACATTATCGAGCAGGATGTTCGGTGTGGTGTAACTGAAATTGATCCCCACACCCAGCGACCATGGGAAACCAATCTGATAACCCAACTCCAACGTGCCCGCGAACTCATCACAACCCGTACCAGCGCAGTTGTACTTGGCCCGGCCCGAATGGAACCACTCACGCGTCAACCGGTTGCGATCCAGAGGGAACACCCCGTTGAGGAACGTGTCCCACTGCTGCACCGTCAACGTCCGATCCTGACCATCGACCAGGCTCAGCTCATTGTCCAGACCCGCATGAGATGTTCCCGCCCCCAGGAACAACGACGACACGGCCGCCGCCGCCAACAGGACCCGACCAACCACCCTCATGGTCCCCACCTTCTGCGGATTGATGATGTGTCATATGAAGTTTGCGACGGACGACAGTTCATCTGCAGTGTCCAGGAGAGTCACTAGCACATGTCTAGTTCATGTTCCATGGTTCGCCGTAGGTGGTGACGCTATCACCGGTCTTGGCGATCAGCCGGGCGAAGGGACGCAGAAGAACACCGCCGGCGGCGCCAGTGACCGTGCCATGGGCATTCGAGACGGCAACAGCACCGGCCGGGCCGGACACGTCCACCGAGAACGTCGCGACTTCCTGGATACCCGGACCATTGCCCAGGTCAGCAGAAATCGACACACCCGGGAATAGGTTCGGCGTGATGATGCCACCGAAACCGCTGCCGATGGTGCCCGGGAAGAACGTCGCCGGCGTCACATCATCGAGCAGGATGTTCGGTGTGGTGTAACTGAAATTGATCCCCACACCCAGCGACCATGGGAAACCAATCTGATAACCCAACTCCAACGTGCCCGCGAACTCATCACAACCCGTACCAGCGCAGTTGTACTTGGCCCGGCCCGAATGGAACCACTCACGCGTCAACCGGTTGCGATCCAGAGGGAACACCCCGTTGAGGAACGTGTCCCACTGCTGCACCGTCAACGTCCGATCCTGACCATCGACCAGGCTCAGCTCATTGTCCAGACCCGCATGGGACGTCCCCGCCCCCGCGCCCAGGAACGGCGACGACACCGCCGCTGCCATCGCCAACAGCACCCGACCAACCACCCTCATGGTCCCCACCTTTCCGAGTTTGATGTGCCGTATGAAGTTCCTTGCACACGGCGACGGCGCCGACAAGACCAGGAGACCCTGGTCTGCCGCCGCCGCCCCGAATTCGTTGCCGGCGCCAAGAATAAGCCCTAGCTGTACTCGGCCATCAGGTTGGTCGCGGTCGGCTGATGGGTGGTAGTCCGTCGAGTGCGCTGTGGCGGCGTTGAGTGTTGTAGAACTCGACCCAAGGTGCAAGGGCTCGGGCGCGGTCTGCGTTGGAGACGAAAACCCGGCGATAGGACCATTCGCATTGCAGCGTCCGGTTGTAGCGTTCGCTGCTCCTATGTTTGTCAAGCCGCGGCGGGTTGGCTGTTCGGGTCAGTGAGTTGTCTTGTGGTCGTGGGAGGTTGGCGTAGATCTCCCGGGCGATGTAGCGCTTGAGGCACCGGATGATCTCTCTTTTGCCGAGTCCTTCGTTGGTACGTCGTTCGACGTAAGCGCGGGTCGGCTCGTGATGGCGTAGTCGCACGATAGTGACGATGTAGAGGGCACTGTTGGCTTGGCGGTCGCCGCTGCGGCAGAGGCGATGGCGGCCGGTGGTTCGTCCGCTGCTGGCGGGCTGTGGGGCCACGCCACAGAGTTTTGCGAAGGCTTTCTCGTTGCGGATCCGTTCGGGGTTGTCCCCAGCGATAACGAGGAACTGACCGGCCAGCTCGACCCCGACGCCGAAGTGTGGTTCCCCCGAGATCGTGGAGGAAGAATCGGCTGAGATCGGTCCAGGGCCTGGATCTGGGATTTCTCATCGACGCTGACCACCACCGCTCCTTTGGGCGGGTCCAGATACAGCCCGACCACCTCACGCAACTTGGCCTCCAACTCCGGGTCGGTGGAGAACTTGAAGGTTTCCACCCGGTGCGGCTGGATGTTCCATTTGCGCCAGATGCGAGCCACGGAGGCGAATGAAATTCCCAACCGGGTGGCCATCAACCGTGCAGACCAGTGCGTGACCCCCAGATGGGCCGGCGGTTTGCCCCTGTCCGCCAATGTTTCCGACAACACCGCGATCTCGTCGATCACCGCCGCACGCCCCGGCCGGGGATCGTCATCGAGTCCTTCGATACCGCAATCCTGGTAGCGGCCACGCCATTCGAGCACCGTGCGCCGCGTGGTGCCCGTCCGGTCGGCGATATCGGTATTGGGCATACCGTCGGCGGCCAGCAGCACGATCCGCGCCCGGGTCGCCAGTCCTGCCTTCACCGTCGAAGCCCGTGTCAACGACTCCAGTCGAGCCCGGTCACCATCACGCAACTGCAATGCTGCGGCCGTATACATCCGCTAATTCTTGCGGCCAACCAAACGTAAATGAATTAACGACACGCAACACTAGCGATGGCCTCCCTGGCCGCCCTGGCCGCCGCCCCAGGCTCCGTGCGCGCCGCCCCAACCGCCGTGGCCGCTGTCGCAATTGCCGTGCGGTGGGATTAACCAGCACTTGTCGTGGTGGCCGGGACTGGGTCGCGTTGGAGCACTGAATGTGGCTGGCGGTGCCGCACCATGGCCTGCCGCTTGCGTGGTTGCCGGAGCGGAGAGGGCTAGTGCGGAGGCGGCCGCTGGTGCGGCGATCGCTACCGCGAAACGATGAACAGCCTTGATAGTCATAGGGATTCCTTGCGTGTGGGCCGCCGTTGAGGTGGCCGTGATGGATGATTGCCGGTACCAGCGGCCCCGGGATTGAGGGCCGTGGGTATCGTCAGTCAGTTCCGCATCACGCAGAAATGCCGCAGTCGCTCACGACCGCCATGCAGAAGCCAGGTCGCAGTGCGTGACGGCGGGCCGCGGGTGTTCGGCGACCGCACTGCCCGCAATGCCATTGACAGGACGACCGCAAGCGCCGCCGGCACTCCCCATCCGCGCCCAACGCCTGCAGTAGCCATGATTGCTGAGGCGGCCACTGGCAGTTGACATTCCTGGTGAACATCGACGGTGTGGGCGGCGGCAATCTCGGTAGATAGCCCCTGCGCTGCGGGTATCAGCGACGCACGCGGAACATGCTGGCCCTCGAAATCGTGAGTCGGGGGGCATTGGAGCGCTGGGATCAGCGCGACAGCGAGCGCCAGCAGCACCCACACTGCGCCCGCGGCGAGTCTGCCACGGGCGCAGGCACGGTCACCTGTGAGCGCCATCGCCCTACCTTAACACCGCCACGCACACCCGTAGGGGGTATGCATGTCCGGTGTCGCCCGCCGCGACAGCGCCGGCCATGAAGCGCTGTGCTGGAAGGTTTGCGGGGGTGGGCCGAAACGGCTCGGCGCGTCGCGGCATTGCGTGACGATTTGATCACATACCCGCTAGGGGCATTGGGGCCATGGTAGTTTTGTGGCCGTGAGGATCTGGGGCCGCCGATGCTGTCGCAGTCGGGTGCGGCTGTGGTTGGTGGCGCTGCTGGTCGGCATTACTGCCAGTTTGCCGCTGGCGCACTGCATCGGTGACCGTGGACAGCACCTCCGCGCACCTCAGCATCATCAGGCACCGATCACGATCGCTGGAGCGCCGGCAATCAATGTCGCCGCAATGACGGCGCATCCGCATGTAGGCAGTACCTTGCATGCGGCGTGGTGCTCGGTTTTTGACGTACCTGCGTTGAGTGTCCGAACGGATGGTCCGTTGCGGGTGTTGGTCACCGTGGGTGTGATGCTGGGCGCTGGTGCTCTCGGGGCGCTGTGGTCTGGGCGTGAGTGTCGTGGATCGCCTCGGCGACGCCGCTGCCCGGGGATTCCGCGCTTCGGGCGGGTCCTTCTTACTGATTTGTGTGTGATTCGCTGCTGAGGGTCGGGTTCGGCTGCTGGAGCGATCGTGGTATCGCCGGTGCGGCTCAAGCGCCCGTTACTACCTTTCGGCCGTATCGTTGCGGCCCTCACACAGGGAATTTTTCATGAACAACAGTATTGCTCTGTCTTCTCGTCGTAGTTGCACTCACCTGGGACCGAAGTTCCACGACCCCAACACGTTGGTGGGTAACACCCCGGTGTTGTGGGTGTCGGAACCTTTTGCTACATCTGACACCGGATTTTGGGCCAAGCTGGAGGCGCACAACCCCAACGGCATGAAGGACCGGCCCGCTCTATATATGGTGGAGCAGGCCCGGGACCGTGGGGACCTCAAGCCTGGGGCGATGATCGTCGAATCAACCAGTGGAACGCTGGGGCTGGGGTTGGCGCTGGCTGGGATCATCTACCGGCACCCGGTAACCCTGGTCACTGATCCGGGGATGGAGCCGATCATCGTTCAGATGCTGACCGCCTACGGCGCGCAGGTCGACATCGTGACCGAACCGCACCCGATCGGCGGATGGCAACAAGCTCGCAAGGATCGTGTCGCTGAAATCCTTGCCGTTGAACCGGATTCGTGGTGTCCTGATCAGTACCAGAACCCCGATAATGTCGATGCCTACCGCGGCGTCGCCGAAGAGTTGATCGATCAGCTGGGCACCGTTGACACACTCGTGTGCTCGGTGGGCACCGGTGGGCACTCGGCGGGCGTGGGACGTGTGCTGCGGGAACACAATCCGAATCTGCGGCTGGTGGGGGTCGACACCATCGGTTCTACGATATTCGGGCAGCCCGCCAGCACGCGGCTGATGCGTGGCCTCGGGTCGAGCATCTACCCGGGTAACGTCGATTATCCCGCGTTCGACGAAGCCCATTGGGTCGCGCCGAATGAGGCCGTCTGGGCCGCACGAACCTTGGCCGCTAAATACCATGCCAGCGGTGGGTGGAGTGTGGGGGCGGTGGCATTGGTCGCGGGGTGGGTAGCCCGCACATCTGCTCCTGGTACGCGTGTCGCCGCCGTGTTTCCCGACGGTCCGATGCGCTACCACGGCACCATTTACGACGATGACTACTGCCGCAAACATGATTTGCTCGATCGTCCGCCGGCGCAGGAGCCCGATGTGATCGATGATCCGTCCGCGCGAGTGGTGGATCGATGGACCAGACTGACTCGGGTGATCGATCCGATCGGCCGGCAGGCATGATTCGGACTTTCCGTCAGTTCCGTTCTTTCGACCGGGCCAGCCAGATCCTGATGGTGAATCAATTCACCATCAACGTCGGCTTCTACATGCTGATGCCCTACCTCGCTGGATACCTGGCGGGGCCATTGGGTTTGGCGGCGTGGACGGTGGGTCTGGTCCTGGGGGTCCGGAACTTCTCCCAGCAGGGCATGTTCCTGGTGGGTGGCACCCTGGCCGACCGGTTCGGATACAAGCCGCTGATCGTTGCCGGCTGTTTTCTGCGCACAGCCGGATTCCTGATGCTGGCCTTCGTAGACTCGCTACCTGCGGTGTTGATTGCCTCAGCTGCAACAGGTTTCGCGGGTGCCCTGTTCAACCCCGCGGTGCGCGCCTACCTGGCGGCGGATTCGGGGAATCGCAGGGTGGAAGCCTTCGCCGTCTTCAACGTCTTCTACCAGGCAGGTATCCTGTTCGGACCGATCGTGGGTCTGGCATTGACGGCTTGGGACTTCCGGATCACCTGCGCCGTCGCCGCCGCGGTGTTCGCCGTCCTGACAGTGATCCAACTGACGGCGCTGCCGCCGAGCCGAGCCGAACAGAACCCGGACAAGCAGCCAGTGCTGGCCGACTGGCGGTCGGTGATGTCCAACAAGGCCTTCCTGCTGTTTTCGGGCGCAATGATCGGCTCGTACGTGCTGACCTTCCAGGTGTACCTCGCGCTGCCTTTCCAGGCGTCGCTGCTGACCGCCGACAAGAAATCCGAAACTGCGTTGGTGACAGGCATCTTTGTGGTGTCCGGGCTGGTGGCGATCGCCGGACAGGTGCGACTTACCGACTGGCTATCGGCACGGTTCGGACCAAGTCGCAGTTTGGTGATCGGGATGCTGGTTATCGCGGTTGCCTTCGTACCGCTGGCGCTGCTGCCATCGGCCGGCGCGGCCGGATCGATTCCCGCGACCGTTGCCCTGTTGCTGGCTGCGGCTCTGCTGGCTGTCGGCACCATCGCGACCTTCCCGTTTGAGATGGACACAGTGGTCAGGCTGGCGGGTAACCGTTTGGTAGCCACGCACTACGGGTTGTACAACACGATCGTCGGGGTCGGGATCCTCGCCGGAAACCTGTTGACCGGCTCGGTATTTGGTTACACCCGGCAGCACGGCCAACCTTCCCTGCTGTGGATGTCGCTGACCGCGGTAGGGCTCGTATGTACCGCAGCACTCTACGCATTACACCAAACCGGGCTCCTCGGCCAGGACGAACAGGTCGCATCGGCCACAGACAACGAGTCGTCGACTGATCGCCTTCCGTCACGGCGGTGACTGCCACCAATACACACGAACCGACCGAGCAGCCCGCATTAGAACAGGATCACTACTGGCCAGTAGCGCGCTCAAGTCGGCGGTGGCCACTTCGCCGCCGAAGACGATACCGATCGCTGTCGTGCTTGGCGTGCGACCACTTGAGCGGCACCGGGCCACGGTACAAGAGTGTTGTGGTACCCCCAAATCGGCCGACTTCAAGCACGGAGGGCCCGCAACGCAGTTGCGGGCCTCGGGCGGCAGATGCCAACTGGAGGAAAAACGCGCTCGAACAGCTCACCAGCGGGCAGAAGGCCGTATGCTGAGCGTCGGCGGCGCATTCGGGGCGGCGTCGACAGACTACGGTGTTGGTTTGTCGACGCCGCCCGTCGTCTGCGGGAGCTTTTGTGCAGGACATCGAGCCCAGAAAGTGGGGACTATGAAGGCATTCAACCGGGTGCTGTTGGCGGCGGCGGCCGTGTCGTCGTTGTTCCTGGGGGCGGGAACATCTCATGCGGGTCTGGACAATGAGCTGAG
>NZ_JBJIAO010000068.1:0-10080 GCF_045310825.1 Mycobacterium sp. SMC-21 | reverse complement strand
CCCGGTCGTACTTCTTCCGCTTCTCTGACATCGCTACTCCTTATAGCTGATGCCTCCACGGTCTCGGGGGAAGGTCATGGTGAACTTCGTACCGGGTGAACGGTCGTGGTGGCGTCGTAGCCGTTGGTGGCGGGTACCGGTGGCGTTGATGGTCACCATCGTGCTTTCCCTCTGCGGGATACTGTGGCTGGCCGGCATCGATCGCCCACGTTCAGAGCAACACGCAGGTGCGCCGCGCGCGCAGCAATTCGCCGACAGCCCGGCAGCGGTCATGGCTGCCGAGTCACTGACAACCCCACTGACACAGCATGTTCCGTGCGCGGGCCAATCCTTCGGCCCGGACACGCTGGTCCTGATGGCCAATGGCACCAAACGCCCCATCGCGGAACTCAAGGTCGGCGATCGGGTGTGGTCAGTCGACCCGGAAACCGGTCGCACCAGCGGTCAGCCGGTGGAGGCGGTCCTGGTCAACCACGACACCGACCTGCTCGACCTCACGATCACCAACGCCGCCGATGTCACTTCGGTGGTACACACCACCGCCAAGCATCCCTTCTACAGCGCGGCCCGGGCGCAGACAGAGCCGTCCGAGGTCTCCGAGCTGGCCGCCACCACTGGCGGAGCCATTCGGCCGGGAGCCGAATGGATTGACGCGAAAGACCTGCGTCCCGGTGATCGGTTGACCACCCCGTTCCGGGACAGCGTCGCGCAGGTCGCAGGTAGCACTTCGGTATTCGGCACGGCCGACATGTGGGATCTGACGGTCGCGAACACCCACGTCTTCTTCGTCGCGACCGTGACCGCGGCGGTTCTGGTCCACAACTGCACCACGCAGTAGGCACGATGAATTCGGTTGCTGCCGTGGATATCAACTGATCCCGTAAGTAATGGGATCGGCGCGGGGTCATCGCGTCAGGGAGCCCGCCGTTGACCGGGGCGCATTCGACAACCGATACGCTGGGGTTGATTCGGCATAGGGAGCGGCCCGTGGTCACGTTGGACCGCCTAGCCAATGTGCTGGGCAGCTATGGCGTGCGATTGCGGTTTTGTCCTGTCCCGCGGTCCACGGAGTTGCGCAGCGTGGTGTTGCATGAACTCATCGAGGACCGCGCCGTCGTCGGTGACGTGCTGCTGGGTATCGGCGCGCAATCAGTGCAGCAGGCGGTGCACTGGGCGGCGCAAGCCCGTGCCGTGGTCGTACTCGTCCGCGCCGAGGGCGACTACGACACCGCATTCGCCGGTGCGGCCGAAGGTGTAGCCGTGATGGTGGTCGACCCGGCGATGTCCTGGAGCGAGTTGGCCGCGGTCATCTTCGGGCTGGTCCTGGAGGGCCGTGAAACCGAATCCGGTCGCGGGCCAACGGATCTGTTCGCACTGGCCGACAGTTTGGCCGAGTCCGCGGGCGGGGCGGTCATCATCGA
The DNA here is from genome assembly GCF_045310825.1 of Mycobacterium sp. SMC-21. Taxonomy (NCBI): domain Bacteria; kingdom Bacillati; phylum Actinomycetota; class Actinomycetes; order Mycobacteriales; family Mycobacteriaceae; genus Mycobacterium; species Mycobacterium sp. SMC-21. Next base: position 8,659 of record NZ_JBJIAO010000068.1, on the reverse strand, counting down.
GGACCGGCTCTCGCGGGTCTTGGCGTACTCGCGGCGCCAGCGAGGCGCCGACCCGGCGCGGGTGGCGACCATCGTCGAGCGACAGGCACCGGAGGAGCTGCGGGCCTTCTTTGACGCTCGGGGTGTGTACGCGCATTTGGAGTCTTCTGACGAACCGTTGTTTGTCGGCCCGGACTCTGCTCACGGTGTGACCGGGCGCATGGTGGTGGCGGTGCGGTCGGGTCGTCAGCTCATGGGGTCGGTGTGGGTCGAGTGCGCGACACCGTTGGCCGGGGCCGCGCTCACTGCGTTGGCCGACGGGGCTCACACGGTGGCCCTGCACCTGTTGCGGTCACGTGCCAGCGCGGACCTCGAGCGGCAAGTGGAATCCGAACTGGTGATCCGGTTGCTGGAGGGCACTGCCGATGCCGCCACCGCCGCCAGCCGACTGGGCCTGCCGCACACCGTGTTGCGGGTGGTTGCGCTGCAGGCGTTCATCGGCGCGGAACGCGACGCGGCGCTGCTGTTGGCGTTCGAGCGAGCCACGACGGGCTTTGGTTGGTCACGGCCGGGCCGCAGTGCCCTGGCCGGCAACACCGTGTACACGCTGCTGCCCGGCGAACAATCAGAAGCTGCCAGGAAGTGGGTTTCCAGCCTGCAGGCGGCATTGCCCGAGCGGGTGACGCTGTTGGCCGGTATCAGTGGTGCCGCAGAGGTCGCTGATCTGGTCGCGGCGCGCCACGAGGCCGACGAGTGCCTGGCGCTACACGAGACGTCGCCGACCGGCGTCGCCCCTCCGGCCTACGACGAGTCGTGGGACGACATCCTGCTGCAACGGTTGCGCAGTGCGGCACGCTCAGGACGCTCCCCCGATCGCCGGCCGGTGGCCGAACTGCGCCGGCACGACCGCGACCACGCCACCGACTACCTGCCCACCCTGCGGGCCTGGCTCGAGGCGCAGGGCGACCCCACCGAAGCGGGTAACCGGCTGGGAGTGCACGAGAACACCGTGCGGTACCGGCTCCGCAAGATGGCCGAAATCACGAATCTCCCACTCGACGACGCCAAGAAGCGGCTGGCCATGATGATCGAACTCGCCGCCACCGACACCGACTGACCAGTCCGGGCTGTCGAAACACGACAAAGCGCGCCAGCCGGCGCTGTACGCCTCCGGCACCTCACGGCACGTCGAAGCCGGTCGCGGAGGTGCTCGCTGCCGGCGCCTACCCGATTCGCCGAGACACGACCGCGCTCAGGAGGGCGTTGTCGAATCTCGACAACCCGGCACCGGCCTCTTGTCGGATTTCAGCAAATGCCTTTCTCCTGGTGAAGCCACCATGGACGCAAGGACGAAGTTCGGATGCGGAGGTTTGTGATGAGCGGCGGCGAGCGCATTGACGGCGGACCCCGGTCGGCGATCGTGGTCGGTGCGGGCATCGTCGGGCTGTCGACGGCGTGGTTCCTGCAAGAGCGCGGCCTCGATGTCACCGTGGTTGACCGCACCGGAGTGGCCGCCGGAGCATCGTGGGGCAACGCCGGCTGGATCGCACCGGCACTGACGCTGCCGCTGAACTCACCCGGTGTGCTGCGATATGGGCTGCGCGCCCTCGTCGATCCGGCCGCCCCGTTGCACATTCCCTTGACCGCCGACGCCGAGCTCGGGGCCTTCTTGATGCGCTTCGTCGCCAACTGCCGGCCCGAGTCGTGGAACCGGGCGGTGCGCGCCAACGTGCCGCTCAACGAAGAAGCCATCGAAGCCTTCGACGTACTCGTCGCCAACGGTGTCGACGCACCGGTGACCGATGCCCCGATCACCGCCCTGTTCCGCAGCACCGAACAAGCCGAACGCATGATGCGCGAACTCAAGCATCTCGAAAAGGCCGGGCAGACAATATCTGTCACCGCTCTGGCCGGCGAGGCGCTACGCGAGCAAGTGCCGCTGGCATCGCAGGCGATCACCGCCGCCCTGAGCATCAACGGTCAACGCTTCGTCGATCCCGGCCGGTTCGTCAACGCGCTGAGTCAGGCAGTCGTGCGGCGCGGCGCCAGGATGCGCACATTGGAGGTGCGCGACGTGTCCAGCTCGGGCACCGGGGTCAGCGTCCACCCGCCAAATGACGAGCCGTTGACCGCCGACACCGCGGTGATCGCCACCGGCGCATGGCTTGCCCGGCTCACCGGCAGTCGGATACGCGTGCCCGTGCAGGCCGGTCGCGGCTACTCGTTCACAGTGCCCGTGGACCGTCCCATCCCCGGGCCCGTCTACCTGCCCGATGTGCGGGTTGCGTGCACGCCCTACCACGGCGCACTGCGGGTGGCGGGAACCATGGAATTCCGCGCCCCGCACGACCCGGCGACCCCGGCGCGGGTCGATGCCATCGTCACCTCCGCGGCTCCCCTGCTGCAGGGCGTGCGGTGGGCTGAACACAGCGAGATGTGGGTGGGCCCGCGCCCCGTCACTCCCGACGGCCGCCCACTCATCGGGGAGGTGACGCCCGGCGTCTACGTTGCCGGCGGCCACGGCATGTGGGGACTGGCGCACGGACCGGTGACCGGCCGGCTACTGGCCGAACAGATCACCACCGGCAAGCAACCCCAAGCCCTGCGCGAATTCGACCCGCTGCGCCGAACGGGGCGCTAGACCCACCAATCACTGGTCCACACCGCCCGTGCAGCCCCACACCACGGGCGCTCCAGTCGTCAGGGGCGGCGCGTCCACCACCGGCCCGCCCCTGGCGACAACCTCGGCTTCGACGAAAGGACAGCACCGAAAATGACCAGCACTGAACGTCTTTGGATGACGCGTGAGGCCCATACGCGGCTGCAGGCCGAACTGACCGTGCTGCGTTCACGGTCGGGTATCGAAGTTCGTGGCGACGTCATGGACACCGACGACAACCTCGTCGAGAATTACTTGGCGCGACAAGCGCGCATGCGTCAGATTCAAGATCTGCTGTCCAATGCCGTGGTCGGTGAAGACCCGCCCGACGACGGGATCGCTGAACCGGGAATGGTCCTGACCGTTCGCTACGACGACACCGGGGACATCGAGACGTTTCTGCTCGGTGTACGCGGTGCCGAGGACCCCGATGTCGATGTGTATTCCATGCAATCGCCGCTGGGCAGCGCGGTCGCCGGCGCACATGTCGGCGAGCAACGCACCTACTCCATCCCCAGCGGGGCCAGCGTGCCCATCACGCTACTCAAGGCGGTCCCCTACGGAATGCATGCCCCGAACGGCGACACATGAAGAACTTGAAATGCCCTACCGCGCAACCGGTCTCGCGACGAATGGAAATGACATGGCCACCACGACACGAGTCTGGATTTCCCCACAAGCCCACGAACGGCTGCACCGCGAACTGGACACCCTGCGTTATCTTCACTCCGCCGGAACGGCCGACGAGAACATCGACGCGAACGCCGCAGCAGTGCGACGCGCGTGGGAGAAGCGGATTCAGCAGATTCATGACCTGCTGATCAATGCCGTCGTCGGCGAAGACCCACCCAACGACGGCATTGCCGAACCCGGGATGGTGGTCACCATCCGACACGACGCCACCGGGGACTTCGAGACGTTCCTACTCGGCGTACAGGGCGCCGAATACGCCGACATGCCCGTCCATTCCATCGAATCCCCGTTGGGTGCCGCCATTGCAGGCGCGTGCGCCGGGCAACGACGCACCTACCGACTGTCCAGCGGCATCCCGGTGACAGTCACGCTCGTCAAAGCCGTGCCCTACGGCCTCCACATCGCCGACCTGGACCAGTCCGCACCGCAGTGAGACCGCGTAACCGCACAACACTCTGAGCTGCGGAAATCACACCACCTGTATCGCCGAGTCTTATATGTACTTGCATCTATATAGATAGCTGGGCATACTGACTTCATGGACGTCTTCGAAGCGGTCGCCGAACCGAACCGGCGCGCGCTGCTCGACGTACTCGCCGAGGGCGAACGCACCGCGGGCGAGCTGGTCGCCACGCTCCCGGGACTGACGCAACCGACGGTCTCCCGTCACCTCCGGGTGTTGCGGGAAGTCGGACTGGTCGAGGTGCGGCCCGATGCCCAACGACGCATCTACGCGCTGCGTGCCGACGGTCTGGTCGAGATGGACCAGTGGATCGACCGCTACCGCCGCTACTGGACCAACCATCTGGATGCCCTTGAGCGCCATCTGGATTCGACATTCGAGGAGGAACGTGACAACCGATGAACTCGAGGGCGTCGTCACCGTGGACGGCGACCGCGCCACGCTGACATTCGAGCGACGACTGAAACACCCCGTCGAGCGGGTGTGGGCCGCGATCACAGAACCCGCGCATCGCGACATCTGGATGGGCAAGACCGTCATCGACGGCCGTGCGGGCGGCTCGATCGAGACGGTCGCCTCGGGCCCGCCCGTGCCACCGGATATGAAGCGCATGACGGGCCGCATCCTGGTCTGGGATCCGCCGCATGTGTTCGAGCATGAGTGGCACCAACAGATCGTCGAACCCGGTGTGGTCCGCTACGAACTCACCGCCGATGGCAGCGGCACTCTGCTCCGGATGACCCATCGCGGCCTTGGCGTGCCCAATGCCAACGGATTCCGGCCCGGCACACAGGCTTTCCTCGACCGGCTGCAGGCGCTGCTCGACGGCACTCCCCTGCCCGGGTGGCTCGAGCGATACGCCGAGATCGCCGGACACAGCCCGCTCGATGCCCCGCCCGCAGGCCCGAACCCCTAGGAGTTAATGATGTCGGACAATACCTTTCACGAAACACCTTCGGTTGTCGTCGCCTACCAGTCCGGGTTCGCACACACCGCGTTCCTCGCCGAGGCAGTCGCCGCCGGAGCCCGGTCCGGCGGCGCGGCCGTCACCCTGATCCGGTTGGGTGACCTCACCGACGACGACTGGCAAACGCTGGATACCGCCGACGCGATCATCTTCGGCACCGCCACCTATATGGGCAATGTATCGGCGGCGTTCCAGACGTTCGCCGAGCAGACGGGACGTCGCTGCCAGCAGGGCGCGTGGCGCGACAAGGTCGCCGCCGGGTTCACCAACTCGGGAAGTAAGAGCGGCGACAAGCTCAATTCGCTTGTCTCACTGGCGGTCTTCGCCGCCCAGCATCACATGCATTGGGTCAATCTGGGCCTGGGCCCGGGCTGGAATCACTCCACCGCAAGCGACAGCGAACTCAATCGGCTGGGGTTCTGGCTGGGTGCCGCGGCGGCGACCGATGTCGACGCCAACCCAGACCAGGTGCACCCATCCGATACGGCGACGTGCGAACACCTGGGCCGGCGCGTCGCCGAGGTCACCCGGCAATTGGTCGCCGGACGCGGTGTGGCACAGGCTGTTACCGAGCCTGTCATTGCAGGGGCCTGAGCCCCTCGAGCATCGTGGGCACCAGCTCGGAAACAGTCGGGTGGATGTGCACGGTGTGCGTCATGGTCGTGTACGGTGCTTTGGCGGCCATCAGGTCGAGGATGCAGTGCACCACCTCGTCGCCGCCGACACCGAGGATGGAGGCGCCGAGAATCTGGTTGGTCTCGGCGTCGACCACGACCTTCATGAAGCCCTGCGTCTCCCCCTTTTCGACCGCCCGGCCGACGCGGGTCATCGGGCGCTTGCCCACCAACGCTTTTCGCCCCGACGCCCGAACCTGCGCCTCGGTCAACCCGGCCCGCCCGAGCGGCGGATCGATGTACAGCGCATAGGTGGGGATCCGGTCACTGACCCGCCGCGGTTCGTTGTCGAGCAGGTTGGCCGCCACGATCTCGAAGTCGTTGTACGACGTATGAGTGAACGCCCCCTTGCCGTTACAGTCGCCCATGGCCCAGATGTGGTCGACGGTGGTCCGCAGCTGATCGTCGACGGTGATGTATCCCCGGGAGTCCGTTGCCACGCCGGCCTTTTCGAGACCAAGGTCGTCGGTGTTGGGCACGCGCCCGACCGCGACCAGCAGGTGCGAGCCCGGTACAACGGCACTGCCGGTGCTGACCGCCACCCCGTCGCCGTCTTTGGCTACCCGAATATCGCTGGCACCCAGGTGGATTGTGATGCCCTCACGTTCGAGAATGTCCTTGATGGCGGCGCAGACGTCGTCGTCTTCGCGCGAGGCAAGTCGCGGCCCGCGTTCGACGACCGTGACCTCGGCGCCGAACCGGCGGAACATCTGCGCGAACTCGAGACCGATGTAGCTGCCGCCGATGATCACCAGGTGCTCTGGCACCGTGTCGAGGTCGAGAATGCCGACGTTCGTGAGGTAATCAACGTCGGCCAGACCGGGGATATCCGGGGCCGTCGCACGGCCGCCTGTGTTGAGGAAAATCTTCTCACCGGTGATCTGTTGGTCACCGACCTGCAGCGTGTGTGGATCGAGGAAGCGTGCGTGCCCGCGTAGCAGCGTGCAGCCTTTCATGCCTTCCAGCCAGCTCTCGACGCCTTCGCGGTCCTCGGTGACGATCCCGTCCTTGCGGCCCTTGACTTTTGCCATGTCGACGGTGACGTCGCCGGTTCCGATGCCGTAGTCGGCGCCGCGGCGGGCCAGGTGTGCGGCGTAGGCGCTCGCGACCAAAGTCTTGGTCGGTATACAGCCGTAGTTCACGCAGGTGCCGCCGACGAGCTTGCGCTCGATGACGGCGACGGTCTGGCCGGCTTCGGTGAGTCGGCCGGCCAAGGGCGGTCCCGCTTGTCCGGCGCCGACGATGATGGCGTCGAACGCGGTGCTCTCAGACGACGACATACGGACCGATGGCACTCAGTGCGACGGCCGCAATCGCGAAGCCACCACCGACCGCGAGGACGTCCTCGGCGAGCGCGACCGGCAGGTCGTGTCCGCCGTTGCGCGCCACCAGGATTCGGCGCGCATGAAAGCCTGCCAGCGTCCCGATGACCGCGCCGATCATGCCGCCGCCCATCCCGATGAACGTGTGGTGCCACCCGGCGCCGATGACCGCACCGGCGAACGCACCGGTGAACAACCGGGCCCCGAACTGCGACGGCACCGTTCGCGCCGGCGTCTTGGGCAGCTGGTCGGTGATCAACTCGACCACCAACAGGATCGTCAGCACCGTCACCGTGATCCAGTTGCCGACCCATTCGGCCCAGGTACCCACCAGCGGCAACCAGCCGAGCTTGGCGCCCCAGGCCACCACGGCGGGTGGAGTCAGCGCCCGCAGGCCCGCGACCACACCAATGAGTAAGGCGAACAGCAGAACCAGCGCTTGCGTCACGTGACCCTCCGTCAGATTGCGGACCTCACGGCGACGCTAACACCGGCACGGGTCAGAAGCGACAGAACCGGATATCGGACGCCAAGATCGCCTTGGCCCCGATGGCCGCGAGCTCATCCATGATGGCGTTGACCTGGCGCCGCGGTACCAGGGCGCGCACCGCGACCCAGTCTGCGTCGGCCAGCGGCGCGATGGTCGGCGATTCGAGACCCGGCGTGATGGCCGTTGCCTGCTCCAAAACGCTGCGCGGGCAGTCATAGTCGAGCATCAGGTACTGCTGCCCGAACACGACGCCCTGGATGCGGGCCGCGAGCTGGTCGCGAGCCGGATCCGGCGCGACGTCGGCGCGCTCGATGAGAACTGCTTCCGAATCGCACAGCGATTCACCGAAGGCCACGAGGTTGTGCAGCGCCAGGGTCCGGCCGGATCCGACGACGTCCGCGATGGCGTCAGCGACACCGAGCTGGATCGAGATTTCCACCGCGCCGTCGAGGCGGATCACAGTGGCGTCAATCCCCTTGTCGGCCAGGTCTTTCCGCACCAGGTTCGGGTAGGCGCTGGCAACGCGCTTACCGGCCAGGTCGGCGACGGTCCAGTCCCGCCCCTTGGGTGCGGCATACCGGAACGTCGAGGATCCGAAACCCAGGGCCAATCGCTCGTTGACGGGCGCCATCGACTCGGCGGCCAGGTCGCGGCCGGTGATGCCGAAGTCCAACTGCCCGGAGCCCACGTAGATGGCAATGTCCTTGGGGCGCAGGAAGAAGAACTCGACCTTGTTCACCGGGTCGACGACCGTCAGATCCTTGGGATCAGTGCGGCGGCGGTATCCGGCCTCGGACAGGATGTGGGCGGCGGACTCGCTGAGCGCGCCCTTGTTCGGGACGGCGACGCGCAGGAGGCCGTTCGATGCGCCGGTCACAGCTTGCCGTACACGTCGTCGAGGGTCAGGCCGCGCTTGATCATCAGAACCTGCGTCCAGTACAGGAGCTGGCTGATCTCGCCGGCCAGCTCGTCGTCGCTCTCGTGCTCAGCCGCAATCCACACTTCGCCGGCCTCTTCGATGATCTTCTTGCCCAGATGATGCACGCCGGCGTCCAACGCCGCGACGGTGCCGCTGCCGGCCGGCCGGGTCTGCGCTCGCTCACTGAGCTCGGCGAATAGCGCATCGAAGGTCTTCACGGGCTGCAATTGTTTCACGCTGGGGGCACGGGCCGTGCACGTGGCTGCCTGGGGTCGCATGTCGAGGCTACGTCGGCTCTCGAAAAAACTTTGGTCACTTTGATTTCGCTGGTCACGCTAGGTAACTAGCGTCACATTTGCGGCGTTTTCTTGTCAGTGGCTCGAACTAGTGTTCGAAGTATGGGTTTGACCGATCGAGCCGCTGTCGAGGAGGCGTACGCCGCCTACGAGGCGGCGCATGCGCGGCTCGCGGCCTTGGACTACACCGGTCTGGA
>NZ_JBJIAO010000067.1:0-11248 GCF_045310825.1 Mycobacterium sp. SMC-21 | reverse complement strand
CCACGCCACCGATCACATCGGCAAGATCAATGACGAATGGCCACCCCGTGATAGCCATCCAGAGAGACGGTCAACAGTCAACCGCCGCTGACGCTTACCAACGATCTGCGGCTCGAACGTGCCGTCCCGGTCCCGGGCACCACAATGTCGATCTGGCCGACGGTGTCAGTGAGCACCGTCTTGGTGCGCGTACCGATACGGGAGTTGGCACCGTTTCGGCCAGCCGGGTCGTGCTTGTCATAGCCCAGGTGAACGGCCAGTTCTTCCAGCGCAGTCTCGACCACCGTCTTGGTCAACGCCCGAAGCACCCCGTCGGTGGTACCGGCGAACGACACCCCGCAGGCCTGCAACAGGCGCACCAGCTCCCGCGCGGTCGCCAGCTCATCCGGTGCGGGTGAGCTCGCCATGGACACATCATCGTGAGTATCAGCTGCAGAGGACACAGCCCTCATCGTCTCGGTCACTGTGGACCCTTCCCACCAAGCTCACGCTCGGCGTATTGGGCCATTTACACCGAATCCCGCAAACTCCCCCCAAGTATTCACTTGCGGCGCCGAAGCGGGCCACGACCGAAGCGTGGTGACGGCAGTTGGTAAGCGCGTCTTCACTTCCAGCCGGCGTTCTCTACAGCGATTGTCGCGAGCACGTTCGACGCTCACTCGATCATCGACGAGCGATTCGAGCGCTCTTGTGAGTACAGGGTTCGAAAGTACCAGGTATCTACCGCTCGATACACGAGCAAGCCTAGCGCGATGGTAGTGATAGTTGCGATGAAACGACATCAGGATGGGTAAGTCCCCTGGCATGGTGGGGTTTCGGGACCGGGGGGTGACAGTGCGGGATCCTTGGCCGGGTGTTGGGGTTGACCCCTGATGGTGGACATCTGATCGCGGTACTGCTGGTCCTGCGGGGAGGATGTTCCCGTGTCGGGAAACCGCAAGAAGTACGCCCCGGAGTATCGCGAGCAGGCCGTGCGCCTGGTTGTCGATACCGGTCGGCCCGTTGCGGACGTAGCCGCAGAGATCGGTGTCGGAGATCAATTGCTCGGCCGGTGAGTCGCCACCGCCAGAGCACGTTCGGCATCCGATAATCCCGAGGTGCTCGACGATGATGAACGCAAAGAGTGAGAACGGTTACGCACAGAGAACGCCGAATTGCGTTTGGACCGTGCGTTTTTGATAAGGACGCAGCCTTCTTCGCCTCCGAACAGAACTGGTAGAGATGTACCGGATCATCGAAGCGGAGAAGGCCAACTTCACGATCGTGCGGATGACTGGACTGTTGGAGGTGTCCCGGTCGGGCTTCTACAAGTGGCGCACAGCCCGTGCGGCGGGGCCCACGCCGGCCCAGCAGCGCCGTGAGGCGATCGACGTCAAGGTCAAGGGTTTCCACGACGCCTCCGATCAGGTGTACGGCGCACCGCGCATCCTGGCCGATCTGCGTGAAGACGGGGAGGTGATCTCCCGCAAGACGGTGGCGGCCTCGATGCGCCGCCAACGCCTGGCCGGGATCAGCCCGCGGAAGTTCACCCCGGTGACCACCGTGGTGGACCTCGACGCACACCGCCCCAACGACCTGGTCAACCGTCGATTCGACCGCGGTGAGCTCGACAAGGTCTGGACCTCGGACATCACGTACTTGCCTACCGGTGAGGGCTGGCTGTACCTGTGCGCGGTTCGACGACGGGTGCTCGCGGCGGGTCCTGGGTTGGGCAGTCGAGGACCACATGCGCACCGATCTGGTGGAGTCCGCACCGTCGATGGCAGTGGCGCTGCGTGGGGCCTTGCCCGCACAGGTCATCTTCCACGCTGACCGTGGCACGCAGTACACCCTGGGACAAGATACGCCTGGCCCACCAAGCACGCTGCCAGGCTCGCAGTCGGCGACTGGATCGAACGGATCTACAACCGCCGACGAAGGCACTCCAAGATCGGCATGATCAGCCCAATCGACTTCGAGCACCGCCATCATCAGACGGCACAAGCCGCCTGACCCCGTGTCCACCATCCGGGGGCAACCTCACACTATGCCTGTGCGCAATCAAGGACGTGTTCTCCAACCGGATCATCGGCTACTCGATCGACTCCCGACGCGGTGACGTCGGAGGCTGCATTCTGTATCCCGATCGCGGATCTCAGTTCAGGTCAAGGAAATTCGTTCACAATCTGCATCGACACGTCACGGTCGGATCGATGGACCGCGTCGGGACAGCTGGCGACAACGCGGCCATGGAGAGGTTCTCCACGTCTCATGCAGAAGAAGCGACGGTTGTGACCGCGAAACCGCCCGGTATCAGAGCACTGCGCACGATAACCGCTCACGCACGCAATGCAAACACCTATCCTTCTCGGGCGCCGACCAAGGTGCGGAACGGACCAGAGTCAAGTCGTGGCTCCTTGGGCAAACCGAGCAGCTTCTCCCCAACAATATTTCGCTGCACTTGAGAGCTACCCGCGTAAATCGTTGCGGCCCTTGCGGCGAGCGCAGACTCAACCCACGCGAGCGACGCGTTCGGCGTACCGAGGTCCGCCGTTATCAAGGCTCCATTTGTTCCCGTGCCAGACGGCGTGAGCACGTCCGACCCGAGTATCTCCATTGCAAGTTCGGTTTCACGTTGGAAGAACTCACTCCAGATTATCTTCGTCATCGCCGCCTCGGCTCCGGGATACTCACCCTTCAAGAAGCGCGACAACGCTTGGTAGCCACGACAGCGCATGATCTCGACGCGGCTGCAGGCCCACGCGAGTTGTTCACGGATGTGCGGGTCGCTCGTCTTGCCTCGCTCTCGCGCCAGGTCAATGAGCCGAGTGACGTCGGCTTGAAATCGGATTGCGTCGGTGGTGACGCTGGTTCCGCGCTCGAAACCGAGCAGGGTCATCGCCACCGACCATCCGCCGTTGAGCTCCCCCACAATGTTGCCCGCCGAGGTCCGAGCGTCAGTGAAGAATACTTCATTGAACATCGTCTGACCGACCATGTTCTTGATGGGCCGAACCTCGACGCCCGGCTGATTCATCGGTACGAGGAGGAAGGAGATCCCCCTGTGTTTGGAGGCGTCCACGTCCGTCCGACACAAGACGAAAATCCAGTTTGCGAGATGACCGGCGGAGGTCCAAATCTTCGATCCGTTGATCACCCACTCACCGTCGTCAAGCACCGCCCTGGTCCGCAAACTGGTGTGCCTCGTTGCGCCTGCCGCGCGATCACTATGTGCGTCTGGACGGCAATGATTACTCGGTGCATCCCGGGGCCGTCGGACGGCGGGTGCTGGTGCGGGCGGATCTGGATCGAGTCCACGCGTTCTGCGACGGGGAACTGGTCGCCGAGCATGAACGTATCTGGGCAACGCATCAGACCCTGTCGGACCCGGCGCACGTTGAGGCGGCGAAAGTACTGCGGCGCAGGCGAATAGCAGCCAAACACGCCGTGGCTGAACCGCAAGTCGTGACCCGATCGCTGACCGATTACGACACCGCGTTCGGTGTGGACCTCGATGGCGGGGTGGCCTGATGGCGACCGCGAAAACCAGCCCAGCCGGCCGTGATGTCCGCGCTGAAATCGCCTACCTGACAAGGGCATTGAAGGCACCGACGTTGCGCGATGCCACCGAAAGGCTCGCCGAGCGGGCTCGCGCGGAGAACTGGAGCCACGAAGAATACCTGGCCGCGTGCCTACAACGGGAAGTGTCCGCTCGCGAAGCCCACGGCGGCGAAGGACACATCCGATCGGCCCGGTTTCCGGCACGAAAATCGTGGTGGATTCAAGGTCCTAGTGCAACAGCGGGTGGATCGGACGGGTCGGACAGTAGTTCGTCGAGGCGTTGGGCGGGTGTTTTCCAGTCCAGGGGTTTGCGTGGCCGGTTGTTGAGTTTGGCGGCGACGTGGTCCAGATAGTCCTCAGGAAATATCGATAGATCGCTGCCCTTGGGGAACCACTGGCGCAGAAGACCGTTGGTGTTTTCGTTGGTGCCGCGCTGCCAAGGCGAGTGCGGGTCGCAGAAGTAAATGTCCAGATCGATCGCTTCGGTGATCTGGGCGTGGTTGGCCATCTCCTTGCCCTGATCCCAAGTCAAGGTTTGACGCAGCATCGCCGGCAGCCGGGGCATCTTGGCCACGATGGCGTTCTGTACCGCCTCAGCGGTGTGGTTCTCGGGCAGATGCAGCAGCACCGCGTACCGCGTGGACCGCTCGACCAGCGTCCCGATCGCTGACCCTGATTCGGTGCTGCCCAGGATCAGGTCGCCTTCCCAGTGCCCGGCCACAGCCCGGTCGAGGGCCTCGGCGGGACGCTCACTGATGTTGATAATTCCGGGGATGCGTCCGCGGCGTTCCCCGGCCCGGCGGCGTGGGTGACGCAACGCTCGCCCAGTGCGCAGGCAGGTGTGCAGTTCCCGACGCAGATTGCCTTTGCCCTGCACGTAGATCGACTGGTAGATCGTCTCGTGGGACACCCGCATCTCCAGATCGTCGGGAAACTCAACCACCAGCTGCCGGGCGATCTGCTCGGGGCTGAGGAAATCTTTGAGCCAAGTCTGCACCTGGGTATGCAGACGAGCGCTGGTAGCCAGCTTGCGCGGATGCGGTCGCCGGGCCTTGCGCTGGGCGCGGCCCTGGGCGGCGCTGGGGAAATAGTGCGGGCGTCGCAACGGTCCGCCCCGCCACGGGGCACCGAAACGGAACTGCGGCCGGTACTTGTTGCGGCCATCAGAGCTGTTGCGTTTGATCTCCCGGCTGATCGTCGAGGGCGCCCGTCCTAGTCGCTTGGCGATGCAACGGATCGGTTCCTGCGCCGCGACCGCCAGCCCGATCTGCTCACGCTCGGCGAAAGTCAGCCGGGTGTACTTCCTTGGCGCCGAATCGATCTTGGGTTTCACCCCGCCAGCGTTGACAAACCACTGCCATCCAGTGCCCGGCGACACGCCGGCAGCGACCGCAGCCGCATCGATCGACAGCTCAGAACTGACATGAGACCAGAACAGGCGCACTACCGAAGGCAGAGGGCCAGGACGCATGCAACAACCCCCCAGATAGGAGCTGTTGCACTAGACCCCTGAATCGAAGCGTTGGAAGAGTTCGATTTCGAACACGCACGCGGACTCAAACGCGACACCATCGCTCACCTGGGCACCTTGGACTTCGTGACCGCGCGAGACAACGTCGTGTTCCTGGGCACACCGGGCACCGGCAAAACCCATCTGGCGACCGGACTGGCCATCCGTGCCTGCCAAGCCGGTCATCGGGTCCTGTTCGCCACCGCCGCCGAATGGGTAGCCCGACTGGCCGAAGCCCACCAAAGCGGCCGCATCCAGCACGAACTGACCCGAATGGGCCGCTACCCCCTCATCGTCATCGACGAAGTCGGCTACATCCCATTCGAACCCGAGGCCGCCAACCTGTTCTTCCAGCTGGTGTCCTCGCGCTACGAACGCGCCAGCCTGATCGTCACCTCCAACAAGGCCTTTGGCCGCTGGGGCGAAGTCTTCGGCGACGACGTCGTCGCCGCAGCGATGATCGACCGCCTCGTGCACCACGCCGAAGTCATCACCCTCAAAGGAGACAGCTACCGACTCAAAAACCGCGACCTCGGCCGCCCACCTACCGTGGCCACCACCACCGAGGAATAATCACCACCACCAACCCAGGGGGTCAAATTTCAGATGCCGCCAGGGGGTCAAATTTCAGATGCCGTCGACACCGCGGGCACTTTCCGACTGAGCAGGCCGCGCTCAGGTGACTGTATCTGGTGACGCGTTCCCTGGAACCCACCGGGGTGGGCAGGGCACGATGGATGATGCGGTGGAAGCCAGCGCTCAATGCGTTTGCAATCACGTTCGGCGACCGATTCCCGGCAGCCGAAACCTACTGATGGAAACCGCCGGAAACACCGTTAACGAGATAGTCCCCATTTGGTCGATAAATGTAGATTTCTGCAATTGTCATCCAGAATATTTCGTTTGCTGTACCAGATAATTTTCGGTCCTTATGACTGTGGCACGGCATCGAGAACAACATCAATAGGCATAACTATTGCACTGGTGTGCGTCATCGGGCAATTCGATTGGCCCGCTTCAGGCGAGGGGTGGTTTCGTGTGGATGGTCGATCAGGTATCGCATCCCGTCGACAACCCTAGTTGCGCGCCGCTCAGCGTAGGCATCTCGTATCGAGAGTCATCATCGCCCCGAATCGCTTAAGTTCGAAGGGGTGGACGTTTCACGGTTTCTGTTCGCGCGTGAGGGCACCGCGGTGGCAGAGGGCGTGGTCACGCTGGCCGCAGCGAAGTCGATCCATACACCCCGCCCCGCGCTGCTTAGACCGGCTGTTTCTTGAGTGAACGGTGTAGGCAGCGAGGTGCGGGTAGCGCTTGTGCAGGCGCGGATCGTATCCGGGCAGTATGTTGGCCAGGCTTACATCGCCGGCGTAGTGGGTGAGCACCCGTGGGTCCATCACTCGACGCCACAGTGGCGGGCACATCGCCATCAACAGCATGGTGCCGTAGCCGCTGGGTAGCTGAGGGGCTTCGTCGGCGTGGCACAGGGCCTGGTAGCGGCGCGTCGGGTTGGCATGGTGATCGGAGTGCCGTTGCAGGTGGAACAGGAAGATGTTGGCGATTCTGGTGTTGCTGTTCCAGCTGTGGGTGGCGCGCACGTGTTCGTAGCGGCCGCTGGGTAGTTTCTGGCGGCGCAGGCCGTAGTGCTCCAGATAGTTGATTGTTTCCAGCAAAAAGACGCCGATAGCGGCCTGGCCGATCAGCCAGGGCAGCACGGTGGTCCCGAACCACAGCCCCAGGGCGACATACAGAACGATGCTCATCAGCCAGGCGTTGAGTACCTCGTTGTGCAGTGACCAGGTGGATTTGTGCAGGCGGCGCATCCGCGTACGTTCCAATTGCCATGCCGAGCGCAAGCCACCGATGATCGACCGAGCTATGAAGGCGTACAGGTTTTCGCCCACGCGCGAGCTGGCCGGATCTTCGGGTGTGGCGACCCGCACATGGTGGCCGCGGTTGTGCTCGACGTAGAAGTGGCCGTAGCAGGTTTGGGCGAGTGCGATCTTGCTCAGCCGGCGCTCGGACAGGCCGCGTTTGTGGCCGAGTTCGTGCGCTGCGTTGATGGCGATGCCGCCGACGGTGCCAACCGACGCCGTCAAGCCGATCTTGTCGGCGAGTGTCATGGTGACCCAGCCGCCGCCGGCCCACAGCCAGCACGCGAAGATCACCGACAGATATTGGGCGGGCAGGAGTAGATAGGTGGTCAGCCGGTAGAAGAGAGCACCCTCGATCCGAGATAGTGTGTCGTCGGAGGCCTGATGCGGGTCGGGCCCGACGAGGTGGTCCAAAACGGGCACGATCACAAAGGTCAGAGCTATTCCGGTCCACCAGAACAGGGACAGGCCGGTAAGCTTTACCAGCACCCAGGACAGGCCGACCATGCCCGGGGTTACCGGACCTAACAGCCACAGGTAGCGCTTCGGGTCGCGCCAAGTCCCGAAGGTGTCGCTGGCGTGCGCCGCTCCACGAGTCTGAAGAATTCGCGCTACCACGCCCACAAGCTATTGATACCCGGTTTGCCCAGGGGCCGGTACGTGATGTGTGACACCCTGTACCAGTTAGGGGTGGCCTTTGGCGCAAACCTGCTGTGGGGTGTTCGACTGGGTGAGGATTCGCGATTCAGTCGCGGTTCTGGGGTGCCTTCAGCCGCTTCCCAACCGCGCGAATCCCAGAAACACCGTTTCGCACCTGGATAGGCAGCGGTGCGCTCATAATGAGCCGTCCGCTGTGGTTTCTGGATTCGCTAGTGAAACGAAGGTTCTTCATACCGCGGTGTTGGAAGATCATCCCCGGAAGTTCCGCTGGTCACTGTTGTGCGCATTGGCGATGACTCTGTATGCGGCACTGGCGACGTCTTCGGGGATTGCCTGGGCACATCCCGAAACTCAGGGTCGGGTCATTCGAGCGAAGGACCGACATCGAGAACGCCGGTGCCTCAGGTAGGACCAGCACACCACGGTGAAACCCATCCGGTCACCGCCGCGGCGACCGGAAAGGCTGATCCGCCGCCAGCGACAACATCGACTCCGCACGACGCCGCCGCGGCGACCGCGACGGCGATTCCGAGCCATGTGCTCGCCGCGTCGGTCTCGGCCGTCGCCACCCCAGCGGCCCTCAAGCCTGCGGTCAAGAACGCCGCAAGTACCGCTCAAACTGTCACGACCAAAACCGTGAAGGCTGCCAAAACATCGGCCCTAACCGCCAGCGGCGCGACAACTACCGCGAGTTCGCCCAACGCTCCAGCCACGCCATCGGCACCGACTGCTCTAGACGGCGTAACGCTGGCAGTTCTGGGCGAGGAGCTGCAACGCAAGTCCACCGTAGGGACGCAGTCGTCCCCCGGTTACCTGGTCAACTCGGCGGTCAATACCGTGGCCGCGGCGCTAGTCGGGACCGCCGCCCACCTAAGCTCGGCGCTGGCCCACGATGTCGGTCAGGTCACCCAGTTCACCCGGCAGATGGTCGGGTTGGGGTTCGACCTCGGCACGATGGCGGCGTCACTGGTCAACAACATCGCAGTGCTGGGCGCCTACACGATCGGTCCCGACCTGCTGTGGGGACTGCCATACAAGGCGCTCAACACAGTGGCGACCGTGGCCGGCGACGTCAGTAAAGCGCTCACCGACACACCACTGAATGCCACCAGCAGCGGGCCGTTCGCGGTCGACTACGGCGTATACAACCTGCTGGGCTACCTGACACCGGGGGTGACGCCGCCGGGAGCCAACAATCCATCCATCACCGTCACCGCCGAACATCCGTTGCCGGTCATCTTCATCAACGCCACCGCGGCGAATCAGAACTACGACTGGAGCGTCGGGGCACCCGCACTCGCTGATGCGGGCTACAAGGTCTACACCTTCAACTACGGCAACAACACCAGCAATCCCAACTTTCCGATCCAGTCCACTGCCGACATCAAGCAATCCGCCGAACAGCTCTCCACCGAGGTCAACACGGTGCTTGCACAGACCGGCGCCTCCAAGGTCATCCTGATCGGCCATTCACAAGGCGGCGGAATCCTGCCCGAGTACTACCTCAACAACCTCGGCGGCGCCGCCAAAGTCTCACAGTTCATCGGCATCGCCCCGAGCAACCACGGCACCAATCTGGACGGGCTGACCAGCCTGCTGTCCATCCCTGTTTTAGGCACCTTGTTTAAGGGCCTAGTGGCACAGGGCGGCGCGGCCTGGCTAGAGCAGGCGGTGGGTTCGTCGCTAGTACAAAAAGCCTACAGCAACGGTGACACCCGGCCCGGAGTCATTTACGACACCATCGCCACCACCAATGATTGGGTAGTCACCCCCTACACACAGCAAGCGCTCAGCGGGCCCAACGTCACCAACATCGTTCTACAAAAACAAGATCCGGGATTCGCAGGCGGCCATCTGGACATCGCGATCAGCTACCAAGTATGGCAAGACGTCCTCGGCATGCTCGCCAATAACCCGGCAGCAAGCCCCCAACAGCCCGCAGCGGCCATCGCATGACGACCTACCCCGGGGCACGTGGCCGCCGGGCATCTGAGCACCCCTAGCGGGCCGGTATCTCTTTTCCAGAAACGAGACAGCTCCACGGACCCCCTCCCCCGCTCGTCGATCCAGCTCGCGGCGTCGCATTTCTCGTCTCACACCGCGTGTCTCAAATCCCAGCCGCCGGTGGCTAATGAGATAGCGCTGGGCGTGGCAGCGATCTTGGGGTATGCCCGCGTCGGCACCACCGGTCAGGATCCCGACGCGCAACTGCGTGCGCTTGCCGCTGCCGGCGTTGACGACGAGCAGACCTACACCGACAAACTCTCCGGGGTGGCCAACACCGCCCGCCCCGGCCTGGCGGCTCTCCTGGACAACGCCCCTGACAGCGACACAGTCGTCGTCACGATCGACTGACTTGGCCGCAATGTTGCCGAAGTCACCCGGACTATTGCCAATGCAGTGAGAGCCGAATCCTGTTGCGCGCCAAACGCGAAGGCATCGACACCAACACCCCGACCGGCGGGGCTGTAGCCGCCATCATGGCTAGCCTGGCCGTGCTCGAGCTCGGGAAAGAACGTCGCGACGCGGCACACCAATCTCGCCGGGACCGCAACTTGCCGGCAGGTAAACCTCACAAGCTCAGCGTTGAACGCTAAGAACAACTTGATCGTCTGGCTGAAACGCCCTGGGTCTGCAGGAGGCTCGAGCTATTGGATTCCGACCAGGAGTTGGTCGGTCCGTTGTGCATCGTAGAACGCATCTTCGTATTCGGTGGGTGGGATGTCGCCGAGGTAGCTGTGTAGGCGGCTGCTGTTGTGCCAGTATACCCAGCCCGGGGTCGCCAGCTCGACGTCCTCGACTGCCTTCCACGGCCCGGTGCGGGCGGGTCCGTAGATCAGCTCGGCCTTGTAGTAGCCATTGACCGTCTCGGCCAGAGCATTATCGAAACTATCGCCTACGGTGCCGATCGAGGGCGCCGCTCCGATTTCAGCGAGCCGTTCACTATAGCGAATCGAGGTGAATCCGCCTTGAGACCCGGCATCGGAGTGACATACCAAGTCCGGCAGCATATTTCCGCGTGACCACCGCGCCATCTCCAGTGCGTCGAGCACCATCGAGGTTCGCATGTGCCTAGCGACCCGCCAACCCACGATCATCCGCGAGTACGCATCGACGATGAAGCACACATATATGCGACCCCGGCCCAGGTAGGCACGAACGTCAGATCCGTCACCCAGAGCTGGTTCGGCGCGGTGGCGGTGAACTTGCGCTTGACCAGATCCGGGTGTCGCGCCGCCGTCGGGTCGGGTTTAGTGGTGCGGACCCGTTTGCCGCGCCGCGCTCCGCAGATCCCCGCCGCTCGCATCAACCGGGTGACCTGGTCGCGGCCGATATCGTGACCGTCCCTGCGGGCTGCTTTCCACAGCTTGTGTACGCCGTAGACACAAGTAGTTGTCTGTCCAGAGCTCGCCAGCGCCGGCCCCAGCACGGCATCGCGCTGAGCACGTGCCGACGGGTGCCGACCTTTGGCGTCGTAGTAGGCGCTCGAGGCCACCGTCACGCCTGCGGTGCGCAAGACAGTGATGATGGGCTCGACCCCGAAATCCCCACGATTGGCGTCGATGAAGTCGACTATTTCTTGTGTTGGCGGTCGGTGAAAGTCGGCCCGGGACGCGGTGACAACCGTTGGGGCTGTTCCGTTTTCCCGGGCCGCTTCCCGAACCCG
>NZ_JBJIAO010000066.1:0-11464 GCF_045310825.1 Mycobacterium sp. SMC-21 | reverse complement strand
TGCACCTCAACCGATCACACCAAAAACCCGAAACAGCACTCGCTGCTTGACATAGGAGCAATGGCCGCTCGCGGGAAAAGGCTAGGAAGACAGGGCAGCGACCAGGACCGGGCCGCAGAGTTCCCGCTGCCAGGGCCGGGCGCCGGCCGCGGCCAGGAACTCATCGACCGCGGCGGCGACGTCGGGAACCG
The DNA here is from genome assembly GCF_045310825.1 of Mycobacterium sp. SMC-21. Classification (NCBI taxonomy): domain Bacteria; kingdom Bacillati; phylum Actinomycetota; class Actinomycetes; order Mycobacteriales; family Mycobacteriaceae; genus Mycobacterium; species Mycobacterium sp. SMC-21. Next base: position 11,273 of record NZ_JBJIAO010000066.1, on the reverse strand, counting down.
GCTGCCAGTCCCAGCACAGCCGCCGCACGGTCTCCGGCGTCAGCAGATTCTCGGTCGGTACCGACACCCGCTCGGACAGCAGCGTCAGCCCGCTGCGGCAGGCCTCCAGCCGTTCGAACGCCTCGGGCTTGCGGCGCGACCACCGCGCCGGTGGCGGCAGCCCATTGTTCGGTTCGGACGCCGGCGGATCGGCCTCCCGGGCCCGGGCCAACGCGTCGAGCCACACCTGCGCGCTGCGCTTCTGTCGCGAGCCGCCGAAAATCGGTAGCGCCGTGAGCTTTTCGATGGTGTCCGGATTGGCGACGGCCGCGGAGATGATCGCCGCGTCGGGCAGGATTCGGCCGGGCGCGATGTCCCGCCGCTGCGCGATCAGGTCGCGGGTCTGCCACAGTTCGCGCACCGCGGCCAGGGCCTGACCGTTGCGAACCTTGTGGATGCCCGACGTCCGCCGCCAGCGGTCGCGCCGAGTCGGGCTCGGTTCGACAGTCCGCATGTACTCGAATTCCTGTGCGGCCCATTCGGTTTTGCCCTGCGCCTCGAGTTCCGCGGCCACTGCGGCCCGCAGTTCCAGCAGTACCTCGACGTCCAGTGCTGCGTAGTTCAGCCAGTCCGCCGGCAGCGGGCGCTTCGACCAGTCGGCGGCGCCGTGGCCCTTCTTCAACCCCAGCCCCAGCAACCGCTGCACCATGGCCGCGAGGTTCACCCGGTCGTAGCCGGCGAGCCGTCCGCCCAGCTCGGTGTCGTACAGCGACGGCGGCCTCATGCCCAGTTCGGCCAGGCACGGCAGATCCTGGTCGGCCGCGTGCAGGATCCACTCGTCGGTGTTGACGACCTCGGCCACCGGCGCCAGCGCCTTCAGCGGGTCGATGCCGTGGCTGACGGGGTCGATCAACACCGTGCCGGCACCCGCACGGCGAATCTGGATCAGGTAGGCCCGGTTGGAGTAGCGGAAGCCCGAAGCCCGCTCGGCATCGATCGCGAATGCGCCGTGGCCGGACGCCAGAAGCTCACCGGCGCGGGCGATGTCGCTCGCGTAGACGGCGACGGGTGGCACGCCGTCGGCAGGTGCCAGCAGGGGAGTGATGTCGGGATCGTCGTCAGACGTCTCGACCGGATCAGCGTCAGTCATGCGGTCACGCGCGGGTGCGCGAACCCAGATCGGTCACGCCCGCAGGCGGCAGTCCGGCGGCGTGCTCGAGCACCTCACAGAACGCCTGCACATGCGGTCCCAACTCGAGCGACGTCGCGGTCCACGACGCCCGCAGCTCCAGCTGGTGGGCGCGCGGCGGGCCGGAGATGTCGCCGTAGCGCACCGACGTCGTGGCAGTGACGGTGCCGCCCAGCGCGGTGACGCCGTCGGCGTGCGACTCGAGCGCATCGACCAGCCAGCTCCACGCCACCTCGGGCAGCAGTGGGTCGACGGCCTCGGTGGAGTCCAGATCAGCCTGGATGTAGGCGACGAGACGCATGGTGCCGTCCCAGGCTTCAGCGCCTTCGGGATCGTGCAGCAGGATCAGACGTCCGAAGGCGTCGCCCTCCGAGCTTTCCGGGACCACGGAGGCGTCGGGATGACGCACCTCTGCGCCCAGCGCGTAGCTGAAGGGAGCCAGCCGCTGGGGCGGACGGATCGGGCCGAGTTCGATCTCCGGGCGCACGGTGGCGGCGTTCATTGCCGCAACAGCAGTGCGGAATTGGGCCGGCTCGGCGGAGGTCACATTCTGGGACGCTAGCCCGATCAGGCCGGTCGCGTAAGCAGGCGCGCCGATAGCCCGATATTTGGCCGCGCGACAGGGTATAAGCGGCCGATGCGGACATGGCAGCATTAGCGGTGATGAGCACCCGTCGTGAACTGCCGCAATCGCCCTATCTGGCTGCCGCCACCGGCCGCACCCCGGACCGGACCCCGGTGTGGATGATGCGGCAGGCCGGCCGGTCCCTGCCCGAATACCGCGCCCTGCGCGCCACCCACACCATGCTCTCGGCGTGTTTCAACCCCGAGCTGGTCTGCGAGATCACCATGCAGCCGGTGCGCCGTCACGGCGTCGACGCCGCCATCTTGTTCTCGGACATCGTGGTGCCGCTCAAGGCCGCCGGGATCGATCTGGACATCGTGCCGGACGTCGGCCCGGTGATCGCTCACCCGATTCGCACCCCGGATGACGTCGAGGGCATCAAGCCGCTCGAGCCGCATCAGGTGGCGCCGGTGGCGGAGGCCATCGGCCTGCTCACCAGGGAACTGGGCGACGTGCCGCTGATCGGTTTCGCCGGTGCGCCGTTCACGCTCGCGTCCTACCTCGTGGAGGGCGGCCCGAGCCGTAACCATGAGAAGACCAAGGCCATGATGCTCGGCGAATCGGCGACGTGGCATGACCTGATGGAGAAGCTGACCGACCTCACCATCGAGTTCCTGAGCGCCCAGCTGGCCGCCGGCGTCGACGCGATCCAGCTGTTCGACTCCTGGGCCGGCACCCTGTCACTCGCCGACTACCGGGACTACGTGCTGCCGCACAGCTCCCGCATCTTCGCCGCCCTGAAAGACCACGGCGTCCCGATGACGCACTTCGGCGTCGGCACCGCCGAGCTCCTGGGGGCCATGGGCGAAGCCGGCGCGACGGTGGTCGGCGTCGACTGGCGCACCAACCTCGTCGACGCCGCGGGCCGGGTCGGTCCGGGCAAGGCCCTGCAGGGCAACCTCGATCCGGTCGTCCTGCTGGCGGGCTGGCGCGTGGTCGACGACGCCGTCCGCCAGGTTGTCGCGGACGGGCGCCGGGCCGTCGAGGCCGGTGCCGCCGGGCACATCTTCAACCTCGGCCACGGGGTGTTGCCGTCTACCGATCCCGGTGTGGTCACCGAAGCGGTGGCGCTGGCCCATTCGTTGTGAGCCACGCATGAGCAAGACGTATTGCGTTGTCGGCGGGGGCATTTCGGGTCTGGTCGCGGCGTACCGGCTGCGCCAGGCCGACCCTGCGGCACGCATCACGATCTTCGATCCGGCCGACCGGCTGGGTGGTGTCCTGCGCACCGAACGGCTCGCCGGTCAGACCCTGGACGTCGGCGCCGAGGCCTTCGTGGCCCGTCGGCCCGAGGTCACGTCGCTGCTGAAAGAGTTGGGCCTGCGGCAGATCGGCACCACCGGCGTCCGCCCGCTGATCTACAGCGGCGGCCGGTTGCACCCGATGCCCGAGGGCACCATGCAGGGCATCCCCGGGCCGGGCGCGAACCTGCGCGGCCTGGTCGACGACGCGACACTGGCGCAGATCGCGAGCGAGCCGAACCGACCCCTCAACTGGCAGCTGGATGCCGACCCGACCGTCGCACAGTTGGTCGGTGACCGGTTCGGCGCCCAGGTGGTGACCCGGTCGGTCGACCCGCTGCTGGCCGGTGTCTATGCCGGTTCGGCCAAGACCATCGGCATCCGCAGTGCGGTGCCCGCGCTGGCCGCCGCGCTCGATCGCGGCGCCCCGAGTCTGACGGCGGCGGTCGCCTCGGTGCTGGCCGCGGCGCCACCCACGAGCGCCTCGGTGTTCGGCGCGGTCGACGGCGGGTACGCCGTCCTCCTCGACGAACTGGTCCGGCGGACCGGCGCCCAGTGGGCGCAGGTCGGTATCGAGGCACTGGATTCGGTGGGCCGGGCCTGGCAACTGCGTGACGACGAGAGCAAGTACTGGTCGGCCGACGCCGTGGTGCTGGCGCTGCCGGCGCCGCGCGTGGCCAAGCTGCTCGAGAACATCGCGCCGGGCAGTGCGGCCATGGCGCGGTTGATCCCCATCGCGTCCGCGGCAGTCGTTGCCCTCGCGCTGCCCGGCGGCACACCGCTGCCGCAGCAGTCCGGCGTCCTGATGGCCGCGGGAGAAGCGTTGCACTCCAAGGCGATAACCCTCACGTCGCGCAAGTGGGGACGCGGCGGCAACGTCGAGCTGTTGCGGTTGTCGTACGGCCGGTTCGGTGACGATCTGGCCCGCAACGTCGGCGACGACCGGCTGCTGGCATGGTCGCTGGAGGACCTGCGGGCGCTGTTCGGGATCACCGCCGAGCCGGTGGACTACCTGGTGCAGCGCTGGATCGATGCCATGCCGCAGTACGGTCCGGGGCACCTCGAACTCGTCGACGAGCTGCGCGCCGGGCTGCCCACGGGACTGGCCGTCGCGGGTGGCTATCTGGACGGCATCGGAGTGCCGGCGTGCGTGGCGTCGGGAACCCGGGCGGCCATGGAGGTGGTCGGTGGCGGCGTTCCGCGATAGGGCACGATAGACGCATGGCCAAGCTCGATTACGACGCCCTCAACGCGGTGACCCGGTACATGATGATCTCGGTCTTCGCGGTGCAGCCGGACGAGTTGCCGGCGGACGAGAAGTCGCGGGCCGGCATCGCCGCCGAGACTGCCGCGTACCTCAAGAAGCGCGAAGACGCGGGCGTCGTCGTCCGTGGGCTGTACGACGTGGCGGGCTTCCGGGCCGACGCCGACTTCATGATGTGGACCCACGCCGAGCGCGTCGAGGACCTGCAGGCCACCTACACCGGCTTCCGTCGCACGGCGCTGGGTGCCGCCACCGAGCCGGTGTGGAGCGCCGTCGCGTTGCACCGTCCGGCCGAGTTCAACAAGAGCCACCTGCCGGCGTTCATCGCGGGCGAGGACCCGGGCGACTACATCTGCGTCTACCCGTTCGTGCGGTCGCTGGATTGGTACCTGCTGCCCGACGACGATCGTCGCCGCATGCTGGTCGAGCACGGCATGGGTGGCCGCGAGTACCCCGATGTCCGCGCCAACACCGTGCCGGCGTTCGCGCTGGGTGACTACGAGTGGATTCTCGCCTTCGAGGGTCCGGACCTGGCTCGCATCGTCGAGCTGATGTGGAAGCTGCGCTACACCGACGCGCGCCGGCACGTCCGCGAGGAGACGCCGTTCTTCACCGGCCCGCGCGTCGGCATCGAGCAGTTGGTCGCCAACCTGCCCTGACCGAGTCAGAGGTCGGACTCGGCGGTCACCCGCCCAGCGGCGACAGCGTCGCGCAGCGCGGTGAAATCGCGCTCGTTCTGGTCGGCGTAGGCCTCGGCGAACCGGGTCAATGCGGTATCGGCGGCATCGCTGCTGCCGAGGTAGGCGGCGATCGCGATGCGATCGCCCGTGCGGGAGTGGGCCCGGGCCAGTGCGTGGGCGCAGGCCCGTCCGTAGTCGGCCAGCAGCTTCGGGCTCGATGTCTGCACCGACACCGCACCTTTCCAGTCGTGGAGCTGGCGGACGTAGTAGTCGGCCTCGTAGCCGTCCGGCCCGACGGCGTGCAGCCACCCGAGCAGGATGTCGCTGCTGGCCTGCATCAGCCGTTGCCCGACCGAAACCCGTTGGGCGGCATTCGCATACGCGCTGGCGCCGAGGAACCGCTCCAGGACCGACGGCTGGGCCTCCTTCATCTGCAGCAGTAGCGGATCGCCGCTGTCGCGCCCGGTCAGCAGCACGATCCACGCCCGCAGACCGACACTGCCGACGCCGACCACCTTGCGCGCCATGGTCACGTAGTCGAACCGCTCGATGAGGACCCGCCTGCTGTCTTCCAGGCTGTCGCGGTAGCGCTGCATGAACGGGGTCATCTGCTGCTCGTATTGCCGGGCCCGGTCCGCGCCGACCAGTTCCTCGATGGGGACCACCAACGGCGGTCGGCTGATGAGCCGGCTCTGGCCGTCGACCGTTTCGGCCAGCTTCGCGACGGCCTGGAGACTGTCATGGGCGCGGGCCTTGGCCGCGGTCTGCTGGATCTCGCGGGCGAACTTGGTGTCGACGCTGTTCTGCAACTCGGCGTCCACGGTGGTCTGGGTGTACCAGGCCGCCAGTTCGCCCATGCCGGCCAGCTCCTGCATACGGGTGCGGTAGCCGCTGACGCAGCTGCGGACCACCTCCGCGCGGGCGTCTGCTTGAAAGCCGTTGTCCCGGCCGGCGATTGCCAGACTCACCACCAACCGCTTCACGTCCCATTCCCACGGCCCGGGCAGGGTCTCGTCGAAGTCGTTGACGTCGAACACCAGATTGCGTTCGGGTGAGCCGAACAGGCCGAAGTTGCACAGGTGGGCATCGCCGCACAGTTGCGCGGTCAGCCCGGTGTGTGGGCCGGCCGCCAAATCTGAGGCCATGATCAGGGCCGCGCCGCGATAGAACGCCAGTGCCGAGGTCAGCATCCGGCCGTATCGGATGGGGACGAGGTCGGCGATCCGGGAGGTCGCCTGCGACTGCAGCAGAGCTACCGGGTCGGGGCGGTCGGCGGTGATGTGGACGTCGGCCAGCGCCGCTCGGGGGAGCCTGGCGCGGGCGACGCGCCCGGCATCGCGGCGTTCCTGCACCGACTGCTTCATCAGCCGACCGCGGTCCCGAACAGCAGGCCCAGCACGTACGTCACCGCGGCCGCGCCATAGCCGATCATCAACTGGCGCAACGCTCGTCGCAGCGGCGGGCCGCCGGAGAGCAGGCCGACGATCATGCCCGTGGAGAGCAACGCCAGCCCGACCAGGACCGCCGAGACGACGACGGCCGTGATGCCGGTGAGCCCGAACAGGTAGGGCAGCACGGGGATCAGCGCGCCGGACGCGAAGAACAGAAAGCTGGACACCGCGGCGCGCAAACCGGTGCCCACGGCTTCGTGCTTCTCGGTCGACACCTCGCCCAGCGGCGAGTCGGCCAAGGCGCCCGCCCGTAGGCTCGCGAACACGTCGGCGGCGCGGGCGGCCGCGTCCTCGGGGCTCATCCCGCGGGCCCGGTACACCAGCTCGAGTTCGTTGGCGTCGACGTCGAGCGCCCGTACGGCGGTGCCCGCGGTGGCGCTGGGCGTCGACGCCTCGAGCAGTTCGAGTTGCGAGTTGACCGAGACGTACTCGCCGGCGCCCATCGACAGGGCCCCGGCGATCAGCCCCGCGAGTCCGGTGGCCAGGATCGTCGCGCTCGACACCCCGGTGGCGCCGATGCCCAGGACCAGTGCCAGGTTGCTGACGAGCCCGTCGTTGGCGCCGAACACCGCGGCGCGGAAGCTGCCCGACAGCTGGTCGCGGCCTCTACTGGCAAGGGCGCGAACAACTTCCATGTGGATGCGCTCGTCGGCGGCCATGGTCGGCGTGGCGTCGACGTCGGTTTCGTACTCCGAGCGCGCTTCGGCCCGTTGCGCCAGCGCGAGGGTGAACACCGAGCCGAGGTGCCGGGCGAGAAACCCGAGGGCCCGGGTCCGCAGGTCGGGCCGATGCGGCTTGCCCACCTGATCGCCGAGCAGCGTCAGCCAGTGCTTCTCGTGCCGGCCTTCCGCGAGAGCGAGTTCGAGCAGGATGTCGCGTTCGGCGCCCTGACGGCGCTGCGCCAGATCGCGGTAGACGGCAGCTTCGGCGCGTTCGTTGGCCAGGTGCTGCCGCCACCGCCGCAACTGTGCGTCGGTGGGCTGCGCGACCACGTGTCAGCTCTCGGCCGGAACCAGGCGAAGCGAGATCGAGTTGATGCAGTAGCGCTGGTCGGTCGGGGTCGGGTAGCCCTCGCCCTCGAAGACGTGTCCGAGGTGACTGTGGCAGTTGGCGCACAGCACCTCGACGCGTCGCATGCCGAGGCTGTTGTCGGCCCGCAGGATCACCGCGTCCGAGTCGGCCGGGTCGAAGAACGACGGCCAGCCGCAATGGGAATCGAACTTCTCGGTGCTGCGGAACAGCTCGGCGCCGCAGGCCCGGCACTGGTAGACGCCCTCGGTCTTGGTGTCGGTGTATTCGCCGACGAACGGGCGTTCCGTCCCGGCCTCGCGCAGCACGTGGAACTCGGCGGGAGTCAGTTTCTCCCGCCACTGAGAGTCGGTGAGTTCAACTTTCGGCGGCGGAATGCTCATGCGCTCACGCTACCCGTGGGAGCGGGCTGAGGCTTGGACAACCACAACGGGTCGATGCCCTGGTCCAGCCGGCCGTCCTTCTTGGCGTCGAGGTAGCGGAAGTACAGCACGCAGAACACCACGACGAGCATCAGCGACCAGCCGTAGGTGATCTTGATGTACTCGAGGAACCGGCCGGTCGTCGGCCACCGCCACATGAGCCAGCGGTCCATGGTGAGGAAGCCGTACACCGCGAGCCACGCCGGCCAGCTGCGGATCGTCGACCGCGGCAGTACCACTGTCATCAGGAACGGGAACAGCATCATCGAGTAGTAGCCCTGCGCCAGCGACAGCACCAGCCACGAGGTGATCAGCAGGACGCCCGACGACGTCAGCATCCAGAACAGCTGGTCGCGCTCGCGGTAGTAGCGGTACAACAGCCACAGGCTGGCCGCCGCAAGCACCACGAAAGCGATGCGCAGCAGCATGATCAGCCACATCGGCAGGCCGTAGTAGATGCCGTTGCCGAGGACCGAACTGTTGAAGTAGTCGCGGGTCTGGAAGATGTAGGGCACGGTGTTGCGCACGAAGCCCATCGGGTCGGCCGACAGCGGCCAGGCCACGGCGTTGAAGACCAGCGGTACCGCGAACGCGGCGACCAGGGCCCGCCACTGCCGGTTCAGCAGCGGCAGCAGCAGCAGGACGCCCAGGAGTGGCTTGAGCACCAGGGTCAGTCCGATGGCGGCTCCGGCCAGCCATTCGTGGTTCTTCTTGCCGTCCAGCAGCCAGGTGAAGAACAGCACCTCGGCCAGCAGGATGCAGCCGTTGACGTTGGTGAAAACCAGTGTGTTGGTGACCGATTCGGTGCAGTACATGGCCAGCAGGAGGGCGGGCAACGCCACCGACGTCAACGAGAACTTGAACAGCCGTACCAGAAGGCAGGCAGCGATGATGATCGCGATCGAGTTGATCGCGACGAACCAGAACCGCGACGCGAACTCCGGCAGGAACCCGAACGGCGACAGCAGCAGGGTGCCGCCGGGCGGGTACAGGTAGTGCGGGTCGACGTAGTTGAAGTGCTCGTTGTAGATGGCCCAGTGCCGCCGGAAGTTCGACACCGCGCGGTACACCGGACCGAAGTCATCGGTGATGTAACCGTTGGTCGTCAGCACGTAGCTGCGGTGGATGATCGACACGATCGCGATGGGCCACAGCGCATTGCGAACGATATTCGCGGTGCTCTGTGGGCCGGTGCGGGGACCGAAGACGCTCAGGAGCGATAGAGGGCGCGTCACCACCGAACCCTATAACGGGGTGCCGGACCGGCTTGCTAGGCCGGGCAGAACGTGTCGGTGTCCGGCAGCTTGCCGGTGGTCAGGTAGCCCTGCACCGGGGGCAGGGCACACGCCGTCGTGTAGACGAGGGTGCCGTGGCCGGTGCCCTGCCACATGACACGGCGGCTGTTGTTGCCCGCGTTGATCGCCATGGCCGCCACGGCGGCGACGCCATCGCCGCCCACGATGGCGTCGTTGTGGGTGCCCAGCAACAGGATCGGCACCTTCAGTTCCTTGGGGGCCGCGGGTGCGGGACTGCTGGGCCAGCTCAGGCACGGCGCCAGGCTCAGCGCCCCGACGGCGCCGAACTGCGGGTACTTCTTGGGCCAGGCCACCAGCAGTTCGCGGACGCGGTCCGGGGTGGGGCGGTTGACGGAGTCGTCGCATCGGTTGACGAACTGCCCGTCGGTCTGGCGCGTGTCCTCGGCCGTCTTGCTCAGCGCGTTGAGCGCGGTGGCGTCGCCGCCGCGGGCGGCGGCCAGCGCACCGGCGAGGGACAGGGTGTTGGCCAGCCCGTCGCCGCGCGGGTAGCCCAGCGCCGTGGTGATCGACTCGACCAGACCGGCCGTCGACGCGCCGCCGGCACCGCGCCCGGCCCGGGCCTCGGCCAGCATGCCGTCGATGGCGCCCTTGGGATCCGGACCCAGCGGGCAATTGTTGGCCACGCATTGTGCGGCGAACGCGTCGAGCGCCGCCTGCTGGCCCTTGACCCGCTGTTCGGCCGTCGCTTCGGCGGAGATGCCCAGCGGCAAGGGGGAGTCCAGCACCAGCCGGGCGACCTTGGTGGGGTGCGACGCCGCGTAGGCCAGCGCGATCTGGGCGCCGTTGCCGATGCCGAGAACGGCGAGCGCGGGCACGTCCCAGGTGCTGCGCAGCCGCTCCAGATCCTCGGCCGAGTGCGCGTTGTCGTAGGCCGACTCGCCCGGCGCGATGCTGTCGGTGCAGTCGGTGGTGGCCGAGGTCGCGACCTTCGCCAGGTTGGCCACCTGGTCGTCGCCCGCCAGGAACTGGGCCTGGTCCAGGAGGTCCTGCCGGTCATTGCTCGACACACAGCTCAGCGGTGCGGACATTCCCATACCGCGGCGGTCGACGGCCACGACGGGGCGCGACTTCAACAGGTCGACGCCGCCGCGCTGCAGCCACACCGGCAGTTGGTGCGACGTCGGGATGTCCGATCCGGTGGTCATGACGATCGGTCCGGCGTCGGCCGGTGTCGTCGCCAGCCGGGCCCGCACCACACCGATGCTGACGGTCCCGGCGGAGCCGCCCAGGGAATCGAGATCGGCGTCGTAGTCGGAGCAGTCCAGGATGACGCCGGGCACGGCCGGCACCGTCGCGTCGCCGAACACCCGGGACGTGCATTCATGCCACGTCATGTCCTTCTTCGGCACGGCGATCGGCGGCGGCCCGTCGGGTGTCTTGGAGGTGGTTGCCGCACCCTGTGGGCGTGCGCCGGAGTCGGTGACGTAGCGAGGGTTGGCGGCCAGCAACGGAGCGCATCCCGCGACGACCGTAGACAGCACCACGGTCGACAGGCTCAGGGCCGGGAGCAGCAGGCGGCGACGCATGGCCACCACAGTAGCGATGCCGGTGGGTGAGACCGGTCAGCGGACGTAGCGCGTGTACAGGTAACCCGCGGTATCGGTGAGGACGTGGCTGCGGCGCAGCCGGGTGTGTGCCTCGCCGGGGCCCGAGGCGATCCGCCGGGCGAATCCACCGACCAGGATCGGCGCAATGGTCACACACATCTCGTCGATCAGGTCTTCCTCGATCAGCATGTTCAGTACGGACGGTCCGCCTTCGGTCAGCACCCGGCGCAGCCCGCGCTCGCCGAGGATGCGCAGCACGGCGTGCGGGTCGACGCGGTCGGGGGCGGTTCCGGAGGCGTCGATGACCTCGGCGAGCCCGGTGAACCGGCGGCAGGTGTCGTCGATGCTATCGCGGCTGGTGAGGATCAGCGGCGGTACTTCGGTGCGGGTGAAGAACTTGGCGTCGTGCGGGATGTCGGCGCTGTGCGTGATCACCGCGATCGGCGGCACCTCGAGCAATGATCAGAACCTGTGGATGAGCCTTGGTAGGGCGGCGTGAATGTGGGCGCGCCTTCCCGGGGATGATCACA
>NZ_JBJIAO010000065.1:0-12296 GCF_045310825.1 Mycobacterium sp. SMC-21 | reverse complement strand
TCAGATCATCCTCGGGAAGGTGCGCCCTTTCCTACGCCGCCTCGCCGAGGCTCATCCACAGGTTCTGATCATTGCTCACGTACCGCTGCCAGTGCGCCCAACGCTCGTGCTCGACCGCGGCGAGCTCGTCGACCAGCTGCTCACTCTCCAGGACCTTCCGAATTGCGTCGGTCGACGGCATCAGATCAGGTCCTGCTTCACGAGCTTCCAGTAGTGCTGGCCAAGGACGGTGAGCTCGCACGCCTTGTCCTGCATCGCTGCGTGCCACATGTGCGGCGCACCAACCGGGCGGACCAGGTTGACCTTGACCAACTCCTGCAGCACAGCGAAATCGGCGTTCTTGGCCGGGTCCGGCAGCGGAACCGAGTCGTCCTCGTTGCCCGTGCGCTCAGGCTCGTAGCTCGGATCGAGCTGAAGCTCCGTGGTCGGTTGGTTGAACAGGACAGTGAGCTGCTGCAGCTTGACGAGCTCGATCGGTGCGTCCGCCTCCCGCAGCGAAACAAACTTCTTGATGTTCGTCTTGAATACCGGTCTCTGCGCCCACGGACCGAGCGACTGGTCGATATGCGCGTAGACGCTGCCGGGGGTTACATCGCCGACGAGATTGGCCGCAGCCCCGTTCAGTGCGTCGACAAGCAGGCTTGTGAATACGCCCGAGCCACCGGACTCCATCGCGTACTGCTCCGCGGTCGACGCGGTCAGGATCGTGACTCCCTCCTTGATCTCGGCAACCTGCTCCGCGACCGGGTTGGTGCCGGCCACCCCGCTGTGGCAGCTATCCAGGATGATCACCTTGTTCTTCGCCGGCGAGCTGTTGGCGAAGGTCAGCACTTCGTTGAGCGAGAGACCGTCGTGCCCGGAGGCGCAGTCGCTAGCACATAGGTACCCGCCGGCCCCGTCGATGTAGCCGTGCCCGGAAAAGTACAACAGCGGGATCTCGGCATCGTCCTTGAACAGCTCTTGGACCGCCTCACGCAACTCCGTGCGGGACACCGCTGCTCCCGGACCGGTAGCCGTCATCAGCCGCGGTTGGGCGAAGTTGAGCGTGCCGTCGGCATGCCGTTCCAACGCGGCCTTAACGCTGTGAGCGTCGTTCACCGCGCCGCTGAGCGACTGGATCTGGTCATAGTGATCAATCCCGATGATGAGCGCCTTGCGCGTGTCCCTCGGCATCAGAGCGAGTCGATGAAGCCGGCGATGTTCGCGTCGGTCCAGGGCACCGTCCGGACGCCGGCGAGATTCGTACGGTCGGAGGCGTAAGCCCAGACTCCGAGCAGTGGCTTGCCCTCCTCCTTGGCGCACTGGATCTCCCACTTCTGTCCGGATGACGTCAGCGAGTTCTTGCTCACGAGCGCGATGACTCCGTGGGAGCGGCGGATGCGCGTGCGGACCTTGTCCTTCCACCCGGTGTCGTACGGCTCCTTCACCGACATGTCGATGAACTCGTACGGCGAGCGCGGGTGCAGCGATTGCCCTTTCAGCAGGTCGCGCTGACGCTCGTCCTCGATCGCGAATGCGATGAAAACGGTCTTCTTGTCGGCCATCTGTGACCCTCGTCTTGCTAAGCCGCGACCGCGGTCGATCGCTGAAGAACTTCAGTCGGAGGTTATCGGCCACCACTGACATCGATGGTGTTCAATCGTCCGCGGCTGAGAAGGAACTGACCAGTTGTCTCCGCGACCACACTCAGCAGAGGGCCGCCCCAGCACGACACGGCCGGGCCCCTGACCGCGTCCTGGATCCGGCGCGCCGCGTCTGTTCAATAGGCGCTGCAGGATGGCTGTCGGCCGATGCTAATCGGCGGGACCGGCACCATCGGGTCCCATTCATTTAGCGCCCAACACACGGCGTCTTGGTCCAAGGCAACAACTGCGCACTCGCCTACCGGGCCGCCGTCCATACCCAACAGCGCTAATCCCGGCATCAGCCAGCGGTGAACCGTAGAAGGCAATTCGCCGGAACCGTCAGCGATCGCGGTCGGCTCTCTACCGGCCGCACTCCAGGTAGGCGGTGGCGGCCACATGCAAGTCACGGAGCTGTTTGATGACTTTATTGTCGAGGTCCGCGTACTCGAGGATGCCCTCGGTTTTGGCCAGGGCAAGACGCAGACGGAGTTCGGTGTCCTGTGTTGATGCTTGTCCTGCGTCGTATGCGGCGCAGTCAGCGCGCAATCTGGCGGCGCTCTCTTCGCAGTGTTTGAGCTTCGCGCGCGCTTTTCGCCGCTCGGAGTTGGCGAGCTGCTGGCATTTTGGCGTGCAGTAGTCCTGGCGCCGGCCTCGGGTGAGGCTACGCCGGAATTCACTGCGGCACGCTGGCCGCGCGCACACAACGGTGACGGTCTCGGCTGAATCTGAGGCAGAACGGCGCCCGGGTGACGCGAAGGGCACCACGTTTCCGCTCATGACTCCTCATATAGTTCGCCTGTAATTACCCGCACCTATATTACCTCGTTAATCGTCTACGCCACGTCACTTGACCGTTGTTTTGCCGCCGGGGCGCGCCGATAAATCTGCGAATAAATCGTTTGAACCCTGCAGGGAGAACACTTGCTTGAGCAGGACAGGTCGGTGATGGCGCGCCGCGGGGCGGCATTGGGCGGGGAGGGAACTTATGGCGGCTCGGGAAACGACGTCTGAGACGTCTCGTGTTCCGTTGCCGACGCGGTTGGGATTCGTCGTCGGCGGCAGCCAGACTCTCGATCCGCTGCCGACAGTGACCAGTTACCTGGAGAAGTCCGGTGGCGTGTTGGTTTCCCGCCCGCACCGCACCAAGGGGCATGCTGCCCGGCTACGGAAAGCCGGCAGCAGACTAGACCTGCTGGTTGACTCCGGGCTGTGGCGAAGCATCGTCGCCTCGCCTGCAGTCACTACTGAAGCCGACAACGGCCTGGCCCCGCTCGATCTTGATGTGTGGGCGGAGCAGATCGTCGCCAGCACCTCAGCACATACGGTGCTCACACCCAGCTACCACGTATCGACGGCGGATTGGGAGGCCCTCGCTGCGCTGCTGGCCGCAACGGCCGCTGGCACGCGTCGTGAACTGGTTACCTTGGTTCCGACCGGCGCGGACATGCTCGAAGCGCCCCATCTGGATACTTTTCTTTCACACCTCAGGGACACCCCGCCCCGCCAATTCGCCTTCATATTCACCGATTCCAATCGGCCATTCGCAACCCACGCCAAGAACCGGATCAAGGGGATGCGGCGTGTACTCCAACAGCATCCGGGAGCCTGGATCATCGGCGTCGACCCTCTGATCGCGAGCGACGCAATCGCGTGCGGCGCAGGGCTGGCTGTGGTCGGTGTCAGCGGTGCTGCACGCAACCCGGCGGGACCTAACGACAAGGGGTTCTGCCCAGACTCCGATGGGTTCCTCCCCGGGCTTTTCCTGCCGTCGCTACTGGAGCACCGTAGCCCGCGCACGTACGCGAAATGGTTCGCCAACAGCGCAGTTGATACCTGCGATGAGTGTGGGCGTCGGCTCGATAGCTTCCAGTGCACCGATGCGGACAAACTCGCGATCTTGCGCCATAACCTTCATGCCACTCACGCGCTGGTCGATGCTCTCACTGCACGCGGGCCTGCGACTCAACGGGCATGGCTCGATCGGCGACGTTGTAACGCACTTGCCGCTCACCTGCAAATGAACCCTATAGCAGCGACAGTTGACGCGGATCGGACGCTGCGCGCGTTGTGCGAGCTCGACGACCCGCAGGGCCGCCTGACAACACCGCAGGGCGCGTGGCTTTGAGATGCTCGCGGTAGGCAATTTCCTGGAATTCCCAGCCTGCGGCTTTCCAGAACCGCCGCACGTACGGGCGCGCACACAGAGCCTCTGTGATGTCCTCGCCGCCTCGTATCCACACGCCTATGCCGGCGAATGAAGCCTCCCACGCTACCGAGCTGAATCCTCTTGGTGCGCAGGGAAATAGCGCGATCTGTTGACAGAACGGCAGGAATCGCGCGGCGCGACGTGTGATGTTGCGCCACCCCGTGCCCTCGACAACGGCTGCCGCAACCGTTAGCGGGGCCGCCAACCGTCGAGTCACCCAGCCCGCTTCATCGACGTCGATCACCCCGGGTGGTGCCTCACCCAAGATGACCATGTCATGCACGCTCAGTGTGCGCATGCGCACAGGTGTGGCCAATGGCAAATTCAGCAGTGCGCCGAGCAACGCATAGTTGGTCACCGCGCCCAGGCCGTGTTCGGCCCGTCGGGCGATCTCGTCGTGATTGAGCATCACCAGTGCATCGCCACGCCCACCTGCGGTGACCGCACCGTTGTCAATGAGCGCCCACCCGGGGCCGGTGAGATCAGCGGGCCGCACCGGCTCGGTGACCGCTACCGGATGGAACATGACCTCACCTTGCCATATGTACACACTTGCGCGACTCTGGACACACGGAAAGTGCACACATGGACGGTGATGATGTCGTGGCCGGATGACTCGGCGATGCTCAGCGCGCGGCAGCTAGCGCTCGAAGCGGGAATCAGTGCGACAACGGTCAAAAACTGGTCCGGGCGTCCTCATCACGCACTGCCGGGGCACGATGTCGGCGGCAAACAGATGTTCCGCTGGGGAGATCTGGTCTCGTTCGTCGAGTCTCACCCAGAGCTGCCCACCGCCGCGAAACTGGCCGCCAAATTGCGCACACCTGTGCACAGCTCCGCCGATGCCGCCGCTCCCGCTGATCCGGAGACCCTCAAAGCAATCGCCCGCGATGCGAAGGCCGCCGCCTCAGCTGCCAGCGACGCCGCGCTCCGAGCCGCCCAGAATGCGCGCGACGCTGCCGACGGGCACCTGCAGATGGTGCAGGACCTTCGGACGGCCATCGCCGCGCTCGACAGCGCGCTCACGGTGGCGCTAGCGCCGGGCACCCTCAACGATTAGCGCAGCCTCAGACTCTTTCAGTGACCCACGCCGCCAAGCGGCCGCAATTCAATCTGTCAGCGGTTGTCGGTGTCTGCGCGTGGAAACACCAACGTGGGGTTCACGATGCGGATCAGTGCGCGCTGAATGGATCGCAGCAGGGCGAGCGATTCGGAGTCGGTGAAAGGGCTAACCAGCTCGAACTCCACCCCGGCGCCGAACATGTCACTGGCCCAACTGATTTCGGCGAGGAACTGGATGCGCGACCAATCCACCGGCAACAGGTCGGGGTGATCACGGCCCAGCTGATCACGGAGCCGGGCGACATCTGCGGCGAAGTCCGACTTGTCGGTGTAGCCGAGCGCTTCGATCGGCGGCGATTGATTGGAGGCGATCCCGCCCCACACCGACAGCGCGGCATCAAGGAACCGCCTCTGCTCCCCAGACAGCACCGGTCCGGCGGCGACCTCACGTCGCATCTGTTCGGCGTGGTCGGCAACTGCTGCCGCAACATCGTCTTCCGTCGCCCCGATACGCCCGATGAACGCGTCCTCCACGGCGGCGGCGAGCGCACCGATCCCACGGCCGAGACGCATCCGCTGTCCTGCGGCGGCGGCGAAAATCTGCTCGACCGCCAGCCCCTGATCAGGCTCGGTCGAACCTCGCACATATGTGCAGTACTCGACCCAAAGCAACTCGTTACCGGCCGCGACGAAGCCGCTGGCGCGCACACCGCACACGCCGGGCAGGTTCGGCAGGACCACCAGATCGGCTCTAATCCCGTCGGCATCCCACTCTCGAAGGCCCTTGTCTGCGTTCGTCACCAGCAGATCAGGGTTGGGTGCGCCGGTGAACCGAAACGCGCTCAGTGTCTGGAGACCGGCCAATCCGGGGTGCCCTTCCACGGTTGTTCCGACGATACGCAGCGGAGTCGCGGCGTCGGCGTCGACCGCCAGCATCTGCCACCCGTCCGGCACCGGGCTTTCGGTCAGCCACGATGCCTCCGCAGCCGGCAGCGGAGTCCACCCGTTGACGTGGGACGCGATCAGGTCGAGCAGCGACGACTCGGCCAGGACGCGACCCCACGGGGACTCGCCTCCGTGTGGGTGCCCGAACGCCGCAGTGTCACTCATCGCCCCATCAACCCCGTTCATTCGCAGTATTTTTCATGATCACCCTCAGCCCGGCGACAGCAGCAACAGGCCCAGTATCGCGGCGAGGCTCAGGCCGCCAGCGGCTGCAGCAGGTGCGCTGACCTGACCCGGGTTCAGGCCCCCACCCAGGTTGGGCGCCAGCGGGGTGCTCGGAAGGACGAACGGCCCCACCGGCGACACCGGTGTGGCAGGAGGTGAAGGGTTCGCCAACCACGGTGGGAGCCCAATCGGATCGGCTGGCAGCGGCGGAAGCGTGACCGGTGCGTGCGGAACAGCTGTCGGCAGGGGGTGCTCCAGGGGGTGAGGCACCGTCGGCGGCAGGTTCGGGGGTGCGCTGATGACGGGAGCGGCAGCGCCGGCGCCACCAACCCACTTGAGGAACTCGTTGAACCCGTCCGTCGGCCGGTAGACCGTGCCTCCATCGCCGGTCATCGGGTCATGGATCACGAGGATGCCGTCCTTGTAGATCGCCGTCGACGATCGGCCCGGTATCGCACCCACATGCAGCGAGGGATCTGTGCGGGGATCACCGGTGAGCATGTCGTGCACGCGCTCCGCGAGCTGTTCCTGCGTCATCCCCTTCCAGTCGCTGAGGTGTTTCTCCCAGGCATGGCCGTAGGCGATGCGCTGGGCGTCCTCCATCGCGGGATCGCGACTCCAGCCACCGGGTGGTTGTGGTTGACCCGGACTAGGAGGCGGTGGGTCCATCTTGAACGTGTGGTCGACGAGCTGTACGTGGGAACTGGCGCTATCGGATCCCGCGTCCGTGCCCTCGCCCTGGAACTTGATCGCTTGCAGTTCAACGGCTTTGGCCTTCAGCTGCTTCCCGACCAGCTTGTCAGTTGCCACCAGTTGCGCAGCCCGGAACCGGATGAACTCGGCGTGGTCTTTGGCGGCCTGGTTACGCTCCCGAATGGTGGTGATGTCGTAGCGGCGGACGTCGGTCACCGACAGGTCATCAGCGACGGCGAACCCGTCATCCTCGGCCTCGGTGATGGCTTCGATCACCAGCTTCCTGGTTGCACGGACATCTTCAGCGCCGGTGCGGGCTAGTTTCGTCGCCTCGCGTTTCACGTCGGCGTGGTGGCGGACCACTCCCAGGTCAGTGGTCACCCGGTTGACGGCCGCCTCGTTACCGGAGCCCGTCCATGCGGTGCCGCCCGGGGAGACGACATTTCGGTGGTGCTGCTCGAACGCCGCCACCGACGTGGTGGCCTTCGCGTCCCATCTGTCCGCGGCGTCGTCGAGGTGCTGCGTCTGCCACGTCTCGATCTGCTGACGGGTCGGCAGCCGCTCGCCCCCGTCGGCGGGTACGGCGCTCACACTGACACCGCCGTGACGGCCCGGCCACCACCTTCGTCGGTCTCCTGGTAGCCGGTGGCGCCGGAGGTGAGGGCGTCGGCCTGGCCAGTGATGCGGTCGGAGTAACGGGTCGCCGTCGCGGCGATCGCGGCGTCCATGGCGGCCACCCCGGCGACGCTGGCATGGGTCGCGCCTGGAGTACCCGCGTCAGCGCCGGCGGTCAGCCCCGCGGCGAGCGCACCGCTGCTGGCCGCTCCGCTACGCAGACCGTCCACGTCGACGTGCAGCTCTCCCATGCGAAATCCCCCAACGAACACGGTTTGAATTGACGCTACAGGACAGATTCAGTGGTCATCGACGCCGATTTCGACGTATTTCGCCGTTGAAACTGGGCCGAACTGATCGAGCGTCGGGTGCATCCACCAGGCCATGGACACGGCTCCTTCAAGGGACGTCGTGACCAAAAGTCAAGCAACCGACTCCATGCAACCCAGGGCACATCAGCGAGTCAACTGAACCCGGGGCAGTCCCCACCGTCGCCCGGTGCACCTCTGAGCAGTTGTCGGCTGGTTGGTCGCGGCCGCGCGTGGTGTGTGCGGCCATTCAATGTCAGTACGACTTAGATTGAAACAATGACCGCAAGTCGCGATGAGCTGCTCCGCCTGATCGACAGCATGCCCGACGACCAAGTGGATACCCTACTCGCGGACGCACGTCGGCTGTCCCGCGCAGCTCAAGCCACGCCGCGAGGGACCTGGCCCCCGAGGTTTGTAGGCATGATCAAGGATGGCCCTGACGTCGGATCGTCGCCGGAGTACACCGACTCGGTGTTAAGTCGGGGATTCGGCCGCGAACGTTAGTCGGACGTCTGCCTGAGGGATCTCAGCACCTGGATTCCATCGTCTGTGAGCTGCATTGCGCATCCATTCTCTGGACGAACGAGCAGTTGCATGCCGAGTTCGCTTTCTAGGTACTTGATTCGGTTGATGAGGCTGATCGGGCGGACGCCCAGTTCTTGCGCGGCAACGGTAAGTGTCCGGTAACGAGCAGCACACGCGAATAGCTGCAGACGCTGCCATGTGCGGGTTCCGACGAGCGTGGAGTCGTGTTCCAGGGCGCTAGGGACATCGCGCTGGGCGGCGAGGCTTGCGCTGTGGCTCTGTCCACCTCGCCCGCGCAAGGGGATAGCGTGCGTCTTTGCCCAGCGGGCCATGCTGCTGGTGCTCATCCCGGCCTCACGTGCGAGGTCTGGGAGGGCCCGTCGTCCAGTGACGTACTGCTCGTAGAGCCAGTCGCGGTCTACCGGGTTTCTGGTGTGCCGACAGGGTTGCCGCACAGAGACCTCATAGTCGTGTGCGAGGCGGGCAATCGTCTGACGGCTGACTCCGACGTCGACGGCTATGTCCCGCAATGACATTCGCTGATCGTGATAGAGCTCGACGAAGCGTGAGCGGGGGAGCGCGCCCCGAGCGGCACAATACGCGGATGCGCTAGTCGGCGCAGCCTGGTCGGCGTCGACTGCGGACGAACTGGCAACGGCTGCTACCTGTAGGACGTGTCGCGCTGTGTCGAGGCTGGTGCCAAAGAGCTTGGCGGCATTGCCGAGCGTCATCTGTTCGGCATTCACCAGATTGCGTAGTTCAGCGACATTCAGGTCGTCGGGATTAGGTCCAGGTAGCAGAAGGCCATCGAGGACGTTGGATGGTGGAGACCACACAGGCGGTTCGCCGAAAATGTCCATGTCGGACAGAAATTCCTGTGCGTGCCCATTGAGCGCAGCTGACAGTGCTGGGCTGAGGTGCTGCGGAAAGTTGGCGACTCTGCTTCGGAATGCGCTGTCATCGGCACCCCACGGTGCGGCCGCTGAGGGCAGTCCGCTGAGTTGTTCGAAAAGGTAACTGCGGGCGATCTTGGCCCGAGCAGTCCCCGCGCCAGGGGTGCCGGTGTCGCGACAGATCTGTGCCCACGTCGTGTCTGGTAGTAGCTGGCTGTAGTTGAGGCGTCGGCGCAGATGGTAGTCGATGGGTACGTTTTCGGTGGCCAGGCGTTCGGCCATTCGGATGAGTCCGGCTCGAATGTCGGGCCAGCGCTCGTGGTCTTCGAGGAGCTGGAGCACGCGCGATACCGCCTGGCCGCTGATGGGGCAGTCGACTATTCGCGCCGCGTCGTCCAGACTGAGCCGGCTATGGACGAGCAGAAGCGCAACGGCGAGCGCGGGCCGTAGTTGGCGCTGATGGCATTTCGGAATCGAGAATCGCAATGACCAGGCCGGCCACAGCATGGACGGCAGTCGTTTGGCCAGGATGTTGCTGTGTTCGTCGGAGGGCGCGGGATGCGTCGGCATCGGTGTGCCGATGCGGTAACGCAGTTGGTCGCTGGGGTTGAGTAGAGGTCCCAGCGCGGCGAGTTGGGCTCCGACGAGTGCGGCGGAGATGCCCTTCCCCCAACCAATGTTTGTTGCTGTCACAGACAATCCCTGGTCCCGCGAGGATTGCACTAACCAGCGCAGCGCCTCCCCGGCGCCGGCGACACTCACGTGATCAAGCACGTTCAGCGCGGCGACCACGCCGACCGCCGCACTTGCAGCGGGCGTCGGCACCACCTGTCTCGGGTCTCGGCTGGGTCCACGTCGGGAGGAAGGCCGGCGGATCGGGCCACGGTAGACGGCGAGCAGGTCAGCGGGGATGACGGCTTCGAGATCGCGTGGTGTGGCATAAGCCAACACGCGTCCGGCGACGGCCCGAATGTCGGCGAGGACGCTGGCGCGTGGCTGGGTGTGCGCGTTGTAGAGACCGAATCTTGGTGTCGCCGTGGCGATAATGGCATTGACGGTTTGTTGCGCCTTTATCACGGGGTGTTCGATTCTGAAGATGGAGACCCTCGCGTGTGAGAGGTCGGCCCCGCACCGTTTGGGTGAGCGACCGAGCGCTGACGTTGCCGGGTTGGAGCAACGTCCTGGTTGGGGGATGGTCTCTTTGATATGTGCCCGCCCACGCTGCACACCGCCGCATTCTGGGCAGGCATGCGCGAGCAAGCAATGGTGCTTGATGCAGACGAATGTCCAACCCAGCCGCCAATCGAGGTTCCATCTCCCACCGGTCTCTTCTAAGCACGCCGGGCAAAAGCCCGATCCGGTCGGTGTGCTCCACGGCAGGTACCGTTCTGCGACATACAACCGTCGATCGAGATGCACGGCATCATCGGCGTAGCGGTGCAGCGTCATGCGATTGAGCGTGGCCGATGAAACGCCCGTCACCGCGCTGACCGTCTCGATCTCGGTGGAACTCAGCCCTACCATCCACCAGGCTGCGGTTGTCTGCGGGTGTGTAGCGAGGCCGACCGCCTGAAGAAGGTCTCCGAATGCCGTGTGCGTGCGATGCGCAAGCGCTTCGAGCCAGGAATCGAGGGCTTCACCATCAATCGGGTTGACGCGGATCGGCAAGGTACGCAAACGGTTACCCTGCCTTACCGATTCGAGTCGTCAACCGCCGCGCCTGAAATGCGATCTCCAGTTCCTGACGGGCTTTCTCCGACGCCGCATCGTTCTTGACGCGATCCATCAATTCGCGGGAAAGGACTTCAGCCCCGGTCCGAACGGCGCGTTGACAGCCCCGATTGATCAACGTCATGAGCGATCCGATATGCCCGGTACTACGCGCAAACAGGTAGTCCGAAAGCTCGTCGACGAGCATGCCGGGATGGTGGTCGGCCAGCACGATCCGCTGCTCCAGGGCGAGCAGGAGTTGGCGCCACTGACGGCGACCTTCGTCCCCTTCGATGGTGAACGGCCTCATATCGAGGTTTGTTGTCCGCCTACCGGTTTGAGCGATTACGGCGTCTTCGTAGAAATGGCCTTCGGAGAACAGGCCGCGAGCTGCCAGACCGACGCCGACGAAGATCAGAGTGACGGGAAACTCGTTGGCGATGTATTTGAAATGGTTGCTGATCTCCACCCCGACTGTGTTGCGCCAGCGGAGAAAGTGCAGATCATCGACGATGAGCAACTTGGTCTCGCAGCTCAGGACGTTGTCCAATGCTCGATAGGCGTAGTCAGCTGCCTTGCCCCGTGTGACCCCTGGATGGGCGTAAAAGCCGAGCATCGCCTTATTGAATTCGACCATCCCAGTATTGCCGGTCAACCCCACTCGGCACACCGGCCAACGCTCGTGGCCCGCATTGGTTTCGGTTCCCTGCTCGTTGATTTCGCGACGATGGAACTTCTTGGCGAAATCCAGCACCGAAGTGGTCTTCCCGAGTCCGGGAAAGGCATCGATCGCCACCGCGCCTTTGGCTTTGTCGCCGTCCTGGGCGTTGCTGTCGACGATGTCCCACAGGTCCTCATGCAGGGCGGCGAGCTGCGGCGTTTTGATCGGGCCAAGATTGGCGTGCCACTCGCGGCGCTGCCGGTTGTAGTCGGCGAAGGCCGCTTCGCCCAGCGCCTCAAGTTGGCTGCGGGTCAGTGGCTCCGGTGGGATACGGGCGGCGGTGTTTACGAATCGCTGCCAGCCCTCCTTGCGTGCCAACGTGAGATTGTCCAGCCGGGCCTCGGTCTGCTGCTGTGCGTGGTTCTTCGTGGCCATCACGCGTCCTCCAGCGCGTCGGCGTAGAAGTCGCTCACGTAGTCGTCGAGTTCGTCCTCGGTGTCGTCATCACCGGTCTCGGGATCGGGTACATCAGGCGTGTCCGCATCCTCATCGGCGGGAGCATCGGCTGTGGCCATCACGCGGGCTACTGACGGCAGGGTGCCAACCTCGTTCAGCGCAGCACTCTGGTCGATCAGTGTGTCTTCGCGGGACAGCCGCAACGCCATCCGCCGTTCCGCCAGCGTGGAGCCCAACCCGAGGTTCCACCGCTCCAACAGATCGGTGACCGCAAGTCGATCATCGGGGTAGGTGAACCGCCCCGAGTTTGATGCACACCGGTTTATTGGTGCGCAGCCTCTGATTGGGCTGTGCTCGTAGCGTAGTAGA
>NZ_JBJIAO010000064.1:0-13423 GCF_045310825.1 Mycobacterium sp. SMC-21 | reverse complement strand
TCATCTTCGAGAGACCTCGACCCCTATCCCGGCAACGACGCGCCGATGACCTCTACACCCTCAACTGCGAAGAGCCCTTTTAATCTGCCACAGCACTTTTGCATCGATCTGAGGCACGACGTAGATTTGCCCCCGGTCATGTGCGTCGAGTGTTTTGCGTGCGACAGACTCCGGCGATACGCCGGTCCACTTCATCAGCGTGCCCGCGAGTCTGGCAGCAGACTCCTGGATCTGAGGATTATCTACGATGTTGGTTTTCACAAATGTCGGACAAAGCACGGTGACATTTACATCGGTACCAGAAAGTTCGGCTGCTAATGTCTCTGATAGAGCCAAAACGCCCGCTTTACTCACGTTGTAGGCGCCCATACGCGGCGCGGCGCCAAAACTTGCCGCGGACGCAACGTTGATTACACCGCATCGGCGATGCTCGCGCATCCGAGGGACAAAAGTCTCGCAACCGTAGATCACACCCCAAAGGTTCACTGAGATCGCGGCATTCCAGTCGTTTATCGATGTTGCACCGATAACGTTGCCACCCGCGCCGATTCCGGCGTTATTGATCACCAAGCTGGCGGGCTTTCCGAACCAACTCTCACCTGTCTTTGCCAACTGCTGTACCTGGTCAAGTTCGGTCACATCGCATTCGATGTCGAGGCCTTCGCCGCCTGCCTGGCGCACCAGTTCGGCCGACGCGCGCGCTGTGCTCAGATTTCTGTCAGCACATATCACCCGGCCACCGCGACGCGCGAGCTCTACAGCAAAGGCGCGCCCGATGCCACTGCCCGCCCCCGTCACGACAGCGTCGGCTCCATAACTCCGGCCTGGCGTTCGGCCAAGAAACGACAATCTCATGTGACCTTTCCCTATTTGATTTGGCGGCCGCAGAGAGATTGCGACGCAACTCACTTTTGGTGGCGGCTGCCACCATTGGTGGCGGATGACACCAGTTTGTCGGTCGCTTATCCCGTTTGTCAAGATGGTGGTGTGCGGTCTCAAAACAAGCGCTGGGGTGGGCGCACAGGCGCGGAACGGCGAGCAGAGCGGCGCCAGAGGTTCATCGAGGCGGCGACTGAAATATGGACCGAGAACGGCTGGGCTGCGGTAACCATGCGCGGCGTGTGCGCAACCGCCGGGCTCAATGACCGATACTTCTACGAAGAGTTCAAGACCCGCGACGATTTGCTCGTGGCAGCGTGGGACGGTGTCCGGAGTGAGGTGCTAGGCGAGCTCTCAACGCTGTTCAACGAGCGAATCGATCGGCCGGCGATGGAGACTATTACCGCGGCGATCGCCATCGTGGTTGACCGGATCGCTTCCGATCCAGGCCAAGCCAGCATTCTTCTCGCCCACCACGTCGGCAGTTCTCCACTTCAGGATCGCCGCGCACTCGCACTGCAAGACGCAACGCAACTCGTCGTGGAGGCAAGCCGACCCCATTTGCTTGATGACGTAGACGAGGCAGCGCTCCGCATGGATACCTTGGTTGCCGTAGGAGGTTTCGTCGAAGTCATCACCGCGTGGCATTCTGGGCTGCTCGATGTGTCGAAGGACGAGGTGATTGTGCATACGAGCCGACTAGCCGAGATTCTCGCGCAGCGTTACCTGGCTGATTGATGCACGGTGATGTAGCTGGTCGACTCGTTCTGCTCCGTCGAACTAGGTAATTCAACGAAGGCGATGTGCGCGACGGGGTCACCAGACACATGGCCTGGGGAACCGTCCGCTTTTGCGATCACACGAATGATGTCGAATACGATCGACCACGAGGTGCCCCACCGAACTCCAGCGGCAATCCACCGACAACACTATGCGTATTCCTACAGGTCGCCAAGGTTGACAATTGGGACCTCACCAATCGATGGGCGAAGCACCGAAGGTGCCCGGTGGACGAGAATCCGACTGCGGCTGGCGCCGATGCCCTGCGCCACCGCAGCCGGGAACCGACCCCGCTCACCAATTGGTCAACCGGGACGAAAGCTCTTGTCTTCGCCTTGATGAGCGTCGGGTTATTCGGTCTCCACCCATAGTCGGCGAATCGGGACTCTAGAGCGCCGCAGCTGCCAGAAGAACGACGAGGCGATCGCATCGATGGTTTCAACTCATACCGATTACGGCTGTCTGCGATCGGGTGCGGAAGGCACGAACGCGGCCTGCCGCAAACAGGTTCACTGCACTTCCTGTTGATGAGCCCCGTTGTCTGCACGGCGAACGAGTTCCGCGAATAGTTCACCGAATCCCTTGATGTCCCCATGCGCAGCGAAGTGCCCTACTTCCACTGCTACGAAGATCGCTTCAGCAGTGAAGCGCATGACGCCGTCAGCACCAATTCCGGCGCCGGTGACGTGGATGGCACGGCCATTGCGTTCAGTAATACGCGCGGCGAGCCTATGGGCATCATGCAGCGGAACCGGCTGCAAGTACTCGACGGTCAGCCTGCGTGTGACAGCCGGCGTTCCGGCGATCCACAACGTGAAGCCAAACAAGTCATCGCACGCGGCGGCGATGGCCCCGCCGTGGGCGAGACCTGGCGCGCCCACGTGCCGTTCATCGAATGTGACGTCCGCGTACACCTCCTCCCCTCGGCGGAAGACCGAAAGGTGCAGTCCATGCGGATTGTCTGGTCCACAGCCCATACACGTCGGAGTGTGCGACGGTAACCGCTGCACGTCCGGTGGATTCGAAATGCTCACAAAGACCTCTTCTCGTCACTGGTGGCAAGTACCACGATCGCTGGCGCTCGAACGCGGGCCGACTGCCCTGCTCGCTATCCCGAAGACGGGTAAGGGCACCACACCGATGGCGCCGAATCGGATTCCCTTGTCGCGCAACCGGGCACGAAAACTCCTCGTTACTTCCAGCAGAGACTCATCGACGTGTCTGGCGAACGCGAACGCCCGCCTCGAGACCTGCGAATCCTCACTAAGCCGGAAGCAACATGCTGTATTCAGCGTAGCCAGCAGCGACATCCACCAGTACTCACGAGAGTGCCGGAACGCTGGCTACCTGACAGTCAATGTTCATAGTCCGAGCAGCACAATCCGTACAGTTAGTTTCCCTACGCTACATTGAGTAGCATAGGGAATGCAATCGCTTTTCAACCGGGGCACCGACACAAAACCGCATCGAGTTACGGCTCAGATTCGCCGCGCACGTCTGCACCGCGGTGTGTGACCGCATGGTCGCGATCGCGTCCGGGAACCCAATGAGCCCGCCGCAGCGCACGGTCAACACATCCTTGACCCTGCGGTTGGCCAAAGCGGCGGATACCGACACCTAGAAAAACGAAGCGCCTTCGTTCGGCTGAACCCAGATCACCCGAACGCGCTTGATCCCGGTCATATCGACGGCCACAGCGATGTGGCGCGGCGTTGGTGGCGTGCGGCCGCCGTCTTTGACCTTCACGATCATCGCGTCGAGCTAGATCACCGGATACGACGATTCCGGCGGTCGGCGCTGCCATGCCAGGACCCCATCGGAGACCTCTTCGACGATACTGGGGATCGTCTCTCGCGATGCCTGCGTCCCGATCGCCGAGCCAAATCCGAAATCGGATGTCCCGCAAATTGATTCCGCACCGCATATAGAGAGATGGCCATGCCATCGAGCCTGCCTTAACCACGCTGGCCGATGGGTACCAGCATCGGGGGCAACGAACCGCTGCGGTCTCGCGGCACGTCCAAGAGTACCGGGCTGGCGTGGTGAGCACCGTCTTGAGTGGCCGCCGTTACAGCCCCTTGATCAGCTCGCCGTTCTCGTCCCCAAGGTGAGCAGGGAGTTCGGCGCCAGCCCACGTTGAAGGACGAGCTTGATCAACCTCGGCAGCAGCCCGCCATCACCGGTCACCGCCATCGATCAGCGCCGGCAGTTCATGCACTGCCCCGAAGCACGAAGCGCGTCGGCCATCTCGACTGCAGGGCTGGCGGCAATCAGCGCCGCATCCATTGCCCTTTTATGTCGTCACGTCCTGCGATCCTTCCGTTAAGAGGATTTACACAGTCCATCTGATGCGCCCACGGACCGCCCGCCATGCCGAGCGGGCTACTTCTTCGACTCAAGTACGCGCCACACGCCCGACTCGTGGACGATGCGCGCCAACGACGCCGTGAACGAGACCCGTTCGAGGCGACCCTCGGGACAGAAGTGTCACCATCAAGACCACCGGAACTGTCATAAATGAGATGTGATCGGTCCTATGGTGAGGTGCCATCACTTGCGGGTCGAAATGCCGGGGGTGCGGGCAGAACTGCGCGACAAGGAGATTGGCGCTCGGCACTTCCCACCGCCGCGAACATCCAACGCGTAGGCTCCCAGTGTGCACGTCGACGTGATGACCGTTCCGCAGCCTTTGACTCAGATGGGCGCACTTGCCCAGCGCACGCAGGCCGCCGGTTTCTCCGGCCTCCTGCTGACCGAGACCGGCCGGACCGCCTATCTGAGCGCAGCGGTTGCATCCCAGGCTGCGCCCGGGCTCGAACTGTCCACCGGTGTCGCAGTAGCTTTCCCGCGAAGTCCCTTCATCACCGCGGCATCAGCGTGGGAACTGCAGGAAGCCACAGGAGGCAAATTCCGCCTCGGGATCGGCACCCAGGTACGCACGCACGTGGTGCGTCGCTACGGCATGCCCTTCGAACAGCCTGGACCACGGCTGCGCGACTACGTACGCGCCGTGAAAGCGTGCTTCACCGCGTTCCGGACCGGCAAGCTCGACCATCACGGCGACTTCTACGACCTGGACTTCATCACCCCACAATGGAGCCCCGGCCCCATCGACGCCCCCGATCCCAAAGTCGATATCGCGGCGGTGAATCCGTGGATGCTGCGCATGGCCGGCGAGGTGGCCGACGGCGTGCACATCCACCCACTCGGCGAGCCGGGCTACATCGCCCGCCACGTACTGCCCAATGTCGCCGCCGGTGCCGAGAAGGCGGGTCGCTCCCCCGCTGACATCGACACGATCATCCCGGCGATGACGATTGTCGGCGACACCGACGAAGAACGCCACAACGAGCGTGAATTCGTGCGGGCCAGCATGAGCTTCTACGGCAGCACCCCGAACTACGCCTTCATCTGGGACGAGGCCGGTTTCGAGGGCACCACCGCGCGCCTGCGGGAGAAGCAGAAAGCCGGCGACATGGCAGGCATGATGGCGCAGATCACCGACGACCACATCGCCGCGTTCGCCACTGAATCCACCTGGGATGAGCTGGCGGACAAGCTCGTTGCCAAATATGACGGCGTCGCCACCCGCATCGTGCTCTACAACGCCCTCGGCGGGTCAGACCGCTTCGAACGGTACGGCGAGATCGCGCGGCGGTTGTCGGCGGCCTTGCCCCAGTTTGACTGACATCAAAACAAACTCACGATCGCGCCCGGGGACTTCGTTTCCGCAATGCGATGCCTCTATGCATTCTCGAGATCGGCCGCATAGGTCATTACGACTACACGCGCTGCCGCTTGAGTCAAGAAATCCTGTAGCTTTTGAACATCGGGTTAAGGGCGCACCGGAACAGTGCCATGGCCAGCCGCCTAGCGCTCAGAGCTATCGATTGTCTGACAGCGAGGGCCATGTGCTCCCGCTGCTCGCCAAGTTCGCATTGTTATCTGTAAGAGGAAGCCGATTTGGCGCCAATCGCACTGGTAGCCACGATGGTGACATGTGGTGGAGGGTCGGTGGCCGGTCGTTCCGTCGTACACATGTAACTCGCGTCTGCCCGATTGTGCGGACCTTCAATGCCAGCGGTACAAGAGAATTGGCGAGTCATGACCTTTGAATCGAAGTACGGTCCGTGGGCACTTGTAGCCGGTGCCTCTGACGGTGTCGGAGCGGCTTTCGCTGAGGCGTTGGCTGAGCGTGGGCTCAATGTGGTGTTGGTGGCCCGGCGGCAGTCGGCGTTGGATGAAGTGGCTCGCGGCATCGCGGATCGGACTGGGGTGCAGACGCGCACGCTGGTCGTCGACCTCTCTGCGCCCGAAGCCTCCCGTGCAATCGCGGATGCGACCCATGATCTGCAGATCGGTTTCCTCGCGTACTGCGCTGGCGCCGATCCCACCTTCAGACCGTTTCTGGAGACACCGATCGAAGTGTCAGAGTCATTGGTGCAACGTAATTGCGTGACCTTGATGCAGCTGTGTCATCAGTTCGCGCCGCGTATGGTCGAACGAGGTACGGGCGGCATTGTCATCTTCGGCTCCGGTGCCGGCCTGGTGGGTGGTCCGAATATGGTGGCATATGGTCCGAGCAAGGCATTCGACATGATTCTGGCTGAAGCGTTGTGGAGTGAGTTGAATCCCAAGGGAATTGATGTCATTGGCCTGATTCTGGGCAAGACGGATACGCCGGCGCTTCGCCAACTCGAATTCGAACGCGGCCAGCTTGCTTCACTCACTGCGATCCCCAACGGGGCCGACACCGTCGACAGTGTGGTCGCCGAGGCCTTTGCGAATCTCACCGACGGTCCGACGGTGTTTGTCGGGGACCAAATGCGTACTGCTGTCACGATGTTGGGGCAAGTAAGCCGTAATGATGCGGTTCGGTCGATGGCGATGGCGAGCGCCGCGTCGATGGGTGATGCCCTATCGACCGCCATATAGCGAGCGCCTATTCGTCGTCGCCGTCATCGTCCACACCCAACAGGTCCCCGAGGGTATTGAAAGCTGAAACCCGTTCTACAGGAATGGTGATCGGACCACCTTCGAACAGTTCGTTGTAGCCGTCAGCGGTGACCGTATAGGTGGCTGTCACATCGTCGAGATCGTCGGTACGAGCAATGAGGACGATGTCGTCGGCACTGCTCGTCCATGTTTTCCTGGGCCGCAACGTATCCAGGGTGATCGTCACTTCAAGGTCACCATCGTCGTTGTGGTCGTAAGTAACCGGATAGTTCTTGAGGCGCCTCGGGATATACGGCGGTGCGACGCCGCCCCACGTCGGGGCCATCCAGTGGCGGTCCTGCATCTTGTCGAGTTCGAAGGCGTCGGCAGCCCGCCAGTCGACACCGCGTGCTCCGGTGAATGTCAGCACGATCTCGACGTTGTTGAGGAACGAGGTTTCGACGTTTTCGATGGTGAACTTCAGACCCGAGCACGCCGCACCAGCCAAATGGCCCCGCGACCACTTCCAGTCGGCCTCGATCGTTTCCCGGTACGCCTGGACGCTCTCGTCGATTTCGATTTCGCTCAACACTTTTGGCGGTTCAGGTTCGGCGATCCCGAGGCTTTGATAGAGCCCGGCTGGGTTGAACCTGTCGAGTATGGACGGGGTTCGTGACTTCGATTGCTTAGCCGTTTCGGAACGTTCTCGGACCTGGTTCTCGTGCACGTCCACGAGCAGGTCGACCACCGCATCCTCGCCGAAGAACGTGACGGCGGTGCCGGCGACCGCCGCGTTGACGATCATGGGCGATCGACCTGGAGCGATCTTGAGGTACTGCTGACGTACGGATGCCATTTTCGGCCGGTCCAAGATGGTGGCCAGCCGTTCCAAGTGGTACCGCTCGATGGCGATGTCGCCACCGAGCTCACCCAGGTCTCGACGTTCGGCAAGCCGCAGTTCTTGGTTAGTGACGAAGGCGATTCCGACCGGATTGTGCTTGCGGGCAACGTCGATGTCGTCTTCCAGCTTGCCCTTGATGGTGTTGAAATCCTGTTGTCCCCGAGGGAAATACACCGCCCAGGTCCATTTGTTGCCGTCGCGGGTGCACTCGCCGTCGCGGCCGCCGTCCTTGCCGCCCAGCGGGTGGGAGGGGTCGATGTCCTTGGACTGATCCGGTGGTGCTCCGCAACCCGTTAGCACGGCGGTGGCCATACCTGTGGGACTTCATGAAGATGTAGAAATCGCTCCATTGCCGGACGGGCCGCCCTACTGTGCTGCGCCAGCAGTTCGATGTGTATTCCATCAAACCGAAACAGCGCAAAACTTACGTTTGAAACAATTGATTCCGTTTCTCGGAGAGTGTGCTCAAATCCGGAATTGATGCGCTACTGTGATCCGCGTGACAGGCGAGGTGCGCGCGACCATGGCGGAACGCCAGCGTGCGAAACGGGCTGAGTTGGTGCGGGAGGAAGTCATTGACGCCGCGTTGGCTGAGTTTGCTGTGCGCGGGTATCACCAGACTTCGATCAGCCATATCGCCAAACGGCTGGGCGCTGGTCATTCGATGTTCTACCGCTATTTCGCCAATAAGCGCGACATCATCGACCAGGCCGTGCGCCGCGTCAACGGCCGTTTGCTGTCAGCGATCGGGGAGGTGTTGCCCGGCAGCCTCGCCACCATCACGGAGTTTCGCGAGTACGTGATGGCGGTCGGGATGGCTTATACCGATGTGCTTGCCGAAGAACCGCGGCTGTTGCAGTTGATCGTCATGGAGGCCGCGGGCGTCGACCAGCAGATGACCGAGCAGTTCCACCACATGTTCGACGGCGGTGTGCGGTCGTTGTCGGCCATGCTCCGCGACGGCATCGCTCGCGGTTACATCCGTTCTGACATCGATGTCCACGGCACCGCGGAATCGATCGTGGCGATTCCGTTCGGGATCGCGCTGCGTCATGGGCAGAAGCCCGACCGCGACAGACTGGTCGCGCAGACGCGGGCAACCACCGACCTGGTGTGCCGTGGCATCGCCGCCGAATGGCAGGCGTCCGACTCGAGTGAGCAGACGCGATGACGGACGACGCACAGGCCGGCGGAGCGGCCAACCGCGCTGCCATCGGCGAAGCCATCGACTGGGTCCGGCGGTACCTGCAGAACCATCCGATCGCGTCGCTGAGCACCGCCGGCGGCCAGATCGTGCTCGGGCTGCGGACTCTGGAGTACCTGTTCTTCGACATCATCAAGGGCCGGTTCCAGGTGCGCGAGTTCCTGGATCAGGCCGCTTTCATGGCCGGAACCGCCTTCACCCCAACGGTTCTGGTGACCATCCCGATCAGTGTGACGTTGTCGATCCAGTTTGCCTTGCTCGCCGGCCAGGTGGGCGCCTCGTCGCTGTCGGGTGCGGCGACCGGTCTGGTGGTCATCCGGCAGGGCGCCCCGCTGGTCGCGTCGCTGCTGCTCGCGACGGCGGTCGGCTCGGCCGTCTGCGCCGACCTCGGGTCGCGCACCATGCGCGAGGAGATCTCCGCGATGGAGGTCATGGGGGTGTCCCCGATCCAGCGCCTCGTCGTGCCGAGGCTGGTCGCTCTGGTCCTCATCGGTGTGTTGCTGACCGGTGTCACCAGCTTCGTCGGCTACCTGGCGAGCTACATGTTCAACGTCTACCTGCAGAACGGCACCCCGGGCTCGTTCATCGCGACGTTCTCGTCGTTCTCGACGGTTGGCGACCTGGCGCTGGCCATGGTCAAAGCGGTCGTCTTCGGTGTCATCGTGGCGGTGATCAGTTGCCATAAGGGCCTGGATACGCGCGGTGGTCCGGCGGGTGTGGCCAACTCCGTCAACGCCGCCGTGGTGGAGTCGGTGTTGCTGATGATGATCGTCAACGTCGTCATGAGCCAGCTGTACGTCGTCATCTTCCCGAAGACGTCGATCTGATATGGCCGCCCCATCAACATTCACCCCGACACCGCTGCGGCCGATCACGGCCGTCGGCAACGGGCTGCTCAAGGCGGCCGGGCGTACCGGCCACATGGTCGAGTTCTTCGGCAGGGTCTTGTTGGCCATGCCCACGATGTGGCTGCGTTACCGCAAGGAGTTTCTGCGGCTGCTGTCCGACATCACCTGGGGTAACGGCTCGATCGTGGTCGGTGGTGGCACGCTGAATGTCGCCGGCGTGCTTGGTGTCACGGCCGGGGCGCTGGTCGCGGTCGAGGGCTACAACGCGTTGAACCTGCTGGGCCTGGGGCCGGCCACCGGGTTGGTCTCCTCGTTCGCGACGACGCGAGAGCTGGCGCCGGCAATGATCGCGATGGCCTTCATCGCGCAGGCCGGGTGCCGGTTCACCGCACAGCTGGGCGCCATGCGGATCAACGACGAGATCGACGCGCTGGACACCCTGGGTATCAATTCGGTGGCCTACCTGGTCGCGACGCGCGTCATGGCCTCGATCATCGCGGTGGTTCCGCTGTTCCTCGCGTCCCTGGCGCTGGCGTATCTGTCGTGCCAGTTGGTCAGCGTGATCGCCGGCCAGTCGACCGGCACGTATCTGCATTACTTCGGTCTGTTCCTGGAGGGCCGGGACGTCTTGTTCGCGACGATCAAAGCTGTGGTGTTCGTGTTCATCTCGTCGACCATCCAGTGCTACTACGGCTACTTCGCCTCCGGCGGCCCGGCGGGTGTGGGTGTGGCGGCCGGGCGGGCGATGCGCGGCAGCGTCACCGTCGTGATGATCGTCAACATGCTGCTCACCATGGCGCTGTGGGGCGTCATCAGCGGTGCAAGGTTCGGTGGCTGATGGCTAACTCGTTCGACCACGACCCGCGGGGCTCGACCGACCGCAAGCTGGGTGTCATCGGCCTGTGCTTCGCGGTGGTGGCCTCGATCGCCGCGGTCCTCATGGTGGTGAAATCGCAAGGCAAGTTGGACGATTTCGTCCGGGTGGACCTGAAGCTCATCAACATCGGCGACGGCCTGCCGGAGCGCTCCGACGTGAAGTTCCGCGGCGTGATCGTCGGCATGGTGTCGAGCGTGACGCCCTCGCAGCACGGTTCACCGAACGTGGTGCACGTCAACATCCAGCCGCAGTTCGCTTCGCAGATTCCCGACACCGTGACCGCACGAGTGGTGCCGGCCAACCTGTTCGCCGTATCGGCTGTTCAGTTGGTGCAGAACGGTAATGGCGCGCGGCCCATCCGCACCGGTGACGTCGTTCTCGAAGACCAGACCTTGCCCACTGTGCTGTTCCAGAACGTGTTGGCCAAGCTGCGGCAGCTGCTCAAAGCCGTTGGGCAGGCGCCGGATTCGAACAATGTCGGTGTCTTCGCGGCACTGTCGGAGGCCACCCGCGGTCGGGGGCAGAAGCTCACCGACGCCGGCGGCGACCTCAACAGGGTTATGCAGCAACTGAATTCGGTGGTTGCTTCCGACGATTCCGGGCCGACGACGTTGTCGGCGCTGAAGTCGGCCGCCGACAGTCTGCGTACGGTGTCGCCGGATCTGTTCGCCGCGCTGGACAGCTCGGTACAGCCGATGCGCACCTTCGCCGAGAAGCGTTCCCAGCTCACGAATTTCCTGACCGGTGGGCTGCACACGACCGGAACCCTTGCTGATGCGTTCGAGCACCAGACCGACCGGATGATCGAAGTCAGCACCGGGCTGACTCCAGGGCTGGGTGTGCTGGCTGATCACGCCGGCGAATTCCATGGCATCTCAACGCGATTGCAGGCCTTGGCCAACAAGGTTTACGACGAGGCCTACAACCCGGAGACCCACCTGCTGACTCTCGGTACGGTGATTTCGATCAACCCGTCGCGCCAGTACACCCGGGCAGACTGCCCACGCTACGGAGCCATAGAGGGGCCCAGTTGCCGCACCGCACCGGAAACCCCGACCGCGCCCGATCTGAAGCCGGGCCTGGCCTCGATGGGCATGGGAGTCCCACCGTGGGTGACCGAGAACCGCCCCAACTTCGCGCCGCCCCGATTCTCTGTGCCGGTGGTACCGGACTTCCCCGGCCCGCCGGACCGCAACGCGCCGCCGGCACCACAGGGTGCACCGGCGCCTGCAGCGCCGGACCCCGGCCCGGCACCCGCGCCACCTGCAGCCCCACCGTTAGCGGCAGAGGCGGGCGGGCCGGACGGTGCGCCCGCGCCTGCGCCTGCGCCAGTACAGCAGCAGTCCGCACCGCTGTACGGCGGCACCGTCGGTCCGGTCGGTAGTCAGATGGAGAAGAACCAGCTCAGCCAAATCGTCGGCGGCCCAGCCACTTCCGCTACCGAATTGCTGCTGGGCCCCGTCGCCCGCGGCAGCAGCGTCCAGATCACTCCTGAGCCCGGCCCCGCCGATGGCGGGCAGGCAGACAAGGGCCGGCCATGAGAATCAAGCGCAGCACCATCATTGGCCTGGCACTGTTCATGGTCTTCTCGGTTGCCGTCACCTGGATGGTTTTTGCCACCTTACAACGCAACATCGCTGGTCCAACCTCCAGCTATTCGGCCATTTTCAGCGACGTGTCGGGGCTGGCCGAAGGCGATGATGTCCGGGTCGCCGGAGTACGGGTAGGTCGGGTCGACAAGATCGAACTGACACCCGACAACAAGGCCAAGGTCGACTTCCAAGTGCGCAGCAACCAAACGCTCTACGCCAGCACGCTGGCCTCGGTGACGTACCAGAACATCATCGGGCAGCGGTACCTCGGGCTGAGCCAAGGCGATGGCGAGCGCCGCAAAATGCCTGCAGGAGCGCAGATTCCGGAACAGCGGACCAACCCGTCGTTCGATATCTCCTACATGCTCAACGGTTTTGAGCCACTGTTCACCGAGCTCGATCCGCAGCAGGTGGACAACTTGACCAACGCCATCATCGAGGCGTTCCAGGGCAATCAGGGATCGCTGTTGACCTTGACGACCCAGGCTTCGTCGCTGACGCAGACCCTGGCGGGACCGGATGCGGCGCTCGGCGACCTGATCGCCAACCTGGACAAGCTGATGGCGACGCTAGCCACGCAGAGCAAGAACCTGGAAACCATGCTGCACCAGACGTCGGTGTCGTTGTCCTCCTTGAACAGTCGGCGCGACGAACTCGTCGCATCGGTCGGGGCGATCACCGCGAACGTGACGCGGCTGTCGGCACTGGTCGATGCGATCACCCCGGATGTACAGCAATTCATCGACCGCGATCCGGGCTTGCTCAAATACGGTGTGGGCGAGGGCAAGCCCCGCCTGGCTTTCGCGCTGGCCAATGTTCCGTTGCTGCTCAAGGGCCTTGCCCGGATGACGCAGGACGGGAGCTATGGCAACATATATGCCTGCGACCTCGACTTCGGTCTATGGCGCGGCCTGCTCAACTGGTTCCGGATGTTCGTGATCCGGGCGACACCGGGTAATGGCAACGAGGTCTGGCATTCGGCGGTGTGCCAATGAGCGAGCTGTTCGGAAAGCTGCGTCCTGAGATCGTGGGTCAGCGGAAGCGCGTGCTGGAGGACTACAACAAGTTCTGGCTCGGCGCGATCGGCCTGGCGGTCATCGTCGTGATGATCGCAGCCGTCGTGCTGGTCAGTGTTCTGGACGTCGACAAGAAGCAGTACACCGCCGAATTCGCCCAGGCGGCCGCGATCAAGTCGGGCAATCCGGTCACCATCGCGGGGATTCCGGTCGGCGAGGTGCAGGACGTGCAGCTGGCCGGCGATCACGTGGTGGTGACGTTCAAGGCCGACAAGAACGTACGGTTGGGCACTGAGACTCACGCGGCCATCAAGCGAGCAATTGTCAATACCTGTGGATCGGGGTGTTTCAGGCGACCTCCGTTTCGGTGTGTTGATCGCCGTCTGACGGT
>NZ_JBJIAO010000063.1:0-15642 GCF_045310825.1 Mycobacterium sp. SMC-21 | reverse complement strand
ACACCCCAGCCCAACGCCTAGCCGCGCTCTTGAACCAAGCCGCCTAGCCACGTTGCACTAATCGATTGACTTTGAGCCGAGATCCGCGCGATCACGTTCACGTTCGACGTACGCTCGGCTCGACATCGAGCGGGAGACGTCTGATGACAGAAGCATTTGTGCTTGGTGGTGTCCGCACTCCATTTGCGCGGTACGGCAGCTCGCTGTCGCACATCCGCACCGATGACCTCCTCGGCATGACGATGAAGGGCGCGTGCGAACGCGTCGGCGTCGAACTCGGCGCCATCGAGGACGTCGTCGCCGGTTGTGTGAACCCTGCCCACGAGGGGATGGGTGACGTCGCCCGCTGGGCGGCGCTCGCCGCCGGATTCCCGGACACCGTGGCCGGGACGACCATCAACCGATTCTGCGGTTCGTCGCTGAGTGCCACGATCAACGTCGCGCACGCGATCCGGGCCGGCGACCTGGGCGTGGGGATGGCCTGCGGCGTCGAGTCGATGTCGCGATCGGGCTGGGCCTACATGAAAGGCGACGCACCGTTCGCGCCGCGCGGGCCGGTCATCCTGCTCGACACCATGTGGGCCGGTGCCGGCGGCCCGCCCAACCCGGCGCTGCTGGCGCGCAACGCCTACATCAGCATGATCGAGACCGCGCAGAAGGTGGCTGATCGCTACGGTCTGACGCGCGAGGAGATCGACGCCTTCGCGCTGCGCACACAGCGAAATGCCAAGGCGGCCCGCGATTCCGGGCGCCTGGCCAAGGAGATCATGCCGGTCGAGATCGCCGCGACGAAGAAGGCGCCGGCGCGGCTTTTCGAGCACGACGAATTCATCCGCGACGAGACCACGGCCGAGCAGCTGGCGGCACTGCGACCGCAGCCGGGTACGACCCAGATGACCGCGGCCAATTCGACGCCGCTCACCGATGGCGCCAGCGCCCTGGTACTGGCGTCGGGGGAGCGCGCGGCGGAACTCGGCGTCGAGCCGTTGGCGCGGGTGGTGTCCTCGGCGGTGTACGGGATCGACCCGCTGTTCATGGGGCTGGCACCGGCGTGGGCCCTGCCCCTGGCCATCAAACGTGCCGGTCTGACGCCTGAGCAGATCGATGTCTGGGAGGTCCACGAAGCGTTCAGCGCGCAGGCCCTCGGGGTGTTGCGCGAGCTGCCCAATCAGCTCGACGGATTCGTCGTGCCCGACGAGAAGCTCACACCCAACGGGGGCGCCGTGGCGATCGGCCACCCGTTCGGCGCCACCGGTGCCCGGTATGTCCTGACCCTGGCCACCGAACTGCGCGAGCGCAATGCCCGCTACGGAGCCATCGGCGTCTGCGTCGGATCGGGTCAAGGCGTTGCCATTGTGCTCGAAAATCCCTCTGCTGCTTGAGGAGTAGGCGAGCGACTGGGTGCGATTTTTTGTCGTACCCCTCTGGTTTGATGGTGTTATGTCCAGCAGCGCAACGGCTTTCGATGTTGAGTCGTCGCCGTGCGAGCGGATGGATGCGTACTTCGCCGAGATCGGTGAGCTGACCGGTCAGCGCAACGCGATCGACGCGCGGCTGGTGCAGATTGCCGCCGAGATCGACCGGGACGGGCTCTGGGGTGCCACCGGTGCCCGGTCGATGGCGTCGTTGATGGCATGGAAAACCGGTGTCTCGCCGCGTAATGCGGAAGTGATGGTGGCGGTGGCGCACCGGTTGGAGGAGTTCCCGCGCTGCGCGGAGGCGATGCGGGCGGGCCGGTTGTCGTTGGATCAGGTCGGGGTGGTCGCCGAACACGCGGCCGACGGTTCTGACGAGCACTACGCGCAGTTCGCCGAATCCGCCACGGTCACGCAGTTGCGGACGGCGGTGAAACTGGAACCGCGCCCGGAGCCTGAGCCCACGCCTGAACCGGAGCGGTCGATCGCCAAGACCACCCATGATGACGGCTCGGTCACCTACAAGATCCGGCTGCCGAAGTTGGAGGCGGCGAAGTTCGATGCCGCCGTGGCGTCGCATCAGGACGCGTTGGTCGCGGACTGGAAACGCGACCACGAAGACACCGAAGGGCAAGTGTCGGAGCAGGCACCGCCGTTCCCGAACCAGGTGGACGCGTTCATGAGCGTGGTCGAGGCCGGCTGGGACGCCGACGTGGCACTGCGTCCGCATGCGCAGCACACCACCGTCGTCGTGCATGCGGACCTCGAACAGCGCACAGCCACCTTGCATCTGGGGTCGATGCTCACCGACGAGGAACGCCAACTGCTGTTGTGCGACGCCACCTGCGAGGTATGGCTCGAGAAACACGGGCAGCCGATCGGGGCCGGGCGCACCACCCGCACCATCAGCCGGCGGCTGCGCCGCGCGCTGGAACACCGCGACCGCTGCTGCCGCGTCCCCGGGTGCGGGGCCACCCGCGGTTTGCATGCGCATCACATCATTCATTGGGAGAACGGCGGGGAGACCGAACTGCACAACCTGGTGCTGGTGTGCCCGTACCACCATCGGCTGCATCACCAGCGGGTCATCACGATCACCGGGCCGGCTGATCGGCTGGTCGTCGCCGATGCCGCGGGCCGCCAGCTCGACGGCGGATCTCTTGCGCGGCCACCCACCTCAGCTCGCCCTGATGTGCCGCCGTGCCCCGGACCGACCGGGGAACGCGCCCAATGGTGGTGGTACCAACCCTTCGAACCACCACCCACACCCTCGACCAACTAGGGCAGCAGCGGCAGCCGCCACAGCGGTGCGCCGGGTTCGAGGAACCACAGCCGCGTCGCGGTCAGACGCAGAATCCGGATGGCGCCGGTCATCATGAGCACCGCCAGCGGCAGTTCGATCAATACCGCGGTGACCAACGGCACCGTCGAGTCGTGGCCGAAATCGGACGTCATGACGTCGAACCAGGCATCACAGACCAGCAGCACCCCGGTCGTGAACGCGGTGAGCAGCACGAGTTGACGACGCAACCAGCCCAGCACCGCGGTCGTGGCCATGAAGGCGACGAGGAGACCGTCGAAACCGATCCAGGTCGCCGGCCAGTTGTGCGCCGTGTAGTTGTCCGGAAGCGTGAATCCGAGGTAGACGACCCACGGGATCAGCACGATGCAGCTGCCGGTCATCACCGTCAGCCGGATGCGCCGCATCCTCCTCGCCATCGCGGGCGGGAACACTTCATCCAGTGGACGCTGCAAGCGCATGATCAGCTCGTGCC
Source organism: Mycobacterium sp. SMC-21 (assembly GCF_045310825.1). NCBI lineage: Bacteria > Bacillati > Actinomycetota > Actinomycetes > Mycobacteriales > Mycobacteriaceae > Mycobacterium > Mycobacterium sp. SMC-21. Next base: position 12,452 of record NZ_JBJIAO010000063.1, on the reverse strand, counting down.
GCTGCGCCGGCGTCATCGCGGCGATGGCGGCGTCTGACAACCCACTTTCCATGCGGTCGATACTGCCGAACGTCTTGCCGGAGGCCTAGCGCAGCCGCAGCCCTCGCGGCGTTCGGGAGAAACCGGCGTCGGCAAGCGCGGCGTGGACCTCGGCCTGCGCCGCGTCGGGGGTAGGGGCCAATACCGGCTCCCCGTTGACCTTCTCGATCAACAGCGACTGCAGCCGACCGGTGCTCACCAGCTCCGCCAGCGCACCGGCCGCCGCGCGTTGTTGTTCCGGGGTGGCGCCGAACGACAACAACGATTTTCCGCCGCGCTCCAGGAACCACACCGACTCGCCGTCGACCAACGCGACCAGCGCGCCCGCCTTGCGGCCCGGCCGATGGCCGGCTGCCTCGGGCCAGGGGAGCGCAACGCCGTAGGGATTTCCCGGGTCCGTGGCGGCGAGCACGATGGCGGTGTAATCGGGGCTGCTCTGGTCGACGTTGTCGAGATAGTTGCGCAGCCGGTCCACCGTCGAGGCCACCGCGAACTGTGCACCACCGAGGGATTCGATGAAATACCCGCGCTGGCAGCGTCCGGCTTCCTCGAAAGCCGTCAGCACTTTGTAGAGGGTGGCGAAGCCGCCGGGCAGACCGTCGGCCGCGCCACGCGTGACGACGCCATAGCGGTTGAGGAGCAGCTCGGCCTGAAAGTGTGCCCGTGTCGTGGATTCCGGCTCAGCGGGTGGCAGGGCCGACCACCGGCCGGCGACCGTGGGATCGACGGTGCGGGCCTGCGGCCGGGCGACGCTGTACCGGCTGAGCCGGGGCGGACGCTGCTGCCGCTGCCGGTGCGATCCACCGGGTTTGCGTCCCGCGTTGCCGAGGAGCGCCCGTACCGGCGCGAAGGTGTCGCCGGTGACCCAGCCGGCCCAGATCAGTTCCCACAGCGCCTGTTTCGCATCGGTGCTGTCTTCGGCCGCCAGCTGCCGGAAGAAGTAGGCGCCGCCGTTGCTCAGCGTGTCCAGCAGCTCGCGGTGCGCGTCGGTGAACTCGATCTCGGTGCCCGGCGCCAGTGACAGCGGCGCGGTGTCGGACCGATGGAAGACGACCCAGCCGTCGTTGGCGCCGATCTGGCCGGCACCCGACCAGGTGACCTCACCGGAGGCCAGCAGTTCGTCGAGCATCGCCGGCTGATAGTCCGACACCCGCTGGCCGAACACGAGCGGCTCGACCGCGGACGCCGGAATCGGCACGCCCGCAAGCTGTTCGATGACCGACGCCAGGCCGTCGATGCCGCGGGCATCACCGAACTGCTGCCAGGCCGGCAGGAACCGGGCGTACGCGGCGGTGCTGACGGGTTCGATCTGGGCCCGCAGTGCGGCCAGCGACCGGCGCCGCAGAATCTTCAGCACCGTGGCGTCACACCACTGCTGGTCGACGCTGTCCGGCAGATCGGTGAACTCACCGCGAATGAGCTTGCCGTCCAGCACCATCCGACTCAGGGCATCGGCGGTCACCCGGTGACCCAGGCCGAACCGGGCGGCGGCCTGCGTCGTCGTGAACGGGCCGTTGGTCCTGGCGTAGCGGCCGAGCAGTTCACCCAGCGGGTCGGTCACGGTGGCGGTGAAACTGGCCGGCACGCCGACCGGCACCGCGACACCGAGGCCGTCGCGCAACAGGCCCATGTCTTCGACGGCGGCCCACCAGCTCTGGCCGGCGAACGTCACCGAGACGGCGCGTTTGGCAGCTTGCAAGGTGGCGCACCAGGCCTCGACATCGCTTGCGGTGCAACGCTGCCGGAGTTCCTCGGTGGTGAGCGGCCCGAGCAGCCGCAGGAGGTCGGCGATGCCTTCGGCGTCGCGCGCGGCACGGTCTTCGGTCAGATGTTGCAGTTGCCGGATGGTGGCGGTGACCACGTCCGGGTCGAGCAGTTCCCGTAGCTCGACGCGGCCCAGGAGCTCGGCCAACAGGGTGGCGTCCAACGACAGTGCGGCAGCCCGGCGTTCGGCGAGGGGGCTGTCGCCTTCGTACATGAACGCGCCGACGTAACCGAACAGCAGCGATGCGGCGAACGGCGACGGCGTGGCGGTCTGCACGTCGAGCACCCGGATGCGGCGTTGTGCGACGCGGCGCATCAACTCGATCAGCATCGGCACGTCGTAGACGTCCTGCAGGCATTCCCGCACCGTCTCCAGCACGATCGGGAAATCCGGGTACTTGCGGGCGATGTCGAGCAGCTGCGCGGCGCGCTGCCGCTGATGCCACAGCGGCGACCGCTTGCCGGGATGGCGCCGCGGGAGCAGCAGCGCCCGTGCCGCGCATTCGCGGAAGCGCGACGCGAACAGTGCCGACCCGCCGACCTCAGCGGTGACGATGGGCTCGATCTCGTCGGCCTCGAAGACGAAAATGTCTGCGCCGGGCGGGTTTTCCCCGGTATCGGGCAGCCGCAGCACGATGCCGTCGTCGGATGCGGTGGGCTTCTCGTCGATGCCGTACCGCTCCATGATGCGTCGGCCGACCGCCAGCGCCAGCGGCCCGTGCACCCGCAGCCCGTAGGGGGAGTGCAGGACGATCCGCCAGTCGCCGAGCTCGTCGCGGAACCGTTCCACCACGAACGTGGTGTCGGTGGGCACCGTACCGGTGGCCTGCCGCTGTTCGTCGAGCAGCTGCCACAGGTTGTCGGTGGCGTAGCCGTTGAAACCCATTGTGCTGCAGTAGTCGTCGAACTCGGTGCGCGGCAGTCCGGCGAGCTTCCCGGTGAAGGCGCCGATCGCCGCACCCAGCTCGGCGGGGCGGCCGACGGCGTCGCCGCGCCAGAACGGCAACCGCGCGGGCTGGCCGGGCGCGGGCAGCACCAGCACCCGGTCGTGGGTGATCTCGGTGATCCGCCAGCTGGTGGCGCCCAGGGAGATGACGTCGCCGGGCCGTGACTCGTAGACCATCTCCTCATCGAGTTCACCTACCCGCGAGGGCTTTTCGTCACCCGTGGCCAGGTAGACGGTGAACATGCCGCGGTCCGGGATCGCCCCGCCGGACGTGACCGCCAGCCGTTGCGCGCCCGGCCGGGCGGTCAGGGTGCCGGTGTCGCGGTCGTAGACCAGACGCGGCCGCAGCTCGGCGAACTCGGTCGACGGGTACTTGCCGGCCAACAGGTCGAGCGTCGCTTCGAATGCGCTGCGAGGTAAGGCGGCGAACGGTGCGCTACGGCGGACCGCGTCGAACCAGCGGTCGGCATCGAGCGGTTCGAGAGCGGCCGCCGCGACCGTGTGCTGGGCCAGCACGTCGAGTGGATTGGTGGGTACCTGCAGGGTCTCGATCTCGCCGGCGCGCATCCGCTGCACGGTGACGGCACAGTCGATCAGGTCGGTGCGGTGCTTGGGCAGCAGCACGCCCTCGGAGATCTCACCGACCTGGTGGCCGGCGCGGCCGATGCGCTGCAGACCACTGGCCACCGAGGGCGGCGCCTCGACCTGGATGACCAGATCGACGGCACCCATGTCGATACCGAGTTCCAGGCTCGAGGTGGCGACGACGGCCTTGAGCCGGCCGCTCTTGAGGTCCTCTTCGACCTGCGCCCGGGCCTCCTTGCTGACCGAGCCATGGTGGGCCTTGGCCAGCAGGCTCGGCGCGCCGAAGGTCTGCCCGCTACCCATGAGGTTGGCGGGCGCGCCGCCGCCGACCTGCGGGTTGCGTTCATTGGGCAACTCGATGCCGGAACGGGCGGCGTGAATCTCGTTGAGCCGCGCGGTGAGCCGTTCGGCCAGGCGCCGGGAGTTGGCGAACACCAGCGACGAATTGTGTGACTCGATCAGGTCGACGATGCGTTCCTCGACATCAGGCCAGATGGTGCCGCCGTCGAGGTTGGCCATGTCCGGCACCGGTACTTCGACGCTCAGGTCGAAGGTCTTGGCGGCCGGTGGTTTGACGATGCTGGTGGGGGCCGCTCCCGACAGGAACCGGGCGACTTCCTCGGGCGGCTTGACGGTGGCGGACAGGCCGATCCGCTGGGCCGGCCTCTCGAGCAGCTCGTCGAGACGTTCGAGCGAAAGAGCCAGGTGTGCGCCCCGTTTGGTGGCCGCGACGGCGTGCACCTCGTCGACGATGACGGTGCGTACCGTCGCCAGGGTCTCGCGGGCCGCCGACGTCAGCATGAGGAACAGTGACTCGGGCGTGGTGATCAGGATGTCCGGCGGCGTCGCGATCAGTTGGCGGCGTTGCGCCGGGGAGGTGTCACCCGACCGCACGCCGACGGTGATGTCGGGTGCCGGCGTGCCCACGCGCTCGGCCACCCTGGTGATGCCGGTGAGTGGCGTCGACAGGTTGCGCTCGACGTCGACCGCGAGGGCCTTCAGCGGCGAGACGTACAGGACTTTTGTGCCCTTGACGCCATTTGTGTCGGTGGGCTCCTGCGCCAGCTGATCGATGGCCCAGAGGAACGCCGCGAGTGTCTTGCCCGACCCGGTGGGCGCGATGACCAGCGTGTTGTGCCCGTCGGCGATGGCCTGCCAGGCCTGCGCCTGGGCCGGGGTCGGCGTGCTGAAGGCAGCCGCGAACCACTCCCGGGTCAGGTCACTGAACCGGGCCATCGGGTCGATTGGCGCCACCCGTCCATACTGCCTGGTGGGTCCGACAACCCCGGGCGTCCTGTGCACGATTTTCCGCGGTTGGCGCGGAAAATCGTGCACAAATCACTGGTTCAGCGTGCGCTGATACCGCCGCATGCCGGCGAGCCACCGTTCGTAATCGGCGCCCTTGTGCCGGTACATCTCCAACACTTCGGGATGCGGCAGCACCAGGAATGTGCCGTCCTCGATGGCCTTGACCACGAGGGTGGCGACGTGATCAGGCCCGACGACGTTCCCCGCGTGGGTCACGGCATTGCCGGCCACCCGGATCGCGGCGTCCGGGGAGTCCGTCATGCCGCGCAGCAGGGGCGTGTCCACACCCATGGGGCAGACGCAGCTGACGCCGATGCCCTGGTCCCCATGCGTGATGCTCAGCCACTCCGCGAAGCCGACGGCGGCGTGCTTGGTGACGCTGTACCCGGCCGCGCCGAGCTGGGTGAGCAGCCCGGCGGCCGAGGCCACCGCGACGAAATGCCCGCCGCCGCGCTCAATCCATTCGGGCACAACAGCTTTGGCGGCGCGGATGTGTGCGCGCAGGTTGATGTCGATGATGCGGTCCCAGGCGGCCTCGTCGTCGCCCAATCCCGGTTCGCCGGTGATGCCGGCGTTGGCGACAAAGATGTCGACGGGTCCGTACCCCTCGCGGGCGGCGTCGAGCAGCGTCGCGATGCCGTCGACCGACGACGCGTCGGCGCCGATACCGACACCGCCATAGCCTGCGGCCGTCTCGGCGGCGGCCGCGGCATCGATGTCGCCGGCCACGACCGACGCGCCCGCGGCGGCCAGCGCCGTCGCGATGGACCTGCCGATGCCCGAGCCCGCTCCGGTGACGACAGCCACCGCACCTTCGATCTTCACGGGCTCATGTCTACCTCAACCGAACTGCACGCCTTGAGCCAACGGCAGTTCCGAGGAGTAGTTGACGGTGTTGGTGGCCCGGCGCATGTACGCCTTCCACGAGTCGGAGCCGGATTCGCGGCCGCCGCCGGTCTGCTTCTCGCCGCCGAACGCGCCGCCGATCTCCGCGCCGGATGTGCCGATGTTGACGTTGGCGATGCCGCAGTCCGACCCGTCGGCGGCCATGAAGCGTTCGGCCTCCCGGATGTCGGTGGTGAAGATCGCCGACGAAAGGCCTTGCGGTACGGCGTTGTTCAGGGCGATGGCCTCGTCCAGGGTGTCGTAGGTCAGCACGTACAGGATCGGCGCGAACGTCTCCTGGTGCACGATGGCGGTCTGCCCCGGCATCCGGACCACCGCCGGCGTCACGTAGTACGAGCTGGGGTGCAGCTGCACCCGCTCACCGCCGGTCACCTCGCCGCCCTCGGCGCGCGCCTGTTCCAGCGCGCCCACCATGTCGCGGTAGGACCGCTCGTGGATCAGCGGCCCGATCAGGGTGCCCTCCACGGACGGATCACCGACCGGCAGGCTCTGGTACGCGGTGACGATCCGCTGCACCAGCGTGTCCGCCACACTGTGGTGCGCGATGACGCGGCGCAGCGTCGTGCACCGCTGGCCTGCGGTCCCGGCGGCGGCGAACACGATGCCACGCACCGCGAGATCGAGATCGGCCGACGGCGTGACGATGGTCGCGTTGTTGCCGCCGAGCTCCAGCAGCACCTTGCCGAACCGCTGGGCCACCCGCGGGCCGATCTCCTGCCCCATCCGCACCGATCCCGTCGCGCTCAGCAGCGCGACGCGGGGGTCGTCGACCAGCTGCTCGCCGATGTCGCGGCCGCCCAGCACCAGTCGGCTGACGGAGGTAGGCGCCCCGACGTCAGCCGCGGCACGCTCCAGCAGCGCCTGACAGGCGACGGCGGTCAGCGGGGTCAGTTCGGAGGGCTTCCACACCACGGTGTCGCCGCACACCAACGCGATGGCGGTGTTCCAGGCCCAGACGGCGACAGGGAAGTTGAACGCGGTGATGACGCCGACGACCCCGAGCGGGTGCCAGTTCTCCATGAGCCGGTGCCCGGGCCGTTCCGAGGCGATGGTGCGCCCGTAGAGCTGGCGCGAGAGACCGACCGCGAACTGGCAGACGTCGATCATCTCCTGCACCTCGCCGAGTGCCTCGGAGGTGATCTTGCCGGCCTCGATGGTCACCAGCGTGCCCAGGTCGGCCTTGTGCTCGACGAGCAGCTCTCCCAGGCGGGCCACCAGCGCACCGCGCACCGGTGCCGGGGTGGTGCGCCAGGCGGTGAACGCCTGGGCCGCCTCGGCGATCGCGGTGTCGGTTTCCCCGGCGCTGCTTTCCGGGAGCGTGAAGAGCACCTCGCCGGTGATGGGCGTGCTGGCATGCAGGCCATGGGCGCCGGGCTCACCCAACGTGACGTGAGCACCGACGGCCTGTAGCGCGGTTCGCACGCGGTCGCGGAGCTGATCGGCGGTGGGCAAAAGATGATTCTGCACAGAGGTCATGATGCCGCTTTCTCGTAGAGGTCGTAAGGGTCATGGATGTGCCGGCTGATGGCGCCGGCCATCCAGTCGAGGCTGTAGTCGCCAGTGTCGTCGGCGGCTGTCGGTTGCGCGTCCCGGTCCAGGTTCGACCGGAAGATGCCGGCCGCCGATGCCGGCAGGAAGTCCTCGTAGACAACGGGTTTCGTGGGATCGCCGCCGCGGTAGTAGGCCAGGCCCTGGGCCGCCATCTCGGTGTCGGTGGCGGGGAAGTACCGGTCCCAGTGCTCCTGGTCGGTCATCGCGACGTCGTAGCGCTCCCGGCCGGCGCGGGTCAGCGCCACCCCGCGGGCCTCGACCTCGCCGAAGCGCACCCGCAGACTGCCGTCGGACACCGTGCCGTCGGGGTTGCGAAACGTGCGTGGCTCGGCCAAGGCCCGAAACGACGTCTGCCGCAACAGCACCGGCGGCCCGTCAGTTCGGGGCGGACCCTGGATCGCGTCGATCATGGTGATGCCGCGGGCCGTCATCCGCCGGTACAGCTCGTCGATGTCGAGCACACGCGGTGTCAGGTGGTTGATGTGGGTGGTGGCCACGCCGGCGATGTCCGCGGCGACGGCGGACACGGCACTGAGTTCGTCGTACCAGGGCTTGTCGATCGGCACGCGCGACAACGCGAAGGCCGCGGTGCACCGGCGGACGAAATCGTCGGCATCGGCGGCCGGGCAGCCGTCGGCGGCGATCCGGCGGGCCTGGGCGATCAGCGCCGGGTCGAACAGTTGGCGCTGCCCGAGGAACCGCTGCACCCGGGCCCGCAGGTTCGGGGAGAAGAAGCGCGCGTCCTCGGTCGCCAGCATCGAGGTGAACACCCGAAACGGGTTGCGGTCCAGCTCTTCTGCCTCGATGGGTCGGAACGCGGTGGAGACCACCGGCACCGGTGAGGCGGCGTCGCGCAGATCGTAGAACCCGACGGGGTACATGCCGAAGGCCGCGAAAAGGGCTGCGACGTCGGCGAGTTCGGCGGGGCTGCCGACCCTGATGGCGCCGTGCCGTTCCGCGGTGACCCGGTCGACGGAGCCGAGCCGACCGTCGGTCGCGCAGTCGCGGTTCACCGCGGTGCTGACCTCGACGAGCGTGGTGTAGGCGGGGACCTCGGTGCCGTACATGCGGGACAGCGCGGCGGCGAACGCGGCCCGCAGCTCCCACGTCTGAACCGTCACGGCAACGCCTGCGGGTAGTCTCCGGCCATGGCCGAAGCCGAGCAGCTTGACGATGTCGACCGAATCCTGGTGCGGGAGCTCATGGCCGACGGCCGCGCGACGCTGGCGCACCTGGCGACGGCGGCGGGACTGTCGGTGTCGGCGGTGCAGTCGCGGGTGCGCAGGCTCGAATCCCGCGGTGTGATCACGGGATACACGGCGCGGATCAGCCCCGAGGCCGTCGGCCACATGCTGTCGGCGTTCGTCGCGATCACCCCACTCGATCCTTCCCAACCTGATGATGCCCCGGCGCGGCTGCAGCCTTTCCCTGAAATCGAGTCCTGCCATTCGGTGGCCGGCGAGGAGAGCTACGTCCTGCTGGTGCGGGTTGCCTCGGCACGGGCGCTGGAGGGCCTGCTGCAGCGGATCCGCACGGTCGCCAACGTTCGCACGCGAAGCACCATCATCTTACAGACTTTTTACGATGATCAGGTGTCACTGCCGGAATAGTTCCTGTTTCGAGTCGTTGAAACTGTAAATATTGCGTTAGGATGGCGGCATGACCGCTGTTCTGACTTCTGGTGACGGGCTGTCGGCGGGCCGTGCCCGCGACGTCCGCGACGTGCTGGGGCGCAGCATCCTGACCGACGGTCTGGACCTGGTGCTCGATCTGGACCGGTCGGGTGGTTCGTATCTCGTCGACGCGCGTGACGGCACCCGGTACCTCGACATGTTCACGTTCTTCGCGTCGTCGGCGCTGGGGATGAACCATCCGGCTTTGACCGACGCAGGCTTCCGGGCCGAGCTGGCGCAGGCGGCCGTGAACAAGCCGAGCAACTCCGACGTGTACAGCGTGCCGATGGCGCGCTTCGTGCAGACGTTCGCGCGGGTGCTGGGGGACCCGGCGCTGCCGCACCTGTTCTTCGTCGACGGCGGTGCGCTGGCCGTGGAGAACGCGCTGAAGGTCGCCTTCGATTGGAAGAGCCGACTCAATGAATCGCGCGGTATCGACGCGGCGCTGGGCACCCGGGTGCTGCACCTGCGCGGCGCCTTCCACGGCCGCAGTGGCTACACGATGTCGCTGACCAACACCGACCCCAACAAGGTGGCCCGATTCCCCAAGTTCGACTGGCCGCGCATCGACGCCCCGGTGGTGACGCCGGGCGTGGACATCGCTGCGCTGGAACAGGAATCGCTGCGTCAGGCCAGGGCGGCCTTCGAGGCGTACCCGCACGACATCGCGTGCTTCATCGTCGAGCCGATCCAGGGCGAGGGCGGTGACCGGCACATGCGTCCCGAGTTCTTCGCCGCGATGCGGGATTTGTGCCTCGAGTACGACGCGCTGCTGATCTTCGACGAGGTGCAGACGGGCGTCGGCATGACCGGAACCGCTTGGGCCTACCAGCAACTGGGTGTCACGCCCGACGTGGTGGCCTTCGGCAAGAAGGCTCAGGTGTGTGGCGTGATGGCCGGTGGCCGCGTCGACGACGTCGCCGACAACGTCTTCCGCGTCAGCTCGCGGATCAACTCCACCTGGGGCGGCAACCTCACCGACATGGTGCGGGCCCGTCGCATCCTCGAGGTCATCGAAGCCGACGGCCTCATCGACAACGCCGTGCGGATGGGCTGGTACCTGGTGGGCCAGCTGCGTTGCCTGGCAAGCGAATTCCCGTCGCTGGTACTCAACCCGCGCGGGCGCGGGCTGATGTGCGCGTTCAGCATGCCGTCGGCCGCCCAGCGCGACGAGGTCATCCGCCGGCTGTGGCAGCACCATGTCATCCTGCTGGCCAGTGGCACCGACTCCGTGCGGTTCCGGCCGGCGCTGACGGTGTCGCGGACCGAGATCGACGAGGCCGTCCAGGCGGTGCGGGACGTCCTAGCGGCGCTCTAGGACCTGCTGGCGGATCAAGCCGCGCAGCCGGGTCAGCTCGGTGCCGCTGACCAGGGTGCAGTCGTGCAATTCGGCCAATTTCCTTGCGGCGGGCGTGAAGTCGTTGTTGGTGACCACCATGGTGTGCGTGCAGTCCTGCATGGGCGCGCCGGCGACCACCTCCTGGACGGCGCCGGGCCCGACAGGGCGGGACAGCCTTTTGCATTGGATGGCAAGGCGATTGGGCCGCGTACCGACGATCAGGTCGACGCCCCAGTCGCCGGACAGCTCGGTCATGATGACGGGGACGCCGCAGGACCGGGCGATCCGGGCGACGTAATCCTCGAACTCGGTGCCCGACATGTCGTGCACGGGATCCTCGTGGCGGCTCGGGGTGCGCATTCCGGTGACGACGTGCGGAATGGCGGCGAGCAGCAGTGGCACGCCGACGGCTGTGGCCAGCGCCGGTTCCCACGTCCAGCCGTGCAGATACGCTGCGCCGCCCGATATCAGGCCGGCCGCGCCCAAGAGTTTCATCCGCACGCCAGGCATCGTAGGGCCAACCCCTGACAGGTCTTTACAGGATGCCGTCGGTTTACTACCGTGCGTAGTAGAGGTGATCCGTATGACTGGTGACTCCAGGAATTGGCAACGTAACTTCGATTGGGCCGCAGGCTTTTTGGCGGTCGCGCTGCTGCTGCACGGCGCCGACCACATGCGGCGGGGGATGAACGTCGTCCCACCGGCGGTGATGGTGGGTGGCACCCTGCAGCTGATTCTCGCGGCGATCACGATCGCGTTGGTGTTCAAGCGGAACCGGTGGGCGCCGCTGGCGGCCGTCGGGATCGGCTACGCCGGCGCGGTGGGATTCACTGCGGCGCACCTGCTTCCGAAATGGGGATTCTTCAGCGACAGCTTCTTGGGCGCGCCGCCGTGGGCGCGCGTGACGGCGTTCTCGTGGGTGACCGCGATTCTGGAGATCGCGGCGAACCTGATCTTCGGGACGATCGGGCTCGTGTTGCTGAAGGCGCGGACCGCGGCCCCAAGTGCAATCTGAGGGTTGCACTAAGGTGACAGGTGTGCAACTGTGGAGTTGCACTTACCGTCGCTCGAAGGGGAATCATGGACACTCTCGACATCACCCGCACCATCGACATCAACGCGCCGATCCAGCGGGTCTGGGACGCCCTGACCAAAGCGGAGCTCATCGCGCAATGGTTCGGTGACGCGGCCGAACTCGAGGCGATCCCGGGCGGCACGGGGTTCTTCGGCTGGAATGCCCACGGCAAGTTCCGCGTCGTGGTCGAAAGCGCCGAGGCGCCGCACACGCTGGTCTATCGGTGGGCCCACCGTGAAACAGATGCCGACCCGACTCCGCAGAATTCGACTGTCGTGCGCTTCGACCTCACCGAGATCGACGGCGGCACCCGGCTCGACCTGCGCGAGACGGGCTTCGAGAACCTGGCCGATCCGCAGACCGCGCATGCCGAGAACAGTGGCGGCTGGACCGCGGAACTCGACGACCTGGTGACGTACCTGCAGGCGCCGGTGTGACTGACACCCGCATGCCGGCGGTGCTGGCGGTGCTCGCCGACGAGACCCGATGGCGCATCCTGACCGAGTTGGGGGCCGACGACCTCTCGGCGAGCGCCCTGGCCGGCCGGCTGCCCGTGAGTCGGCAAGCGATCGCGAAGCATCTGTCGGTACTGGCCGACGCGGGGTTGGTCGAGCCCGTCAAGGTGGGCCGGGAGATTCGCTACCGCGCGCTGGGGGCCAAGCTCAGCGCGTTGGGAACCGAGCTGGAAACCATTGGCAGACAATGGGATCGGCGCCTGGCTGCGATCAAACGGATCGCCGAGGGCCCACTGGCGCCCTGACCTCCACCAGGCGCATACTGGGGTTGGCGGTGATATTGATGCTCAGCCCGACAACCGATCGATTCCGCGACGACGATCCCAGCGTGCATCAGGCCGCGCGGTTCGGTCTGGTGATGGGGAGCCTCGGCGTCGGGTTCATGGTGCTGGCGGCCGTCTGGGTCCGGCACTGCAGTGGTTACGACACGGCGGCGTGCAGCATGCCGTACCGCACCGTGCTCGCGCTGGCCGGCCCGCTGTTCCTCTTCGGCAGCGGGGTGTGGGCCTTCGTTCGGACCTACCGGGCCTGGCGGGGCGACAAGGTCTGGTGGGCCTGGCAGGGCGCCGGGTGGTTCCTGCTCTTGCTCATGTCCATCGTGCTGACCATGAGCCTGCCGGTGCTGCTGTTCTAACCGAGACCGCCGAACGTGAAGAAGATGGCGAAAAATCCGTGGCAGATTCATACGGTCAAGACAACATCCATTGATTTGGGAGGTTGTCGTGCCCAGTGGGTATCCGCATTCGAAGCA
>NZ_JBJIAO010000062.1:0-17158 GCF_045310825.1 Mycobacterium sp. SMC-21 | reverse complement strand
ACACCCAGCCAACCAGACACCCCAATCACAGGCCGACAGCAGCTGACCGTTCTACACCCTCAATCATGAAGAGCCAGAAATGCGCGACGGTCGCCGCGGCGCCGTTGCTGGATATTCTCGCGCCGGAGGAATTGGCACGTGTGCGCCTGATCAAGATGGATGTCGAAGGTGCTGAAACAACAATACTCAGCGATATTTTCGATCACATCGACGCGTTTCCCGACAATATGAGCATCATCTTCGAAGCCAATCCCGAAGACGACCGGGCCGCTTTCGATGTGCTGTTCAAACGCATTCAGCAAAACTTCGCCGCCTACGAAGTGGAGAACGGCTACAGCAATGCCTGGTATCTCAAATGGAAAGCCGGTCCGCTCAATGAATTGCACACCGCACCGACGCGGCGCACCGATATTCTCTTGACCCGCGCATAGCGCCGGCGGCCGCCACCTCGGACCAGGCCGCGCGGTGCGCAGCCTGGTCCCGGGGGATCAGGCGTCCAGGCGCGCCAGGGCACCCTTGCGGTACAGCTCGGTGCAGGCCTGGCGGCGGATCTTGCCGCTCGTGGTGATCGGGATCGAGCCCCGGCCGACCAGCACCAGGTCGGCGGCATTCACACCGTGCACCTGGGAGATGGCCGAGGTGATGTCGTGCTTGACCTGTGCCAGGTTCTCGCGGACCTCGTCCTCGGTCTCGCCGCGCTTCTTCATCTCGATGACGACGGCGAACTGTTCGACACCGTCCTCCTCGAAACCGACGGCGGCGGTACGGCCACCCGAGACCGCGCTGACGGTGGCCTCGATGTCGTCGGGGTACAGGTTGCGGCCGCGGATGATCAGCAGGTCCTTGATCCGGCCGATGATGAACAGCGAGCCTTCGGAGATGAAGCCGAGGTCGCCGGTACGCAGCCAGTACTCCGACGGGGTGCCCTCGGGAGCGTCCTCGAGTACGCCGCGGAAGGTCTTCTCGGTTTCCTCGGGCTTGTTCCAGTAGCCGGCACACACGTTCTCGCCGTGCGTCCAGATTTCACCGACGGTGCCCTCGGCAGCCTCGCGGCGGGTCTCCGGGTCGACGATGCGAACCAGGGGGGAGGGCGAGAAGCCGTAGCTCACGAGCGGGCTGCCGGACTCGACGCGCTCGACGATGCCGTCGGCAAGCTTCTCGGTGTCGAATTCCACGACCGTCGGCGGCTCGCCAGATTCGCGGGATGCCACGTAGAGGGTCGCCTCGGCCAGGCCGTAGCTCGGGCGGACAGACTTGCCCGGCAGCCCGAACTTGGCGAAGCGCTGGATGTAGCGCTTCACGGTGGTCGGCTGTACGCGCTCGGCGCCGCTGAAGACCGTCAGGACCGTGCTCAGGTCCTTGCCGGCCATGTCCTCGTCGGTGGTCCGCGCGGCGGCCAGGTCGAAGGCGAAGTTCGGCGCGGCGGTGATGACGTTCTTGTGGCTGCCCATCAACTGCATCCAGCGGGCCGGCTTGACCAGGAACGAGATGGGACTGGTCATCACGGTGTGCCAGCCGCCCAGGATCGGCGTGCACACGCCCAGCAGCAGGCCCATGTCGTGGTACAGCGGCAGCCACGTCACGACGGTGCTGCCGGCCGGCGCGACCTTGCCCCACTCGGAGAAGAAGACCGCGATCATCTGCTCGTAGTTGGCCGAGACATTGCGGTGCGAGACCATCACGCCGGCCGCGGTGCGGGTCGAGCCCGAGGTGTACTGCAGGTACGCGGTCTCGGGGCGAACTTCGCGGCGGGAGAACGGCTTACGACGCGTCTCCAGGTCCAGTTCGTCGACAGCGAGGACGACGGGGCTGCGGCCGTCGTCGTTCGGCGTCGCGTACTGCGCGACGGCGTCCTTGCTGGCCGCGGTGGTCAGGGCTACGACCGGCTGCGCATCCTTCATGACCGAGATGACGCGCTCGTCGTGGTGGCCCATGATCGGCTGGGTCAGCGGGACGGCGATCATGCCGGCCTCGAGGGCGCCGAGGAAGCCGACGACGTATTCGAGGCACTGCGGGGCGACGATCACCACGCGGTCGCCGATCTCACCGTGCTGGCGCAGTTCGTGCGCCACTGCGACGCTCTGCTGGTACAGCTGAGCCCAGGTGAGGGTCTTGGCCACGCCATCGGGGTCGGTGTCGTAGTCCATGAACGTGAAAGCCACGTCGTTGGGTTGCAGGCTGGCGCGCTCGCGCAGGACGGCCGGCAGAGACGACTCGATCACGGACACTTCCTCCTCGGGGATGTTCGGGCAGGGGTGAAGGCCGGGTGTCGTCGAAGGTGGTGAAACACAGTCAAACTGACACCGGGTGCCGGATAGCAGAGTAAGGCATCCTCGCAGATTTTGACGGATCGGGCCTTTTGCTGACGAGTCTCCGACGGTCAGCGCTGGAGGCTCAGTGGGCCGCCTTCGAGAACCACTTGGTCTTGATCAGCCACGAGTGCGCGGACGCCAGCGCGAAGACCCCGCCGCACATGCAGGCGAAGACCCAGACGAACTTGCCGTCTTCGAGGGGCTGCAGCTCGGGCACCAGCGATGTCAGGATGCGGGTGGCGCAGGCCATGATGCCGCTGGCGGTGGCGAACAGATAGATGTTGGCGATGCGCCGCGAGTCGGGGTTCTTGCGCAACACCAGCAGGGCGCGGCCGCCGAACACCAGCAGGTAGGTCAGGGTGCCGCACAGCACCAGCCAGTACGCGGCCAGCCAGCCGTCGGTGGGCATGGTGAACAGGTCGGGGGAGTACTCGCGACCGGCCACGCTCATCGAGAAGAGCGCGAGCAGCACCGGGATGCACAGGGTCGCGGGCCGCTCGATGTACTGCGTGAACATCTTCTGCATGGCCGAATCGTCGGCCAGGCGGCCGATGGCGTTGTAGACGATCGCAGAGGCGGCCACGATGTAGCAGTCGTGGCCGAGGTAGGCGGGCAGGTTCCAGACGCCGGTCATCGAGTGGATGGCGCGGCCCAACGTGTCGGCGGCCATCGGGGACATCAGGACGACAGCCGCGGCCTGCAGCGCGATGTTGAGGGTCGCGGCCACTTCCCAGCGGCAGGACCAGGTGACGCGACGGATCCACAGACTCCACGCCATACAGGCGAGAGTGATGGTGATGAGAACTGTGAGAGCCACGGTTGAAGCCTTTGCCGGCGCCTGCGAACGCTCAGATTTTACTTGTCAGAGCGGCGGTGCATCAGCACGTCGCGTCATTTCCGACAATTTCGTGGCGCGTTTGGGGACCGCCGGCGCCGCCGTGGCAACCGCGAGGGGTGCCGACTGGATGTAGTTGATGACCTCGTCGTGGCTCATCAGGCCGAACCGAACTTGCAGGTCGGGGTAGCTCAGCCGGAAGTGATCGGCCACCAGGCGGAGTTCTTCCGCATTGGGGTAATCGGCCTCTTTGATCCGCCGGTAGTACGTACTGCTCGACGTTCCGAGCGCACCGTAGATCTCCCTCGCTTCGACGTCGCCGTCGAGAATGTAGTCGAGCAGCGCCTTGAGCTGTCTGCCGTTCTGGTCTGTTCGGGGCACTCTGCCACGATAGACCCTTCCCCCCTTTGGTTGCTAGCAACTGTTTTTGCGACACATAAGCCGTAATTGACATGGGCGTCACAGTTTCGGGAGCTATGTCCCAAATTTGGGAATCGTGTTGTAGTTTGCATCACATGACTCTTGCGTACGCCGGTGAGTTCGACGCCGTTCTCCCTTCTGCTGCTGCGGCGACGATGCATGTCGCCGACTACGAGTTCGGCGGCTTCGACACCGCCGGTACTGCGGTCGACATGCGGCGCCTCGAGGCCCCGCTGTCGCCGGTGATCACCGCCGAGCTCGAGGGCGCGGTCGAATACCTGGGAGTCGATGCCGAGGTGCTGCTGATCGCCGCCCTCGGCCGCGCGATCGAGCGGGTCATCGGGCCCGGCCGAGCCGCGGTCGACGTGGCCGCAGCGAAGGAACGCTCCGGCGGCGGCCTGGCCGTGATCCGGCGGCTCGAGGTGGAGGCGGCCTCCGCATCGGACGTCGACGCCACCGCGATGGTGCAGGCGGTCCGCGGCGCCCTGGCGGCCGCCGCGGCCGACCCGAACGACGTTGCCGACGTGTTGTTCAGTTACGGCATGTCCGCCATCGACGGCGAGCACCCGGGCCCGGCCCACACGCTCGAGGTCCGCGCGTTCCACGCCGACGACGCCTTGCACGTCGACTGGTGGTACGCCCGGCACCAGTTCGAGCCCTACACCGTGGAAGAACTCGCCGAGCAGTTCTCTTACGCCGTCATCGAGCTCGCCTCGGAGGCCCTGCCGGTCGCGGAGTAGTCCGGCGTGCTCCGCGGCGGCCCGCGCCCGTTAGAATCGCTGCATTCGCATCGATCCGGCCATCACCGGGGAGCATTCGGAAGAACGGCCGGGGCCATCAACGCCGCGGCTCAGTAGAACCGAACGGGTGGGCCCGTCATCGCCTGCAGTTGAGCGGCGCACGTGTGCGACCTTCCGGGGTCGGCGGTGCGCAAGCGGGGTGGTACCGCGGCACTCGCGTCCAGACGCGAGATCGTCGTCCCCGTGCCTGGAACTGAGCACCGTTTGGTGCTGACGGCACTGGAGACCAGACGTGAGCGCGTACCCCAAGACCGCCAGTGGCACACCGAATTTCCCCGACCTCGAGACCGAGGTTCTGGAGTTCTGGGCCCGTGACGACACCTTCCGTGCCAGCATCGCGCGCCGCGACGGCGCCCCCGAATACGTCTTCTACGACGGTCCGCCGTTCGCCAACGGGCTGCCGCACTACGGCCACCTGCTGACCGGTTACGTCAAGGACATCGTTCCGCGCTACCGCACCATGCGCGGCTACAAGGTCGAGCGCCGGTTCGGCTGGGACACCCACGGCCTGCCCGCCGAGCTCGAGGTGCAGCGCCAGCTCGGCATCTCCGACAAGGCCCAGATCGAGGCCATGGGTATCGGCGCCTTCAACGACGCGTGCCGGGCCTCGGTCATGAAGTACTCGAACGAGTGGCAGTCCTACGTCACGCGCCAGGCCCGCTGGGTCGACTTCGACAACGACTACAAAACCCTGGACCTGACGTTCATGGAGTCGGTGATCTGGGCGTTCAAGCAGCTGTGGGACAAGGGTCTGGCCTATGAGGGCAACCGCGTGCTGCCGTACTGCTGGAACGACGAGACGCCGCTGTCCAACCACGAGCTGCGGATGGACGACGACGTCTACCAGAGCCGGCAGGATCCGGCGCTGACCGTAGGGTTCGTCGCGACCGACGGACCGGTGGCCGGTGCCCGCCTCCTCGTCTGGACCACGACGCCGTGGACGCTGCCGTCCAACCAGGCCGTCTCCGTCCACCCCGAGGTCACCTACGTGCAGGTGGTGGGCCCCGACGAGCAGAACTACGTGCTGGCCGAGCCGCGGCTGGCGGCCTATGCGCGCGAGTTCGGCGAAGAGCCGGTGGTCGTCGGCAGCTACCTCGGCGCCGAACTGCTGGGCACGCACTACCTGCCGCCGTTCGCGTTCTTCGTCGACAGTGACAAGGCGCAGAACGCGTTTCAGGTCTTGCAGGGCGATTTCGTCACCACCGAGGACGGCACCGGCATCGTCCACATGGCGCCGGCCTACGGCGAGGACGACAAGGCCACCTGTGACGCCGCCGGGATCGTCGCCGTCACGCCGGTGGACTCCACGGGCCGGTTCGACTCGACGGTGCCCGACTACCAGGGCCAGCAGGTCTTCGAGGCCAACCCGCAGATCATCAAGGACCTCAAGAACGGCACCGGCCCGGCCGCGGCCAACGCACCGGTCCTGCTGCGCCACGAGACCTACGAGCACTCCTACCCGCACTGCTGGCGGTGCCGCAACCCGCTGATCTACCGCGCGGTGTCGTCGTGGTTCGTCAAGGTCACCGAGTTCCGGGACCGGATGGTCGAGCTCAACCAGCAGATCACCTGGTACCCCGAGCACGTCAAGGACGGCCAGTTCGGCAAGTGGCTGTCCAACGCGCGTGATTGGTCGATCTCGCGAAACCGCTACTGGGGCAGCCCGATTCCGGTGTGGAAGTCCGACGACCCGGCCTACCCGCGCATCGACGTCTACGGGAGCCTCGACGAGCTGGAACGAGACTTCGGCGTCCGGCCCGACAACCTGCACCGCCCCTACATCGACGAGCTGACCCGGCCCAACCCCGACGACCCGACCGGCAAGTCGACCATGCGCCGCATCGAGGACGTGTTCGACGTCTGGTTCGACTCGGGCTCGATGCCCTACGCGCAGGTGCATTACCCGTTCGAGAATCAGGACTGGTTCGACGGCTCGGCCAGCGAAGAGGCCCATTTCCCAGGCGATTTCATCGTCGAGTACATCGGCCAGACGCGCGGCTGGTTCTACACCATGCACGTGCTGGCGACCGCGCTGTTCGACCGCCCGGCGTTCAAAACCTGTGTGGCACACGGCATCGTGCTGGGCAATGACGGCCAGAAGATGAGCAAGTCGCTGCGCAACTACCCGGACGTGTCCGAGGTGTTCGACCGCGACGGTTCGGACGCCATGCGCTGGTTCCTGATGGCCTCGCCGATCCTGCGGGGCGGCAACCTGATCGTCACCGAGCAGGGCATCCGCGACGGTGTCCGGCAGGTGCTGCTGCCGGTCTGGAACGCGTACTCCTTCCTGGCGCTGTATGCACCGAAGAAGGGCACGTGGCGCACGGATTCGACGCACGTGCTGGACCGGTACATCCTGGCCAAGCTCGCCGACCTGCGGGACACCCTCACCGAGTCGCTCGACGCGTGCGACATCTCGGGCGCCTGCGAGCAGCTGCGCCAGTTCGCCGAGGCGCTCACCAATTGGTATGTGCGCCGGTCCCGTTCGCGGTTCTGGGAAGAGGACGCCGACGCCATCGACACGCTGCACACCGTGCTCGAGGTGACCTGCCGCCTGGCCGCACCGCTGCTGCCGCTGGCCACCGAGAAGATGTGGCAGGGGCTGACCGACGAGCGTTCCGTCCACCTGACGGACTGGCCCGAAGCGGGTGTGGTCCCGGCCGACCCCGAGCTGGTCGCGGCGATGGACCGCGTGCGCGAGGTGTGCTCGGCGGGTTCGTCGCTGCGCAAGGCCAAGAAGCTGCGCGTGCGGCTGCCGTTGCCGAAACTGACGGTGGCCGTGGACAACCCGTCGGCCCTCGCGCCGTTCAAAGACCTCATCGCCGACGAGCTCAACGTCAAGGCCGTCGAGCTGACCGACGACATCGACGCTTACGGAAAGTTCGAGCTGGCGGTCAACGCGCGCGTCGCCGGCCCGCGCATCGGCAAGGACGTGCAGGCCGCGATCAAGGCGGTCAAGGCCGGGGAGGGTGTCGTCAACCCCGACGGCACGCTGACCGCCGGGCCCGCCGTGCTGTTGCCGGAGGAGTACAGCTCGAAACTCGTTGCCGCGGAACCGGACTTCACCGCGGCGTTGCCGGAGGGCGCGGGCCTGGTGGTGCTCGACGCCACCGTCACGCCCGAGCTGGAGGCCGAGGGCTGGGCCAAGGACCGCATCCGCGAGCTGCAGGACCTGCGCAAGTCCACCGGGCTGGAGGTTTCGGACCGGATCACCGTGACGTTCGCGGTGCCGGCCGACAAGCGGGCGTGGGCGACGACCCATGCCGACCTGATCGCCGGCGAGATCCTGGCCACCGGGTTCACCGTGGTCGATGCGGCCGAGCTGGCCGACGGTGCCGATGTCGGCGACGGCGTCCGGGCCGCGATCGCCAAGGCCTGACCCGGTTTCCGGCGAACGGGCGCTAGCTGCTCACCCGGGCCGACTGACCCTCGAAGGTCACGGTGTCGCCGGGGCGCAGCTGCCGTCCGCGCCGCGTCTCGACCTCGCCGTTGACGCTCACGAGCCCGTCGCCGATGACCGCCTTGGCGTCGGCTCCGCTGTCGATGAGATTGGCGAGTTTGAGGAACTGACCCAGCCGGATCGATTCGTCACGGATCGGCACGTCGTTCATTCGGTGAAGCGTAGCGACTGTCATATTTCCCGTCGCTACGCTCGCCCCTCTAGATTGGCTGCTGTGGATCGCTGGGTCCTGCATCTGGACATGGATGCCTTCTTCGCGTCCGTCGAGCAGTTGACTCGGCCTACCTTGCGGGACCGCCCGGTGCTGGTCGGCGGGCTCGGTGGTCGTGGCGTGGTGGCCGGGGCGAGCTACCAGGCGCGCCGATTCGGTGCCCGCTCGGCGATGCCCATGCACCAGGCCCGGCGGCTGGTGGGGGCGTCCGCGGTCGTGCTGCCGCCGCGGGGCGCGGTGTATTCGGTGGCCAGCCGGCGCGCGCTCGACGCGGTGCGTGCCGTGGTGCCGGTGCTGGAGCAGTTGTCGT
The DNA here is from genome assembly GCF_045310825.1 of Mycobacterium sp. SMC-21. Classification (NCBI taxonomy): domain Bacteria; kingdom Bacillati; phylum Actinomycetota; class Actinomycetes; order Mycobacteriales; family Mycobacteriaceae; genus Mycobacterium; species Mycobacterium sp. SMC-21. The sequence continues at coordinate 8,810 of NZ_JBJIAO010000062.1, read as the reverse complement.
TCGACGAGGCGTTCGGTGAGCCGGCCGAACTGGTCGGCGCCGAGCCCGACGCGGTCCGGCAGTTCTGCGAAGACCTGCGGGCTGCCGTGCGGTCGGAGACGGGGTTGGTGGCCTCGGTCGGCGCCGGATCGGGCAAGCAGGTCGCCAAGATCGCGTCGGGCCTGGCCAAACCCGACGGGGTCCGGATCATCAGCGGCGACGAGCAGGGCTCGCTCTTGGCGGCGTTGCCGGTCCGGAAATTGTGGGGGATCGGGCCGGTCGCCGAGGAGAAGCTGCACCGGCTGGGCATCGAGACCGTCGGCGCGCTGGCGGCGCTCAGCGATGCCGAAGCCGCCGACGTCCTCGGCGGCACCGTCGGCCCGGCGTTGCACCGGCTGGCCCGCGGCATCGATGACCGTCCGGTGGTCGAGCGGGCCGAGGCCAAACAGATCAGCGCCGAGTCCACGTTCCAGATCGACCTCACCACGCTGGAGCAGTTGCGCGAGAAGATCGGGCCCATCGCCGAGCATGCGCATCGTCGGCTGCAGCGCGACGGTCGCGGTGCCCGCACCGTCACGGTGAAGCTGAAGAAGTCCGACATGAGTACGTTGACGCGCTCGGCGACGTTGCCGTACGCGACCACCGACCCGTCGACCCTGGCCGCGACGGCCCGCCGGCTGCTGCTCGACCCGGTCGAGATCGGCCCGATTCGCCTTGTGGGCGTAGGGTTTTCGGGCCTGACTGACGCCCGGCAGGAGTCGTTGTTCCCGGAGCTGGAGATGACGGACGACGCCGAGGTCGCGACCTCGGCGGGTCAGGCCGCCGCGCTGAGCGCCGCCCCGATCGAATCCCCGTGGCGCGTCGGTGACGACGTCCAGCATCCGGACCACGGCCACGGCTGGGTGCAGGGCGCCGGGCACGGTGTCATGACGGTGCGGTTCGAGACCCGGGCCAGCGGTCCCGGGGTGGCCCGCACCGTCGCGGCCGACGATCCGCGGATCACCCGCGCCGACCCCGTCGACAGCCTGGACTGGCAGGACTACCTGGCGCAGTTGCCGACCGACGACGGCGCCGCCTGACGCCTAGTCCCGGTGGGGATGAAGGCCGCGGGCGAGATTCGGCGTTCCGCTGCTGCGGGCGACCAACGCTTCCCGGACCTGTGGAGTGTCCGCAGTGGAGGGCTGCCCTTCCGGTGCGAGGAGGGACAGCACGTCGGCGCCGATGATCGGGGCGAGCGCGGTGCTCATGTTCACCGTGAGGTGGTGGCCGTCGCGATAGACCAGCGTGTCCCCGATGATGCTGGGGCAGACGGCGTCGTTGCACAGGTAGTCGCTGTAATCCAGGTAGTCGAATGTGCTGCCGGCGGCCAGCTCCGTCTCGGCCCGGCGGACGGCCTGGTTCAGCGCCCGGTCCCGAGGCAGTGCGCAGCGCTGGGCGTCGTCGGGGTAGAGCCCCAGGCAGAAGGTGGGCGCCACCCCGATCGACGGGGTATCGGCGAGCACCGCGACGCGTGTCTGCGCCGGGAGCTCACTGATGGTGTCTGTCAGCGCCTTTCGCCAGTGCGCCGCCGGGTCGGCATCGTTCAGCACATAGCTGGATCCCCAGGCGCCGAGAAGGATCAGTGCCGGTTTGGCTGCGGCGAGGCTGTCGAGCACGTTTTCGCGCCATTCGGCACACCGCGGGTAGGTGGCGATATGAATATGGGCCGACGGGCAGTGACTCTTGGTGCGGTTGTCGAGCCGGATCAGGCCCTGGTCGGCGAGGGCGGATAGTGCCGGATACCAGTGCGCCGCATGGGAATCGCCGAACAGGACGACGAGCGGCGCCTGCGGGTTGGTCCCGACGGTGCAGCCGGCCGGGTCGGTGGCCCACTGGCCGCGGTGGCAGCCGTTCGCGTAGATGACCGGCTCACCGCCGGCACCGTCGGAGAGCTCCGGGGTGAGGTTGCTCGGCACATACGGGGTCCCGGCGGGTTTCACGCTCAGCGCCGCGTGCACCGCGGGGCGGCCGGCGTCGCGCCGGGGGGACTGCACGACGGCGACCGTGAGAACCACGGCACAGACGGCGGCCATCACGCCTGCCGTCGCGGCGAGTGTGCGGCGGGGGCGGGCCGCGTTCAGCCATGTCATGTGCTGGCCCGGTTGTTCGACGTAGCGGTAGAGCAGCCACGCCAGCGGGACACAGGCCGCGACGATCGCGACGCGCAGCCACATGGGCAAGGTGTGCATGTATCCGGTGGCGGCGACGGGCAAGACGAGCAGGGGCCAGTGCACGAGGTACAGCGAGTACGAGACATCGCCGATCCAGGTGAGGGGGCGCAGGCTCAGGAGTGCCGCGGGACCCCAGCGCACGGGGCCGGCGGCGATCAGCAGCGCTGTGCCGAGCACCGGCGCCGCCACGGCGTCGCCGGGGTACTCGGTGGCGGTGGAGAACAGGACACCGCTGCCCACGATGGCGGCCAGCCCGGCCCAACCGGCGACGGCGCCGATCCGGGGGCCGAAGACGCGGCCACGGGTCAGCACGACGAGCGCGACGAGGCCGCCGACGCCGAACTCCCAGATCCGCGGGAACAGGATGAAGAAGGCGTTCGGCTGTGAGAAACCGGTCAACCACACGCACAGTGCGAACGATGCCGCGACGACGGCGCCGATGGCCGCCACCCGGCGGGCGCGCAGCTTGACCAGACCGAACAGCCCGACGAGCAACGCCGGCCACAGCAGGTAGAACTGTTCCTCCACACCGAGCGACCAGTAGTGCATGAACAGCGACGGCGTCTTGTCGGCGAGGTAGTCGGTCGCGCGGTAGGCGAACAGGACGTTCGGCACGTAGAACGTCGCGGCGATGGCGTCCTTGACGACGTACCCGAACTGCAGGGGAGACACCCAGTAGGCCGCCGCGGCCACCGTGGCGACGATGACGGTCAAGGCGGCCGGCAGCAGCCGGCGCACCCGCCGGGCGTAGAACGCGCCGTACCGGATGTGCCCGCGCTGGTGCAGCTCGCTCAACAGGTGCGTGCTGATCAGGAATCCGGAGATCACGAAGAAGACGTCGACGCCGACGTAACCGCCACCGAATCCGGGGATCTCCGCGTGGAACAGCACGACGAGGGCCACCGCGATCGCGCGCATGCCCTGAATGTCGAGACGCTTCTGCTGTTGGTGTCGGCTACCGAGCGCCGTCGATTCCACTGTCTTCCCCCCGGGAGTTGGGCGTGGGGGAAATTATCATTGGGTCGTCAATTGAGTGCACGTTGACGGACAAGTCGTCCACCCAGTGGGACAGTTTCGCTAAACCCACTCAGCGAACAGGTCTGTGACCGGTATTTCGGCGGCGAGTGCCGCCATCAGCAACACCCGGGCCTGAGCGGCGCGCAACCCGCCCGCGGACACCGCCCCGGCGTCCAGCAATGCCCGTCCGGGACCGTAGCCCGATGTGACGCGCGCACCGGGCACCCGTGTCGCAATCGCCACCGCGACGCCGGCAGCGCACAGCCGCTGCACCCCGGCGAGCACCTTGGACCCGGCATTGCCCGAGCCGAGCGATTCGAGGACGATTCCGCCGGCGCCGGCCGCGGCAAAGGCGTCCATCGCCAGTGCGTCACTGCCGGCATACGCGGCGACGATGTCCACCCGCGGCGCGGACGCCGCCGACAACGCGCCCAGTCGTGGCCGCTTTTTGACCGCGCCGGCGACGAACGAGCCGTCATCGAGCGACCCGACCGCCGTGCCGAGCAAACCGTGCCCGGTCTTGGTCAGGCCGAGGGGCTGCCACACCTGCCCGGCCATGCTGACCAGCACGCCGAGGTCGCGGGCCGACCCACTGGCGGCGACGGTGATCGCGTCCCGCAGGTTGGCCGGGCCGTCGGCATCGGGTGCGTCGCTGCTGCGCATGGCGCCGGTCAGGACCACCGGTACGGCGCCGTCGTACGTCATGTCGAGCCACAACGAGGTTTCTTCCATGGTGTCGGTGCCGTGCGTGATGACGATCCCGTCGGCGTCACCGGCGGCCCGCACGGCAGCCCCGATGCGGTCCCAGTCGGCCGGCGTCAGTTCGGAGCTGTCGACCGACATGAGGTCGACGGTGTCGACCTGGACTCCGGCGCCCAGATCGTGCACCAGGTCGCCGGCGCTACGTGTCGGGCGGGCTATTCCGTGTTGGTCGGTGCTGGTGGCAATGGTGCCTCCGGTGGCGATCACGACGACGCGAGTCATGGGCGAAATTGTTCCTCACGGGGTCTTTGGGATGATGGGGGAGTGACTGATGAATCCACGGAGCCGGAGGCGACCTCGGGCACCGGGCCGGAGACGGCTGAGAAGGCCGGGCCGGAGACGGGTGAGAGCGCCGAATCGCCGGTGACCGAGCCGGCGCAGGCCCAGCCCGTCGCGCGACGGTTGCGGCTGTTGCTGATGGTCGCGGCGCTGGTGCTGGGGCTGGATGTCCTGACCAAGGTGCTGGCGGTGAAGCTGCTGGTGCCCGGTCAGCCGGTCGAGATCATCGGTGACACCATCACCTGGACGCTGGTCCGCAATTCCGGGGCGGCCTTCTCGATGGCGACCGGTTACACCTGGGTGCTGACGTTGATCGCCACCGGCGTGGTCCTGGGCATCATCTGGATGGGCCGGCGGCTGGTCTCGCTGTGGTGGGCGCTGGGCCTGGGGATGATCCTCGGCGGTGCGGTGGGCAACCTGATGGACCGGTTCTTCCGGTCGCCGGGGCCGCTGCGCGGGCACGTGGTCGACTTCCTCTCGGTCGGCTGGTGGCCGGTCTTCAACGTCGCCGACTCCGCGGTGGTGTGCGGGGCGGTGCTGCTGGTCGGGCTGTCGATGTTCGGCATCGATTTCGATACCGAGAGCAAGCAGGCGCCGGCCGCCGATTCCACGGAAGCCGCTGATATACAACAGGATTCGCCGGCACAGCCGGAACCGGCCGCCGCGGCCGCCGACGAGGCTGAAACCGGCCGATGAGCAGCCGTTCGATGCCGGTCCCCGAAGGACTGGCCGGGATGCGGGTGGACGCGGGTCTGGCACGCCTACTGGGGTTGTCGCGCACCGCGGTCGCCACGATCGCCGAAGACGGCGGCGTCGATATCGACGGCGCGCCGGCGGCGAAGTCGGACAAGCTGGTGGCGGGCTCCTGGCTGGAGGTCCGCCTGCCCGAGGCGCCGGCGCCGCTAGAGAACACGCCGCAGGACATCGAGGGCATGGCGATCCTCTACTCCGACGATGACATCGTGGCCGTCGACAAGCCGGCCGGGGTGGCGGCACATGCCTCGTTGGGCTGGACGGGCCCGACGGTCCTCGGCGGGCTGGCCGCGGCCGGCTTCCGGATCAGCACGTCGGGCATCCACGAGCGGCAGGGCATCGTGCACCGGCTGGATGCCGGCACGTCCGGCGTCATGGTGGTGGCGCTGTCCGAGCGGGCGTACACGGTGCTCAAGCGGGCGTTCAAGCACCGCACCGTGGAGAAGCGCTACCACGCGCTGGTGCAGGGCCACCCGGATCCGTCGAGCGGCACCATCGATGCGCCGATCGGGCGGGCCCGGGGCAATGACTGGAAGTTCGCCGTCACCGAAGGCGGCCGGCACAGCATCACCCACTACGACACCATCGAGGCGTTCGTGGCCGCCAGCCTGCTCGACGTGCACCTGGAGACGGGGCGGACGCATCAGATCCGCGTGCACTTCTCGGCGCTGCACCACCCCTGTTGCGGCGACCTGACCTACGGTGCCGACCCGACGCTGGCGAAAAAGCTTGGGCTCGGGCGGCAATGGCTGCATGCGCGCTCGCTGGGATTCGCGCACCCGGCTGACGGCCGGTGGATCGAGATCACCAGCGAGTACCCGCCGGAATTGCAGCATGCTCTGGACGTGTTGCATCGTCAGTGACCACAACCGCGACGGCAACTTCGAACCAGAACCGGGGACTGCTGCTCGGGCTCGGCGCCTACGGCACGTGGGGTCTGTTTCCGGCGTTCTTCCCGCTGCTCAAGCCGGCCACGGCGTTCGAGGTGCTGGCCCACCGCATCGTCTGGACCCTGCTGCTGATGTTCGTGGTGCTGGCCGCCGGTCGCCGCCTGGGTGACCTGCGCCGGCTGTCGGGCCGTACCTGGGGCTTGCTGGTCGCGGCCTCGGCGTTGATCTCGCTGAACTGGGGCATCTACATCTACGCGGTCAGCAACGGCCACGTGGTCGACGCCGCATTGGGCTACTTCATCAACCCCCTCGTGAGTGTGGCGCTGGGCGTCGCGGTGTTCGGCGAGCGCCTGAATCGGGCCCAGGCCACGGCGTTGGCCATCGGCGCGGCCGCGGTGATCGTGCTCGCGGTGCAGGCCGGCGAGGTTCCCGCGATCGGCCTCGGCCTGGCGGTGTCGTTCGGTGTGTACGGCGCGGTCAAGAAGGTGGTTCCCGCTGACCCACGGGTCAGCGTCGGCGTCGAGGCCGGGGTGGCTGCCCCGTTCGCGTTGGCCTACATCGCCGTCCTCACGGTTGCGGGCCAGGCGACGGTTCCCGAGCTGGGCGCGGGCCACACACTTCTGATGATGTTGTGCGGCCCGGTGACGGCGCTGCCGTTGCTGATGTTCGCCGGTGCGGCGCAACGGCTTCCGCTGGTCACCATGGGCCTGCTGCAGTACCTGACGCCGGCGTTGCAGATGGCGTGGGGCGTCATCGTCGGGCATGAGCCGATGCCGGTGGGCCGGTGGGCAGGCTTCGTGCTGATCTGGCTGGCCCTGGCGGTGTTCACCGGCAGCGCGATCGGCAGGAGGGTCGGTGGCAATTCGGCCGTCGCCGTCGATCCGGTAGTTGCTCTGTCGTCATTGCCCTGAAGAGACTCTTGGGCGATGAGACGACGGCATATCGGTCGATAGCGGTAGGCCGAAAGCAGTGCCTCACACATCGTCCGGGCGGCGCGCTCAGGCGGTAGCCGGACGGGTCGGACGGGTACTGTCGTCGTCTGGGAGATTCGGGTCAGGGCATGGCCGGTTATCAGGGGAGCGCCAATTTGAGCACGCGTTACGAGGGTGGACGCCAACGGTGTGAACGCTTGTTCGGGAGATTTGCGGCGTATCGGCTGACGCCCGCGGTGGCGGTTTGGCTCGTCGTCGCATTGATCGTGCTCTTGGTGGTACGCGCGATGGTGTCGACTTCGCTGTCTCACGATGACGCGATCACCATGCTGTCGGCGACTTGCAATCAGGGGCGCTATTCGCAATTCATTCCCATTGGTCAATGGGTATCTGTGCAGACCTGGCAGGACTATTGGAGTCTGCGGAATCCGGGATGTTTCGACCGGATTCGCACCGATCTGGCGCATTTTGACATCCATCCGCCTTTGTATTTCTGGCTGCTGCACATCTGGTTCTCGTTTTTCGGTGTCTCGATCCCGGCCGCAGCCATGCTGAACGTTGTGCTTGTTGTCATGACGGCACTGCTGCTCTTTGCGGTGTGCCGGGTGCTCGAGATCCCCACCTTCTTAGGTGCGGCCGCTGTGTTGACGTGGGCACTCTCCATGGCGGTCCGAGCGAGCGCGGTCGCTATTCGCCAGTATGCGTTGCTCGGCTTGTGGTCGACGCTACTGTTGTTGTTCGTCTGCTTGTGGTTCACCCGCCACAAATTCGGTTACCTGGTCGCACTTGCCCCTGTCATTGCCTTGGGCCTGCTGACTCAGTACTTGTTCGTCGTCCCTGCCGGGTTTGCCTTGCTGCTCGTCGGTGTCGCCATCGTGGCCCGCCGGCGGTACTGGGAGTTTGCCGGTCTGGTCGCCGTCGGCGTCGTCGCCGTCAGCGCGTTCGGCATGGGAAACCCGGGGTTCTGGGAGTCATTCCACCGTGGCGGGGAACAGGCACAGCATTTTTCCTGGCCCATGCTCGGGGTCCGGATCGTGGCGTTGCTCGGCCCGCTGTACGAGGCGTTTGCGCCGATCGATCCCGCGTACCAGTCGTACGGTGTCGAGATCGGCGCCGTCGTGGGCGGTGTCCTGACAGTGGTGGTGGTCTCGCCGATTCTGTGGATCGCCGCCAAGTGGGTGGTGCGTCGTCACGGCGGCTGGCATGAATTCGTTCCGACTGCGTCGGCAGTGCCATTGCAGATGTTCTTCAGTTGCTGGCTGGCCATCATCGCGCTGTACGTCTCTTTCATCAGCCCGGTGCATTCCATGCGTCCGCTCTATTTGTACTTCATCACCCCATTTCTATTCGTCGGGCTTGCGGTGTCGGCGCGGCGTTCGCACGTGGTGGCTGTGGTGCTGTCGGTGCTCCTCGTATTCCAGTTTGTCGGGGTAACGCTGGCTACCGTGCACGCCGGCTATCGCTACACGCAGACAACCGCGCTAGTGCCGGCATCCGACGCCGCGATCGTGATCGATTCGGATCGGCGTGGAGTTGTACCGCCGACATTGTGGTCGGTTCCGCCTGACGCGGTGACTTTCGTAGCCAGCCAGGACGAATTGATCAACCATTTTCCGGATCTGTCCAGCCTCTCGAATCGACACGTCTATTACGTGAGTAGGGTCTTGCCGGCGGACCCGTATGGGAATTCAATTGCGAAGCGGAATGAAATACTCCAGAAGTTCGCCGATCGCGGCTATGCTTCCGCGCATCTGGGCGCCAACCAACTGTTAGGCGGCGCTGACGTATACCGGCTCGTCCGCTGGTAGCAGCATCTGCTTTGCCTACGGCTAGTGTTCACTGCAAGAGGAGGTCAACGCTTGAATTACGAGGGTGATAGTTGATTCAGGCAGTAAATGGGCTCTTCGCAGTTGAGGGTGTAGAGGTGGTTGGCGCGTCGTTGCCGGGATAGAGGTCGAGGTCTCTCGAAAATGAGGGTTCCTACACTC
>NZ_JBJIAO010000061.1:0-18394 GCF_045310825.1 Mycobacterium sp. SMC-21 | reverse complement strand
CGGCCGACAACCCGGCCACCCCGACCGGAACGGAGGTCGCCTGAAAAACACCAATCCACAGGTATTGACAATTACTCTCGTCAATTTCTGCCGGTCAATGGTCGAGGTGTTGTCACGATGCGAATTCCTTTGCTGGCGGGCGAACCGAGCAGTGTTGCATGTCGAGCCGACAAGTTGTGACTGATTGGTTGCTCGGTTCAAAAACTAGGACGGCCCGCCTATTCGTCGGCTTCGCGCAGGGTGCCGCGGAAGGTCCGTTCGGGCTTGCCTGCTTCAGTCCACTCGCGATAGCTGCGCACGGCGTGTCCGAAGACCTTCGTCAGGTGTTTCCCGTCGCGTCGGTTGACTGCTCCCTCTACGAGGTCTGTTGGCTTAGTCATGGTTTCGCGCATCGGAAAGTCAATCGCAGGTAGGTATGCGTCGGCCACGGGGAGGGCCACCCATGTCCCTTCACAGGCACGGCGAAATGTTTCGCCAACGTAGTAGACGTACCTCATGGTCGTGTGGACGTTCTCGAGCGAGAAGGCGCTTCGATGGTTGTCGTACAGGTCGAGGAGCTTCTGTTCGACTATCGCCAAGCTCGCTTCGGTGTACATCTGCTCGCGTATCTCGGGGAGGTCGTAGTACGGGAATTCGATCTCCATGACCGCTTCCTGCATCTTCAGCCAGCCCAGGAACTGTTCGTTGGACTGTGCATCGCGGAACGCTCGAGTGAGTTGTGTCGGGACGTAGTCGAAGGACTCACCCATGACGATTCTTCAACGTCAGCCACTCATTCCTCGCGCAAGGTGCCGCCAAACTCCCGTGGTGGACGACCCTTTTCAGCCCATTCGTCATAGAGACGCAGAATGTTGTTGTACACGCGCGTGATCTCCAGGCCTGTTCGGCGGGTGAGTGCGAATCGGATCAACAGCAAGGGTTGAACCAACATCTCGTCGAAGAGCACGTCGATGGCCGGGAGCAACGCTCCCGGTTGGCCTTTCTGGCTGGGCGGCGGCAGTGCTACCCAGGTTGCTTCAATGGCACGTCGGACTGTTTCGCCAACGTAGTACGCGTAGCGCATCGTTCGGTGAACAGCTTCCTCATTTGCATAGGCGCTGGGATCGTCGGGGTACAGCTCCATCAGCTTCTGTTCGACTACCGCAAGACTGTCTTTGGTGAACATGATGTCGCGCACGTCCGGTAGGTCTTCATAGGGAAATTCGATTTCCATCGAGGCTTCCTGCATCTTCAGCCAACCCAAGAACTGTTCGTTGGTTTGCGCTTCGCGGAACGCCTTGGTGAGTTGCACGGGGACGTAGTCGAACGACTTACCCATCCTGATTCTCCCTGTTGGTCACAGTCGATTCACCGTGAACTGGTCTGGATATCTGTCTTGCAGACTCTGGAGCGCAGCGATCTCCGCTGGGCTGTACGGATAGTTTGCGTTGAGGTTGTAGGTGAGCTGATGACCGAGGGCTAGAACGCGTTCGTCTTTGGCCAGCTGGTCCATGTCGAGGCGTCCACTCTTGTTCTCGATGAACTCGTTGAGATCGGGACTCACCCAGTCCCAGCGACGACCGGGGACGATCGTCTGGTCTGAGTATTGCGAATGCCATCCGTCGTCCTTGCTGTAGCCCATCACTTCGGCCGCGTATTTGTCGAACCACCAGCCGTTTGCAGAGTTCTCTTGAAGCTGGTCGTAGTTGGCGCTCCAGCGATTCCAGTCCCACTCTTGGCCGCCGCGGTGCAGATAGTTCTGCCAGGCCAGCCACTTGGACAGGGGAATGCGATGGTGATGGGTCTTGGTGCCGTCGGGATCGTAGATCTCGATGTCGACGAACTTCTGGCGGTCGAGCAGACCCTTCTTGGTCGGGTCGAGTGCAACGGTGAGTGAATCGATCGCTGTCGCAGCGGTTTCTACCGCGGCGATGTAGCTCCGGATGTTGGTGCCGGCCTGGTTGAGCCGCCACCGCATGGCCGCGGGCACAGCCCGGAATGACGCGCCGCCAGTGACTTCCGACGACAGCACCACGACTGACGCGGCCCCGCCCATCCACATCGCGGTGCTGTTGACCTCACTGGCGATGTTCGCGCGCATCGCGCTGGTGGCTGCAGAGAAGCTGTGCGTTAGGGCACTCAGTGTGCGGCCGTCGGCGGCGACGGCATCCGCGGGAGCGCTCAGATTGGCGATTGTCTCGTAGAACGCGGTGGCGTCGGGCATGTCGTGGTCCGGTCGTCTGACCTGACTCACCACGTCACTGACAGCTTCAGCGACCGTCGTTGCGAACCGTTGCCACATGTCCGAAGCGGCGTCGAGGCCCTTCGTGTCTGCGTTCGGAGTTTCCTTGCCAACCGCCTCGACCAAGCCGGGGATGATGTCGGTCAGGCCGACGCCATTGGCGCCCACGGAACTGGAGATCGTCGACGACGGTTCAGAGATCGCCGGTCGGGGTGGCAGATTCGCCGGGACGGGAATCTTGCGACGGCCGGCGTGGAACTCAGCCCACGCATGGTTGATTCCGGCTTGGTAGACGCGTCCAGCCAGCGAGGACCAGGCTTGTGCCAGCGAATCGGCGCCACCGAGAGCATCGCGCGCGGCGCTGTCATACCGCGATCCCCATTTCGTGCCGACCGGGTCGTTGCCGGCCATGTGGCCGGAGCCGTGCGACGCGCCTGAGACCACGCCGGCAGCACCAGCCACCTTCGATCCCGCACGGCCGAGTATCGCCGCGGTCAGGAAATACCAGTCTGAATCGACAACCCAAGTACCCATGGATGCTCGCTACTGGCCGGCCATGCGCAGATTCATCGCCATGACTGTCCGGTAGGCGTCTTCGGCCTGGGCGGACCAAGCGGTGAAGTCCTCGAGCTCGGTGCGCATGTCGTGCGCTGACTGCACCCAGTCCCGGTGGCGAGCCTCATATGCCTCGGCGGCTGCGCCGTCCCATGACTGCGACACCTGACCGATGAGCGCTTCCACCCGGCTCAGCGAACTCTCGCAGTGCGCCAGGTAGGCCTGCATTCTCGACCGCAGTTCATTGAGCGCGTCGACGTCGACGGTGTACCCAGTCATTGCGACCTACCGCTCATCCCACCCGCTGCGAACGATCGATCCACCGCGCTCATCCTGTGCTGCGTAGGCCTCCACGCTTTGGACGACCCGGATCGCGATTTCGTCGGCGTCGTCGACGATCTTCGTCGCGGCGGCGCGAAACTCATCCCAATCGCGGCCGAACATCCGAGCGGCCTCACCGCGCCACGAACCTTCGACTACGTCATCGACCGACGCGACGAGCTGGCGCAGTTCTTCACGCAACTCATCGGCGATGGTCCGAAACTCGTTCGCAGCTGCTTTGACCGGCTCGGTCTCGATGCGCAGCCGTGCGCCCCCCAAGTCCGCCATGCGACCCCCTTCGCTGACTTCAGGGCCAGTCTAGCGAGGCCGTAGGGTCAGTACCGAATGTCCCACAGGTGCACGTGCCCGGGAATCTGCTGGTCCGTGAACCATTCCCAGTCTTCGTATCGGTCGGCCGCGGCCCGCCAATGGTCGGCGTCGGTGTCGCGGCCGACGGCCCGCAGCACTGCGGCGACCCATCGCTGGAGCTCCTGGCTTTTGTCGTGGAAGCAGACACCGTCGAGCATTTCGATTGCCTCGCGCGTGCTGCCGTCGATCGCGGAATCCACATGCTGCGGCGCGATTTCGGCGAAATCCAGCTCTGCCAGCGCGAGCCGGTACGCCGCGTCAGCTGCCCGCATCGGGTGGTACATCTCGCGGCGGTCGATCAGATTCGAAGCCATTTCCTTCGCCAGCGCCACCGATTCCTCGGAAGGCGGCAGAAAGTCGATCAACGCCCAAAAAGTGTGCAGCAACAACTCGGGATCACGAGCGTCGACCTGCCGGGCGAGTACCACGGCGGATCGATAGGCGGTCTCGGCTTCGTCCATGTCGCCGAGCTCCTCGTACGCCGCGCCGAGTTGGGTACTGAGGTGGGAGGCGAGATTGAGCCGGCCCGATATCAGATGCTCGTCCATCTCGACCCGCAGGTCCGCGATCCGCTCGCTCAGCGTCTTTGGTGGATTCAACTCGTCCACGATCGTGCGGATCTTCTGATTCAACCGGGCGCTATCGGTGCCGTAAGTAGACATCGACTGCGAGTCGAGATCGTCGCCCGCCAACGCCATCGTCAGTGCGTCGCAACGCAATTGCCGCGCTTGACTGTAGTGATCCAGAGCCTTCTCCAACTGTCCTGCCCCGGCCGCCTCATCGCCGAGGAATTCGCATTCCTCAGCGGTCGGTTGCACGCTCATCTCCCGACCTCCGTTCCGTCCACGCCTGCGGCGAGCAGAACGACGTCGTCGAGGGCCTCCGATAGCAGCGCTCGGTCCTCGGGGCCGTCGCATTGGGCGGCCATCCGCGCCTGCACGTAGAGCAACTGGATGAGGCGGTCGAATACCAGATCATCGTTCGTGCGGGTCAGTGCACGGATGACCCGATTGCCCCAATTCACCACCAGATGCACGAGGTTGCCGTACCCGGGCGATGCCACGTCGATCTGTCCGTGTCCGATGAACACCGCGGGCAGGTCGGCGGAGGGAAACTGGCGCACCACAACGCGAGCACCAGATGCTTTGAGCGCCTGGGTCGCCCGCCGTTCGAAAGTCAGAAAGTCGCCGATCGAATCCGTGGGCGGTACGGCGAGTGCGGCCACTTCGGAAGCGGGGTAGGCGCGGGTGACCGTCACTCCGGAAAGGACCTGCGGCAGCATCAGCAGCACCTCCTGGTCCAGTGTGTGGCCGGCGTTGACGACGAGTCGTCCATCCGGGTTGAAGCTGGCGATGGTGTGAAATTCCTTGACGGACACGGCATAGAGAACGTTCGGGCTGTGGGCGACCACGTCGACCAGGCGCATCTGCCCTGCTGTCGTTTGGACCGTCAGCATCGGTAGGACGACTTCGGCAAGCTCCAGATTCTCGCCGTCTGCGTCACGTGTGGCTGCCGAGCGCAGCTCCAGTTCGTTGTCGGCGACGAACTCGGAGAACCGCTGCGGGTCGGTATCTGCCAAGGTGCGCAACCACTTCAGCGCTGCCTGCCCGAGCTTGCGTCGGGTCGCGACCAGCGCCGCGTTGTCGACGATGGCCTCACGGCTGGCTGTCGGCTCCAGTGTGGTCGAGTTGGCTACCGCCCAGGCAAAGAACGCCCATGACGGAAGCAGCGTCGCGTCCACGTCGTCAATCAGCATGTCGTTGACGTACACCCGGTTTCGGGCGCTGGACTTCGATTTGCCCACCGCCGTACCGATGTAGGCGACGGCATCCAAACCGAGGCCGGCGTCGTTGATCGCAACGACGTCGAACTGGCGCCCCACTCCGACCCCGCCGTACACGGGTGGAACACCCTGCTGCACGCTGGAGCGGTGGGATCCGAAGTCGTCAGCCCAGGGGTACCGGCGTGAAACTTCCCTGTTTCCTTGACTTCTCAGCACAGTGATGTCGATCGGCAGAAACTCGGCGTAGCGCTGGACCAGGGGAGTCACCTGCTCCGCACGGGCCCATCCGATCATGTCTGGACGGGGCCGAAGCCGGACGGTGGTGCCGACGGCGACGTCGTCGGCGATGGGTCGGACGGTGTAGGTCCCATCGCTGTTGCCGATCCATTCAATCGGCGCGGAGCCGTCGGCGCTGCGCGAGATCACGGTGATCTCGTCGGCGATCAGAAAACAGCTCAGCAGGCCGATGCCGAACTGCCCGATGTAGGTGCGCCTGCTGCGGGCCAACTCGTCACGCTTGGAACTGGCGCCGACGGTGGCCAGGAACTGCTCGACTTGATCGGCGGTGACGCCGATGCCGGCGTCGGTGATCGCGAATTCGGTGGCCGGGGAGTCCGGAGAGGTGACGCCGAATGGCGAGATGGTGATGGTCCGCGGGGTCGGCGTGTCGCTGAGTGCGTCGCGGGCGAGGGTGGCGTCGAAGGCGTTCTGAATCAATTCGCGGACGTACACGCCCGGGCTGGAATAGAGGTTCTTGCTGAGCAGCGAGATGACGCCGCCGAGATCCACTCGGAAGTTCTGCTGCTGTGGTGCGGACATTGTGGATTCTCCTGCGTCGGTTCGGTCGAAAGCCGCATAGCGTCGCACGCGCCACCGACAAGTTGGGCGTGACGACATGTCACCTGTCTGAATGTCTGAGTCGACGTGTATGACTTGAGCGACAAATTCAGAAGGAGTCGATGATGCGTGTCAACCTGTGGGGTGGTGGGCCGACGCTCGCGCTTGCTGATTACTGGCAACAGAGCAGGCTGCTGCCCGACGATCCGCCCGGAACGCAGGCGTTCGGCTACCTGTTCGCTGACGACGCAACGGGAACCGTGACGACGCGGCCCTACCCGGCCGAGTGCGCGATGCCGCTCGACAAGGACCAGATGATCGACGGACTCCTCGAAGCTGACGCCGTCGTTGCCGGACAGGCCGGGCTGATCGAGGTCGACGTCGAGCGGACGGCAACCGGGGTGCCGTTCGTATACAGCCTCATGAAGATCAAGCAGGAGTCTGACGCCGTGCAGTACAACCTGACGTTGCACCTACACGCCGAGCATGTGCAACAGGTCCAGGGTTTCTTCGTCGAAGGTCACACCACTGGCATGCGCGACGCCGCGGTATATGAGATTGCGCGGCAAAATGATTGGCTTCATGAGCCCACCGCAGATGACCCGATGGGCGGCTGGGCCCGCGACCCCTACACCGGTCTGAAGACGGGCTTCGTGATGAACATGAGCGAGCTGCCCGATTTCGATGGCCAGTTTCCGGCCCATCCGTTGTCGATGGCGAGGGAGGTTGTCGGAGCGGTGCGCGCGAGCTGACCATCGACACGGGAACTATGCAGGTACGAGTTCCTCTGCTGGATACACGGTGGTGAAGGGTTCGTTGGAGCCTTCGATTTCCACGGAGACGTAGACACGGTAGCCGCTGACTTCGGTAACAGTGCCGATGAGGTCCCGACCCCCGAACTCGACGTGGACGGAGTCGCCGATGGCGAACTCGCCCTTCTTACGCCCCGCCATGGTTCCCACCTCCTGCAGTCACTTTCCGGTTACGTCTTCCAAGTATGAGCGCACCACGGTGTCGAAGCCAGTCGCCGCATCGTTCAGCGCGCGGCGCCACGTTCGGAATGTCCGCAGAGTCAATGGCTGTTGCGTGCGAACGATGGCCAGCTTCGTCTCATCACTGTGGGCGACGGCGTTGCGAACGTTGTTCAGATCCTCCAAGACTGCGTTCCACCTTGGCCCTTTGGTCGGGTACCGGTTCTTGATATCCGCCCACAATGTCATGCCGAGATACATGAAGTCGTTGCCGATATTGCCTGGGCTTGCGTTGCCGACGTCAAGTTTTCGGCCGCGCCGTAGCGACGATAGGAGAAGTTTGCGGTGGACCTCAGCACCTGAGAAGTCGTCGAGGTCGGCGACGATAGCGAGCGCCACGTCGGTGTGCAGGTCCCGGCAGAACCCCTGGAACTCAGCGGCAAGACGCAGGAACAGTGCGAGGTTGAGGTGCTCAGTTGCGTACTGGCGACCAGGCTTTTTCTCGGTGACGCGCGCATGCACTGCTTCGAGGCTGTCCAACGCTGCACAGCGTTCGGACCTCCAACGTAGTAGCGCATCCGTGGGCACACGGCGAACGTACCGCTGCTAACCGACAACAACGGCCATGAGTCTCTGCCGGATCTCCGTAGCCGCCGCAGTAAGGTCCACCGTGAGGAATCGGTACCGGTGCCCGTTGATCACCACGAACTCGTCGAGCTCTCCGCCGACGACGGGATACAACAGAACGCCTTCGGTCGTCGCACTCAACTCGTCCCGATCATGCTGGGACTGCACGTACGCGTAGAGCTGGAACAGGTGATTGCGGGAAAGCTTGGGTGTACCAAACTGATTCGGCTTGAGGGCGTCGGCGAATTTGGTTTCGACGATGATGCGTCGGTCCGGCCGTTCCAGGATGGTGTCGGTGCGCATCACGGGCAGGATCGCCAGCGCGCCGGGGGACTGTTCCTGCAGCGGCCAGTTGTGCTTGGTTTCGCCAGCATGAACCCGCCAGGGCGGTCGCAGCGTCGCCCGATAGAAGCCGCGCACGGCGGCCTCGTACAGGCGGCGGATGTCAGCAACGTCTCGTCGGGGTGACATCCGGTGCGCGGTACCGGCTTCCTCGTTCGGGATGTTCATCCGGAGTAGAAGTCGGGCCGCGTTCACCGCATCGAGGTCGGCAATCTGATTACGACCCAAAGTGATTGCGTCGGCATTCGCGCGGCTGACCAGCGTTGGAGTGACTCCTTGCAGCCTGAGCATGCCGGCGAGCTGACGGCAACGATGAGCACGGTCGCCGTCCTGTGCGATGGTTCCGGCGACGATCAGTCCGGCGCAGATCAGCCGATTGGTGGGGTTGTCGACGACAAGTTCGTCATAGCGGCACGCCACCTGGCCCCGCGAAAGCAGCTGCGCCGATTCGGTTTTGATGACATCGATCCTGCCGCGTACCCGAGTGAGCGGCTGGCTGCGTGTCACGTAAGCCCGGCTGAGGCTGCGTTGGAGGCGGCGTTCGACCGCACGAGCGAGGACCTCGGCAACCAGGTCGGGGAGTTCGTCTGGTCGATCCTCGGCGCCGCCGCCCCGGATCTCCGGGTTGTTGGCGTACAGCTCGGACGCATACAGCATCAGCAGCCACAGGTTGCGGACCGGTATCTCGGTCTTGCCGCTGACGATGACGCCAGTCATGGTCAATTACCAAGCAGGCGGTCGGTCTCCCGATCAACCCGGTCAGGCTCATCGAACCAGTATTCGGCCAGGAGCGGCCGGATCTCGCGGCGTACAACCTGACGCAGCCAGTCCTGCGAATTGGTGATCTTGCGCGACGTTGGCGGTGTGAAGAAGCTGTGGCCGATTTGATACTGGTCGCCCAGGGACCGGTCGGCGGCGATAGCTTGGTTCACCTCGCCGATGCGGAGGGCGACGGTATCAAGCTCAGCCTCGGGTATTCCGCTGTGGGTGGAAACCCATTGTCGCCATGCAGTATTGAACATCGGCTGCAGGTCGGCGAACGCGAATCGGCGGCGCAGGGCGAAGTCGACGATTGCGAGCGACCTGTCGGCCAGGTTCATAGTGCCGATGATGAACAGGTTCGGCGGCAGGTAGAGCGGTTCCTCGCCGTCCTTCCGATAGGTCAGGTTGATGGCTTCGGACGGCACGCGCTTTTCGCCCTCGAGCAGCGTGAGCAGTTCGCCGAAAATCTGAGCGAGGTTGCCGCGGTTGATCTCCTCGATGACCACAACGTAGTTGTGTCCGGGGTCGGCGAGGGCTTGCTCGACAATCTGCAGGAAGGCCCCGTCGGCCAGTACCAGCTTGCCGTCCGCGCTGGGTCGCCAGCCGCGAACAAAGTCCTCGTACGATGTGGATGGGTGAAATTGGATGGCGTGCAGGTATTCTCGGCTCTTCTCGCCGATGAGCGCGTAGCCGAGGCGCTTGGCCAGCCAGGTCTTGCCGGTGCCGGGTGGGCCTTGCAAAATCAGATTCTTCTTGGACTTCAGTGCAGCCAAGTACCCGGTCAAGGTGTCGGCGGGGATGAAGCAGCCATCGGCGATGATGTCCTGGACGGTGTAGGTCTCGACATCGGTTGCCGGCTCTTCATCGTCCGACTCTTCGTCGATGAGGGAATCAGGTGTTTCGGGAATCTCGTCGCCGAAACGTTCGCGCCAGAACGGGGCATTGCGGAACTGATCGATGTCTTGATCCTCGCCGTCGAAGGTGAAGGCGATGAGATCATCGGCACGCCAGTCTCCAGCTACGACCCTCCAGACTGTGGCGCGGCTGGTGTAGAAATACCACTCACGGATGGCCTGCGGTGGATCCCAACTGACGTCGACTGTCTGCCCGTCGCCGTGATTGCGGGTGATCGTGCCGGTGGCCTTGATGCCGAGTACCGAGACCGGGTTGCCCTTGTTGTCGAACGGCAGGTCGCGCTTCCGCGTGTATGCGGCCTTGATCGCGATACGTTCGCCCGGCTGCATGGAGTTGACGTCTTCGGTGTACTTGTCCGTGTTGCCGTTTCGCCAAATACCTTGCTGCACAAACTCAGAACTGCGGTCATCGGTCTGGTGGTACGCAGCGCCGACGAACCAGTAGCGAATGTCATCCGCAGGCTCGGTGCTGGTCGGCAACCGGCGTGGCGTCGGTTGGTACTCGCGGTACGCGGGGATGGCCTCCAACGTCTCCTCGGTGATGTTGACCGGGTGATCAGCGAGTAGTTGTCGGCCCGCATCTGTGATCGTTGAATAACCGCTGCGGGCTTTGGTGACAGCTTGCGCTCGAGTGAGTGCCGATAGCGCCCAGCCCATTCGGTTTCGGGCACGTGACTGTCCAGAGCTGAGGGTCTCGGCGCGCTGCGCTTCGGTGAGCTGCATCTCGTCAGCTACAGCATTGAAAAGATCAGCGGTACGCCAAATTTGGCCGTCGGCGAGAACTGCAAGAGTTGGCCGGACAAACGCCGGCCAGCGGCCGATCGGTGGTTCAGAGTTCACTGTGCCGTCGAGGTGATCATTGTTTCGAACTCCCGTGATTGCCGTCGAAGGATTGGCGTCTGATCGCATCGAACGCTTATTTGGCCACTGCGACAGGCATTGGGCGTGCCAATACATCGCCGTCACTGAGGTGATCGCGTGACAATCGGATCACCTCGACTTTCGCCCACGCGTCAGCCAGGTCGGACACCCACATTGCAGCAACGATGGTGTCCCTCGCCAAGGGACCGTCGACCACTCCGCGAGGTACTGCGGGGAGTGCGGACCAGTCCAGCGGATCGGGCACGTCCGGCCAGCTGATCGACGCGCGTGGCTTGCCCGCCTTCGTTGGTGAATCTTTGTGGCGTACTTCGAGTTTCTGAATGGCAGCTACAACTGCATCGCGTGTGCCGTTCGGATCGAAAAGACCGGCGCTCGAGCTGCGGACATCCGCCAAAGAATCGGGCAAGGTATCGCCAAACGGCAGCAGATAGCGTTGCGCGTATAGGGACGGCGCCAGAGTGTCGATCCAAGCCCCGCACAGACGGCTCATCGGCCAACCTGGGTCGATGACGACGTGCCACACGGCGAGGCGGTCATCTCGACTGTTGATCAGCGCCACTGTATCGGCGTCGGTAACGCCCATCGATCCCCCTCCAATTGGCCTGGTCGTGCCGGCCGTTTGTAGCAAACAATCATCGCTTGGCTTTCAGCCTTTTCGACAGTAGCGTCGTCGTCACTGCGCAGAGCGATACTTCGCGAACATCTTCTCGAACCCTGCTTCGCCCACCACCGGTATTCCGTACTGACGGGCTTTGGCGGCCTTGCCGCTCTGTGAATCCGGATCCGCCGACACCAGTAGCCGGGTCGACTTGGAAATGCCGCCAGAGGCAAGCCCCGCGGCGCAGATCGTCGAAACCCATTCGTCGCGACCACGATTCATCTGGCCGGTGAACACGACACGGTCGCCCGGGCGTAGCGTGAAGGCAGTCGATTCGTCCACCACCTCCGGCGTTGCGGCGGCTGCCCACGCCAGCGCTTCATCGACGTACGGCGGGCCGAAACCCAGTGCAGCGGCGACAGCATTGAGCTCGGACCGCTCGTCGCCGGTGACGACGCCGTCGGCCAGAGCTTCCTTCGCTACCGCACGCAGGTAGTCCTGGTGCAGCCGCGCCACGGTTCCACGTGATAGGCCCGCCGCTTCGGCAGAGGCCAGCAGCTGTTTGCCCTCGCTGCGCGAGATCTCCCGGTCGAGCAGGGCGCTATCGAGCACAATCATGTAGGACGCTTCGTCTTCAGGGCTGGCGGGGACCCAAGCGGCTCCCAGGACGGACCGTAGCCACGAGTACGGGTCGGCAGACGACTGCCCACGATGAGCGACCGCGGGTTGCGACGCACGCCTGCGCGCAGCTGGCCAGCCGAAAGTCGCCGACCGGGCCAGGTCGGAGCGCCACTCGGGGGAGCTGCCGTGGAAGGCGAGCAGGTGTGGCAGGAGTTCGGCGGTTGCGTGAGCATCGCCAATTGCCGAGTGCGAGTTGGTCAGTGAGATTCCGAGTGCTTCGCAGCAGTGTGCGAGCTTGGCGGCCCCCGTCATTCGCCCGCCCCATTTTCGTGTGCAGAGCGCGGCTGGTCGCTCGGGGATCACGTACTGGGCCCGCTGGAGCTCCCAATGCAGAAACCGCATGTCGAAACTCGCATTATGCGCGACAACCACACGGCCAGTGAGCATTTCGAGCAGGTAATCGCTGATGGCGGCGAAGTCAGGTGCCTCAACGACGTCGCAGGCCTGGATGCCGTGGACGTGAGTAGCCCCGATGTCGCGATGCGGGTTGACCAGGGTGGTCCATTCGTGCTCGATCCGACCGGAATCATCAGTGAGGGCGACGCCGATCTCCACGACACGGTCAGTGCGCTCAGGAACCAGACCCGTTGTCTCGAAGTCGATTACAGCGAACGGCATCAGAGTTCGCCTCGGAAGGCGCGGGATTGGAGGGAGGCGAAGAGGCGATCGAACGAGCTGGCTGACGCGACAACGGTGGCACGCTGAGCGTTGATTGACTGGATCAGATCGAGGTAGCGCAACTGAGCTTCGGCTGTTGGTACGTGGACTGGCAGAGCCTTCAGCTGTGTCATATTGATCGATGCGATTCCCGTGGTCTGTTTTGCAGATTTCAGGAAGTACGACCGTGATTGGTTGCTGGAGATGAAGGCCGACAGATAGTCGGGGTGGAGCGACGAACTATCCTGAATGCGGACGCGGAAGATATGGTTTTGATGCAGGCACAGCGGCAACTCGTCGCGCCAGACTGTTCCTCTGCCGAGCTTGTCGGGATCTCCACCTTCGGTGAGGACTAGATCACCAAACTTTAGTCGGTAGCGCTCTATTTCGGATGACGTTGCATCAATCGTCTTGACTGAACTCAGTTCAAGGCGCCCGGCCTGGACGTTCGCGACCGCCAGGTAGGGCATTGGCGATGTTGCATCAGTAGTCCTGCGCCCCTTCGTGATTCCTGACGAGACTGTTGCAACGTCATTAAGTAGTGTCGACGGTTCCGGTACGTGACCGAAACAGTCGATGAATGCAGCGTCGTTCAGTTCTGCCAGCGCATCGACGGAGCGCCGACGCATGACTCGCAGGGCGTCGGCGTGGTCGAGGATCGCGGCGATGCGGCGCTGCTCGTCGAGCGGGGGGAGAGGCAGCCGAAGTGCTTCGCAGAGGCGGAGATTCAGGTTCGCAATGTTCGTCGTCTGATTGGCTGTATTCCGCACTGTCGCTTGTGTTCGCGGCGAGGAGAACCAGTGATACAGATACCGCGCATCGAGTTCACGCGAGTTGGCCCGTAGCCCAGTCACGAAACCTCCTATCGCGGCGGATTTCTCGAGCTTTGGAACCCAGCAGCAGCGGCCAACGAGGTTCCAACTGTTCGCGCTCGATACCAGAATGTCTCCGCCGCGAAGGTACTGCTCCTCGCGGCGGACAAGCCCGCGAGGAATCTGCAGGACGTCGCTGAGGTCGAGTTTGCTCTGTACATTCTTGGTACGCATCACGCCGGTGGAACTGGCGTTCGCCTCATCGAGTACATCTCCCGGTTTGAATGTCACGCCGCGAATGAACTTCGCCACTTCTCCCAACGCCACGGTCTTCACGACAACATCGCCTTCAACTCGGCCAGCCCCAAGGCGATTTCGCTTTCGAGCTTCTCGATCTCCGCAATGATCTCCAGCGGCGGCCGGTGCTCGACCTCGTCGTGCACGATCTCCTTGTACCGGTTCAGCGACAGGTCGTAGCCCTGCGCCACGATGTCCGCGACCGGCACGCAGAACGATTGCTCGGTCCGTGCCCGCTCCAATTCTGACGAGTCCCGTGAAGCCCACCGCGCCAACGCATCCGGCAGGTCATTGGCCTCGATCGGGTTGCGCTTGTCGTCCAACGAGAAGCCATCGGCCGTCACGTCATAGAACCAGACATGGTCGGTACCACCGGAATTGGTCTTGGTGAACAGCAAGATCGCGGTCGACACGCCCGCGTACGGACGAAACACACCCGACGGCAGCTTCACGATGCCGTCGAGCTTCTGGTCCTCGACTAACGTCCGGCGAAGTTCCTTGTGCGCCTTCGACGATCCGAACAACACGCCGTCGGGCACGATCACGGCGGCGCGGCCACCTGGTTTGAGCAGCTTCAAAAACAGTGCCACGAAGAGCAATTCGGTCTTCTTGGTTTTGACGATGCGCTGCAGATCCTTGGACGTCGCCTCGTAGTCCAGCGAGCCGGCGAACGGGGGATTGGCCAGGATCAGCGTGTACTTCTCGGTGTCCTCCGAGGCGCCCTCGGACAGCGAGTCGCGGTAGCGGATGTCAGGCGCTTCGATGCCGTGCATCAGCATGTTCATGGAACCGATGCGCAGCATGGTCGAGTCGAAGTCGTAGCCGTGAAACATGCTGTTGTGGAAGTGCTTCCGCTGCGCTGCATCGGTCAGTACTGACTCGTGCGTGTCGCGCACATACTCAGATGCGGACACCAGGAAGCCTGCGGTTCCGCACGCAGGGTCGCAGATTTCGTCTGTCGGCCCGGGCGCGGTCATCTTCACCATCAGCTCGATGATGTGGCGCGGGGTGCGGAACTGGCCATTCACGCCGGCCGAGGCGATCTTGGACAGCAGGTACTCGTACAGGTCGCCGTTGGTGTCGCGGTCGGCCATGGGGATGTCGTCGAGCATGTCGACGACCTTCGACAGCAGCGCCGGGGTCGGGATGGTGAAGCGGGCGTCGCGCATGTGCTCGGAATAAGTGGACCCATCACCGCCAAGTGCCCGCAGGAACGGGAACACACCGTCGGCGATCAGGCCGAACATGACACCTGGCTCGTCGTTCTTGAACCGCGACCAGCGCAGGTCCTGCTGGTCGGGCCCGAACCGCAGTCCCTCGGACGATCCAGTTCGCCGCGCGCGATTCTCGGCGAGAGTCTCCAGGTCGTCGAGACGGCGGATGAACAGCAGGTACGTGATCTGCTCGATCACCTCGATCGGGTTGGAGATGCCGCCAGACCAGAAGGCATCCCAGACACGGTCGACCTTGCTCTTCAACTCACCGGTGATCACGGCGCTCCTTTCCTCCCCATACAAACCTGAACAGGACTGTATATAGGAGTCCACCGACAACAGCCGATCTACCCGCGCTGTGAGTGTCGGGGTCGGTCCCTCGCCACGCCCTGAACAGTTGTAACGCCTTATTGCTAGCGAGTTACTTCCCTTGTAGTAACTCGCTACGCGGAGGTGTGTGATGGCTGACGCCGATGATCGGGTCATTCGAGTGGCCGCGGACCTATTCGAGGCGGCAGCCGTCGAGGGCGCCCGACAGCGCCGTTCCGCCAAGCCACAACTCGACCACTGGGCCCGCATCGGTAGGGCGGTATCGACTCAGCACACCGCATCGCGGCGCCGCGTGGAGGCTGCCCTGGCCGGCGAGATCGACGTCGATGCTCTCAATATCGAGGAAGGTGTGGTGTTCAACGCCGAGACCGCTGCGGCGGTCGAGGAGAACTCGCCCACACCAACTATGGCGCCGTGCTCGCCTCTCGTGGGATCACCACGGTGACGTTGGGTGACGACGGCCGGATCATCGAGCTTGCGACTGGCCGCGCATCGAGGGTCTGGCAGGAAGCCGATCGCATCGATGAGCTGCTACAGATGGCCCGATCGGAGCCGCTCTGCGAGCCGGCGGTCGAACCTGACCGTGCGGACGAACTCATAAAGGGAGTGCGTCGCGGTCGACGCGGTCGATGAGGACCACCTGTGACGCCGATGTGTTGAGCTAAGCGGCCGCTAAGGGATGACCGTCGCACCTGACGGAGTAGCGGGCTATTCCGTCAGCCACTTCCGGACTGGCGCCGGATCTCCGCGAACGCCGCGGCAAGCGCGGTGATCTTGTCGACCGACGATGACGGCGTCTGCGAAGGCGTCGCGTCAATCCCATAGAGCTTGGCAGCCATGCGGCTCCGGACATCGTCGCGCTTTTCCGCGAGCTGTGCCTGGGCGCGGTCGTCGCGCAGCGACCGGTCGATCTCCTCGGCCTTCTCGGCGCAGCCCTGCAAGGCATACACCCGCGCCCACGACCGCGACCCCAGCTCCCGCACTTTCGCCCGGGCATCCTCCAGCATCGCCAGATCGTCCGAATCGGGCTCGGCGATCCCGCCGAGCTCCGTGATCAAGCCATTGAGTTCCTGTGTGGCCCGGCAGTTTTCGCGGATCGCCGTCAGGTCGCCAGTGAAGTCGAGGTCATTACCGAGCCATCCGTCGACCGCGGCTTCCGACCGTTCGATCTGCTCGATGGCGGCCTGTGCACCGTCGAGCAGCTCGACACCGTCGACTCCGAATTCTTCGACGAGCCGGGCACGTTCCAGCTCTTGAGATGACGGTTCACGCGCAGACCCGGCCCGACTGTCGATCACGATGTGCGTGATCAACAATCCGATGGCGGCAATGCCCATGGCGGGCAGCAGCAGAATGCCCTCTGTCGCGACACCGACCAGGATCACCACGGCGATGGACAACAGCCACGCCCGCGTCATGGCCGGTAGGGGGCGGCGCGCCTTGCGATCGGAGGTGAAGACCGCCCCGAGCGCGGCGCCGCCGAGAATCATGATGACAGCGAGAATGACCGCGACGACGCCGAGCACTAGCAGGAGCCGAATCATCCCGATGTCCTTCTCTGTCCAGTGCTCTCAATGGTAATTCGGCGCGCCAACTTGCCTGGCTGACGCGGTGCGGAGACGTCAGACTGTCCGCGGCCTACGCTCAACCCCATGCACGACGAACTCGAAGCCTGGAAGTCCGCCGGCCAGTATTTCGACTACCTCGGATTCGACATCTTCTACCGCCGCGACGGGTTGGAACTCGGCACCGGCCCAGTGCTGTTGCTCATCCACGGCTACCCGTTCAATTCCTGGGACTGGTCCCTGATCTGGCCGACGCTCAGCGAGAAGTTCACCGTCATCGCGCCGGACATGATCGGCATGGGGTTCTCCACCAAGCCGTCCGCGTATCAGTACTCGATTCACGATCACGCCGACATGCACGAGGCACTGCTGGACCACCTGGGCGCACAGACCGTCCACATTCTGGCCCACGACCTCGGTGACTCGGTGGGCCAGGAACTGCTGGCGCGCAACCACTTCGGCGATCAGGTATACGGCAATCTGAACATCGAATCGGTCACGTGGCTCAACGGCGGGCTGTTCGTCGAGTCCTACACCCCGCGCCTGCTGCAGAAGGCGATGTCGCAAACCCCGCTGGGCGACCTCATGCGCCCGCTGCAGGGCAGTCCGTTGTCACGGCGCCTGGCCGACCCGACCATCAACGAGATGTTCGGCGTCAACACCAAACCGTCGAAGGAGCTGATGGACAAGTTCCACGAAATCCTCGATTACAACGACGGCAAGAAAGTCATGCACCAGGTCGGCCGCTTCATCAATGACCGCTACGTCCACCGGAACCGCTGGGTGCGCGCGATGCGCGAGACGACGATCCCCATGCGACTGATCGACGGCCCGTCGGATCCGAACTCCGGCGCTCACATGGCCGCCAGGTACCGCGAGGTCATCCCGAACCCCGACATCGTGATGCTGGCCGACGACATCGCGCACTGGCCGCAGATCGAAGCGCCCGACGCGGTGCTCGAGCACTTCCTGGAGTTCGTCACGCCGCTGTTGTGGCGGCCGTTCGGCGCGCGCTGACCCCTCGCTTTTGCGCGCACAACGCGAAGCGAACTG
The DNA here is from genome assembly GCF_045310825.1 of Mycobacterium sp. SMC-21. NCBI lineage: Bacteria > Bacillati > Actinomycetota > Actinomycetes > Mycobacteriales > Mycobacteriaceae > Mycobacterium > Mycobacterium sp. SMC-21. The sequence goes on along the minus strand of NZ_JBJIAO010000061.1, from coordinate 603 downwards.
GTTCACTTGCGACATGCGCGTCCACCGCCCGGATCTGGTGGCGGTGCTCGGTGTGCTGTTGATCAGTGCGTGCGAGTCCGGGACGCCGACCGTCACCTCGATCGTCTTCGACGGGGAACCGCACACCATCAACACCGGCACGGTCGTCTGCACCCGCCAGCCGGCCGGGGGAGGCCTGGTCATCCTGGCGCGGGGCAAGACGGGTCAGGTGGTGCGGATTCAACTCACACAGGTGGGCCGCATCGTCGTCCAGAAGGTCGGGCTGCGTGACGGCGACGCGACGGGATTCGTCGCCGACCCAGCAGAGATCACCGGCATCAAGGTCGACGACACCTACACCGTCAGCGGGCGCATGCCGCCGAATCGCGGTGAATCGGGGTGGCACACGTTCAAAATCCAGACCGCGTGCCCCGGCTATCAGGACGCCCATCCGCGCGACACGGTGCCGGCCATCGGGAGTCCGTGACCGCTCGTCGGCGGTGAGGGTGCGCAAAATGCACGCGACACGCCGCGAGACCGTGTGCAGACACTCAGTGTCATTCTCGAGTTGCCGCTGTTGCGGTGGTTGGGTTACTTCTCACCTGGTATTTGGCTCTTGCAAAC
>NZ_JBJIAO010000060.1:0-19093 GCF_045310825.1 Mycobacterium sp. SMC-21 | reverse complement strand
GACAACCGGACCTGGCACCCCGACACGCCCCAAATCGCCACTGCGGCGGCTTGACACGGTCATTGAGAGTCCTTTCGGCGGTCAAACTTCGGTGGCGGGCAGGGTCGGTCAGCAGTGCGTCAAAAAGTGTTCGAGGACCTTGGCGCCGAACTGTAGTGCGTCAACGGGTACCCGTTCGTCGACCCCGTGGAACAGCGCGGCGAAATCCAGCTCGGGCGGCAGTCGCAGCGGCGCGAAGCCGAAGCACCGGATACCCAGGCGCACAAACGCTTTCGCGTCGGTGCCGCCCGACATCATGTAGGGCACCGTGCGGGCGTCGGGGTCGACGGCCAGGATGGCGGCATTCATCGCGTCGACGAGGTCGCCGTCGAACGTGGTCTCCACGCTGGGCAGGTCCCGTTCCCAGGTACGGGTGATGTTGGGACCGAGCAGCGCATCGAGTTCGCGCTCGAAGGCCTCCTTGCGACCCGGCAGGACGCGGCAGTCGACCATGGCCTCGGCCGTCGCCGGGATGACGTTGGCCTTGTAGCCGGCCTTGAGCATGGTGGGGTTCGCGGTGTCGCGCAGCGTGGCGCCCACGATGCGCGCGATGCCGCCCAGCTTGGCGATGGAACCTTCCAGGTCCGGCGAGGTCGGGTCGAGGTCGTAGCCGGTCTCTTCGGAGACCGCCGCCAGGAACTGCTCGACCGACTCACTGAGCACCAACGGGAACTGGTGCCGGCCCAGTTTGGCGACGGCTTCGGCGATCTCGGTGACGGCGTTGTCGTCGTGCACCATCGAGCCGTGCCCGGCGCGGCCGCGGGCCGTCAGCCGCATCCAGGACAGGCCCTTCTCGGCCGTCTCGATGAGGTACAGCCGGCGTTCGCCGCCCTCCTTGGTCGGCACGGTCAGCGAGAAGCCGCCGACCTCGCCAATGGCCTCGGTGATGCCGTCGAACAGGTCGGGCCGGTGGTCGACGAGCCATTGGCAGCCGTAGGTGCCGCCGTGCTCCTCGTCGGAGACGAAGGCGAAGACGAGGTCCCGGGGCGGGACGATGTTGTTGCGTTTCAGATGCCGCGCGACGGCGATCATCATGCCGCACATGTCCTTCATGTCGACCGCGCCGCGGCCCCACACGTAGCCGTCCTTCACCGCACCGGAGAACGGGTGCACGCTCCAGTCGGCGGGCTCGGCAGGCACGACGTCGAGGTGGCCGTGGATCAGCAGGGCGCCCCGGTTCGGGTCGGCGCCTTTGAGCCGTGCGAACAGATTGCCGCGCCCCGGCGCCCCCGCCTCGACATACTCGGTGGTGTAGCCCACCTCGCGCAGTTTCTCGGCCACCCAGCGGGCGCAGTCTTCCTCGCCTTTGGTGGTCTCCGGCTCGCCGGTATTGGACGTATCGAACCGGATGAGGGAGCTGACGAGGTCGACGACTTCGTCTTCGGGCGCAGTCACAGTCACATTCGTACCACCTCGGTTTTGGACTGAGCACCTCGATCCGTTAGCCTAAGCTGCCCGGCCAGACGGCTGGGCAGGTCCGAGTGGCGGAATGGCAGACGCGCTAGCTTGAGGTGCTAGTGCCCTATTAACGGGCGTGGGGGTTCAAGTCCCCCCTCGGACACATCCGGCGACACGACTTAGGTCGGCAGTCGCCCTCACTTGCCGCAGGTGCGGGTCGTAGTCAAGACGCAAACCCAGACTTGCGTACACCTGAGCGCGTTCCGCTCCGGTTGCCTTGCCGAGCACCGCCGCAAGCCCGCCCAATTCTCCGACCAACTCGCTGATCTGCGCCGCAGACATCGCGTGGGGTCGCTCCACATGCTCAAGACGCGCCTTCAGCTCGTCGCGCTCGGCCGTCCGGCGGCGGAGCGCAGCAGTCAAATCCTCGACGGCCACACCAGACTCCACCGCAGCGACCAGGGCGGCGATCTTGCTGTTCACCTCGCTGAGCTCACGCTGCAAGGCGGCATATCCGTTTCCTGCCGCCGGGTCCAGGTCTTGCCCTCGCGCGAGGTCTTCCGGATCGGCCAAGGTGGCGATCCATTTATCCAGTCGCGCGGTCACCTCGTCTTCCCGGAGATACACCGTCCGCGGGTGATCACTCAGGTCGACAGGTACCGAACGCGACTTGCCGAGCTCGCATCGGTAGAGAATGCGCGTTGTCTGCTTCCCTGGTCGGGCGGCCCCCTGCATCCGCCGGCCACATGCGGCGCAGTACAGCAGCCCACGAAGCGCATAGGGCACGGTCGATTCTCTGCTGCAGACGAGCCCAGGCCCTCGGCGCGCCTGTGTCCGAAGACGAACGGCCTGCGCCAGCTCGTCTGTGATCAGCGCTTCGTGCGTACGGCGGTCCGGTGCTATCCAGTCGGCCTCAGCACGCCACCGCATACGGGTTTCATACCCAGCGGCGACATCGTCGGGGTTGACCAGTACCTCGTATTTCTCCTGCTTGCCCCAAACGCGGACGCCTTGATACGCCGGGTTGTCGAGGATGGCGCGGATAGCCGAATGAGACCATCCTCGCGGGTCACGGTGCGGGTTCCTCGCGGGGTCATATTGGCTTGGCGACGGCACGCCGTCGTCGGTGAGCTGTTGCGCGATGTAACGCAGGCCCGCTCCGTCGGCGTACATCCGGTAAATCCGCTCGACGGTCGGTGACGTGGCGGGGTCGGCTTCGAGGCGGTGCAGCCGTTGCCCAAGATTTGCCTTGGCAATGTTCGGGTGTGGGCCCGCGTCGACGAGCCGGTAGCCATACGGTGGTCTGCCACCGAGGTATCTGGTTGTGTCCTGCGCGAGTGCCGACATCGCGGCGCGGACACGCATCTGGATACGCGCGCGCTCGCCCTTGCTCATGCCACCGAAGAGCGTCATCACGAGGTCATGCGCCTCGGAGCCGGGGTCGACCGCTCCACCGACCTCGGGTACCCACAACCCAACTCCGTAGTGCGTCAGCACAGGGAAAGTGAGCGCGAACTGAGGCCCATAGAACGCGCGGGCGGGCTCCCCGATCACGACAGCATCAAAGCCACGGCCACGAGACGCGACGTCATCAAGCAGACGTGATGCTTCCGGCCTTCGCTTCCAAGGCAGCGAACGGCTCTGTCCCACGTCGAAGTAGTCAGCCGCCAGGACTCCCCTGTGCGGAGTGATCAGGTCCAACGCGCGGCGCTTCTGCCAGCTTCGGCTCGCCTCCGGGTCTTGAGCATCCTCTGTGCTCACTCGGCCATAGAAGGCGAACCTGAGGCTCATGCCACTTCCCTCCCTGATGCACGCATCCGGTCCCGTACAGCCAGTATGACGTTGATCAGCGCGCAGTTGGCTTCGTGCGGAAGTCGAAACTGGTTGACTAGATCAATTTCAACACCTCCCTCTGACAGGTTCGGCGCATCGCATTCCGATCGACCATGCGCGGGCCGAGGACCTTTCTCAGCCATCACATTCCCCCGCCGGGTCCCAATGTTTGTCACCGACTTGGCGATGCCGTTCAGCAAGTCCTTCCAAGCGGGCGTCGATATGACGCAGGCTTGCCGAAACAGCCAACACGCGGTCGCCTACGGTAGCGTGTCCGGCGCGGTCGAATTCCCACCCGATGTCTTCACTAATCTGCGGCTGAGCATGTTGGTCCACAACGTGTTTCGTGTTGTTCTGACGAGACCATTGAGCGCGTTGGCTGCGCAGCGCGCTCATGGTGGTGGAATAACGGCGGGATTTGGTGGTGATGTGGCCTCGATAGCCGAGGGTGTGCAGCCATCGGTCGATCCCCACCAGAGCCGGGGTGTTTCCGATGCCGGACTGGGTGCCAGCAAGCACAACGATGGTGGTCAGGATCGACCGCACGTGCTCGGAAACATCAAGGGAAGCAATAGATTCAGCGGACAGGCGGCGGGCGGCGATACCGAAGTCCTGCAGGGATTTGGTGACGTACTTCGCGAGATAGCGAGCGACACGCCGCGGCGTCAAATGATCACTTGCCATAGCGGTATCCGAGTCTTCGTTGCCAGATGGTGCGGCTGCGGCCAGAGGCTGGGTATCGATCTGAGTGCCGAACCGCACCAACACAGTGCCGCTTGCCGTATCAAGATCACCAATTTCGGCAGGGGCAGCAACCGTGATGGCGATCTGGCGCGCGACGCGGTTGATCAGTGCTGCCAGAGCCGGCGCGGTGATTGGCGATTGCCATGGTGACTGTGCGTTGTGACGAGGCTCCGCGCCACCGGAGGTGGCACGGCCGTAACCAGTGTGGTCACCGGCCGTGGTGGTGTCGTTGACAGGGTCGAGGCGAATAAGGGCGTGGATGTGAGGAATGGCGCGGGCCTGCAGCTCCACGACTTTCACGAAACTCACCTTGACCGAGTCAGGATCGGCCCCGACGGTCTTCAGTTCGCACCGGGCGGCACGACGCAGCGCGATGGTGAAGCGGCGCCAGAGTTCGGGGAGGTACCAGGTGAACAGCACATGACTGATGTAGTCGTAGCAGTCAATGCATAGGGGCTGCCCGATCAGCGGGTCATCTCGGCAATGGGTGGTGCTGCACCACAGGGGCTTTCCATGCGGGCAACGCCGGTGTCCGCCATCTCTGGCGGCATCTCGGCACGCGGTCTCAGTGTGGTGGTGCACCGCGCCATATCCCGGCGCGGTCAGCGTGACGAACACTTGCGGATGTCCCACGATCGTGGCGGGGACGTCGTGGTGACCGCCAGCGGCGCCGGCGTGCACAAGTTGCCAAGTGTCCCTGGCGTAAAGGTCTGAGCAGGACGGGCAGACCTGGGCGCGGCGGTTGTTGCAGCGCGTCCACACCACCTGATGCCGGCCGTGGAGGTCAGCGCCGCTCAGTTGGATGGGGTGAGCACAGAACCCGACCGATTCGGCGCGACGCCACCAAGCGTCGAAGCCGGGTGATGATGCCCGCCGGACCATGTCACGCACCACCCTGTCCACATCGACGCTGGCGGCGGTGGCGGGCATACCTGGCAGCACCCACTCCGGGTTCCCCACCGCTCGGTCCGCTGAGGCTGTGCCGGTCACGACTTCTCCTGGTTCCCGGATGCGGTGGTGCGTGGGTGTGGTGCCCGAAAGGTGCGAGCCAGGGTGCTGATGTCACGGTCCGTGACGTGGAACGCCCGGATGCGGGTGGGCGTGGCGGTGCCGTCAGTCATCACATACCCGACACCCGGAGTGTGATCGCTAATGTCGTCGCAGACCGCGCCAGCGTCGCGGGCACCCTGCCCCAGGACCATCGCGGTTTGGGTGGCTTCGGTGAGCCGCAATCCGACCCGCACAGTGAACAGCTGGCGCACCGGGAGGGTGTCCTTTGCGGGGTCTTGGATGGCTTGCAACCACCGAGATGCCGACTGCACGGCCCTGGGATAGCAGCATGCCCAGGAGCTGTTCAATTTCTACGCGGAGTTTCCGATCAGTGAGATAGGCAGTAAGGGCAGCGATTTCGTCGATAACGACGACCAATAGCGGATCAGCGACAGTAGGTGTGTGTAGCCGGGTGTGGCCCCGCAACCGATCAGCGCGCCGGTGCATCACGTCGACCAGCGCGCGCAGCAGTTCCAGGGTGGCATTGCCGGCGTCGTGGGTGAACGCGGTGAACATAGTGGCGCCTGCGCCCAACTCCATTCCACCTTTCGGGTCGATCACGCACAAGCGAACCCGCCCGGTGCGCACGTGTGGTGCCAGGCCTGCGATCAGTGACCACAGGACGCTGCCCTTACCGGAGCCAGTAGCCCCGGCCACCAGAAGGTGATGCCCCAACACGGGTACCCGCCACAGTTGATGGCTGTCGGTGACCCCTGTCGGTATAGCGCCGCAATCCACAGGGGTGGCAGCGGTGGGCATAGGTAGCGCAATCGGGTCAGCCAGCGGGTCGCCGCGCACAATGGTGACACGCATCCGACCGGGCGCGATAGCGGTCACGGTGACGCGTTCGGCACGCCAGGCCGCAGCGAGCGCGTCAGTTTGCTTCTGCCAGTTGCTGATTGACTGACCGGTCACTACCGACACATCGATGGTGTCGGTGTGGTCCCCGATCGCGATCACCCGCAGGGCGGGAATATGTTCCCGCTCGCCGTGCTTGGTGGTCAGGCCGTGTAGCGCGCAGACCTGGGCCCAGGCGCGTTGATAGCGTGACCACCGCAGATAGGCGTGCCAGGGTGGGTTTAGCACCAGATGCTCAAAAGATTCCTCATCAAGGAATGCCCAACCCATGTAGGCCGCAACGAACCCGGCCAGGGTGAACATCCCAATGTTGTACCCCTGCCAGATGCCGACCCCCAGCGCGACCGCGGCCGGGACCCCGAGCAGCGGGAAACGTAGCGCCCACCACAGCAGGTGGCCGAAGGCGGTGACGATCGAGATAAGAAGGTCGCCGACCCAGTCCTCGTTTTCTTCGTTCCGCTTGTTGTTGCTTGCCGTGTTCGACATGCCGTCCTGTCTTTCGTGAAAGTGTCTGTGGGAGTGAGTGATCAGCCCGCCGACCGCCGCCACCTCTGCAGCGTGGTAGCCGGCGGGCCGACCTTAGGCGCGCTAGGAGCGCGGCGGCACGGCTTTTGCGTCGGCGACGGTAATGGCATCAGCCCCATAGGCGATTCCGTTCTTGCCATTTTGGTTCCACGGCAACGCCACCAGGTTCGATACCGTGACGGATTGCCCCACAGTGACTTTCGGTTCACCAGCCACGGTCACCGCCAGAATCTCGGCCCCGTCTGTATCGAGGGCCATAAGCTGCACCGCATACAGCGGCAAGCCAGTACCTTTGTCGATTTTCGGATGACCCGATTCGAAATCGATTCGCGCCTCAGCACTTTTCGTGCACATCCACGAGACCGCACTGGTATCGATTTTCAGTTTCATTGCTTCCCTGTCCTTTTCGTTGTCACGTCGCGCCCTGAGCGAGCGCTGAGATCACTACACGTGGACATCCCGGACATTCACAGAGACACCGAAGGACATCGAAGACACGTTGGACATCGGCGTGGACATTCGCGGACATGCGTGCGGACATGGCCATAGAACTGTCCGGCTGTTCCGCGCGCAGTTCGATGATGTCAACGCCAGAGATGGGGTTTATGTAAAGATCGTGGTCAGTCGCTGATTTACGGGTCGAGCGACTACCGCACAGGGAGGGACGGTGGCATCGTGGCGCTTACACCCGACGGCGACCTACCGTCCTCCAAAACCAAGAACGTTGCACTCGACCGGGCGCTACGCGCTAAAGGATTGTCCCCGCGCCGGCTTGCCGCGCGCATAGGGATTCACGAAAAGACGGTGCGGCGCTGGGCCACCGATGCCGATTGGCACGTCCAGCGGGAGAATGCCCACGCAGCAGCCCGCGAGCTGGGGTGCACACTGCATGACCTGTGGCCATCCCAGTTCCCGGCCGAACAACCCACCAATCGGCCCGTTACCAATTCCGCAGCAACGTTCAGCCCGACGATGTACGCAACCCGCACCCAGGTCCCAGTTCAGCTGTGACAGAGGCATTTTTCCAGCGCCAAGAAATCAATCGATATTCTGGAGTTCGCCGCCACGTTCTTGTTCGACACTCTCGATGGTTTCACAACCACCCTGGTCGAAGCCGCCAAACGCGGCGCCCAGGTGCGTTTTCTCGTCGGCGACCCCGGCGGGGACAACATGATCCTGCGGGGTGAGGAGGAAGGTATCGGCGACTCTGTCATGGCCCGCACTCGCAACTCCGTGGAACTGCTCGCTCCCCACGTCCAGACCCCGGGTCTGCAGGTGCGTACCCACCAAACAACGCTCTACACATCAATTTTCAAGGTCGACGACAGCATGCTCATCAACTTCCACGTCTACGGCTCACCAGGGCGCGACAACCCGGTGATGATCTTCTCTCGTACCGACGAGCCGCGACTGTGGGCGACATTCGTGGACGCGTTCACCCGCGTCTGGGACCAAGCACGACCACCGCCGAGACCGTAAGAATCCACCGCGACACGAGAGGCCCTACCGATGGCCCGGACCGACTATTACAACGATCCCCACCCCCAACAGTGTGGTTCCGTCCGCGTCGGCGATCGTCACCGACGAACAAGGTCGTATCCTGCTGGTCAAACGCCGGGACAACACACTGTGGGCTCTGCCCGGTGGCGGCCACGATATCGGAGAAACAATCGAACAGACCGCTATCCGGGAAGTCAAAGAAGAAACTGGGCTCGACGTGCAGGTCATTGGCCTGTCAGGCGTCTACACCGACCCCGCACACGTGGTTGCTTTTTCCGATGGCGAAGTGCGTCAACAGTTTTCCCTGTGCTTTACCACCACGGTCCTGGGCGGGCAGCTCGCGACCGACCATGAAAGTACCGACGTCGCCTGGACCGACCCGGCCGATATAGGCGCGCTGGACATGCACCCCTCAATGCGGCTGCGCATCACCCACTACCTGGACCAGAGGTCGGCACCCTACCTCGGATAACCAGGCCGGCTTACCGCCACGATTGCACCCGCCCCACTGCCGCAAGCAATTCCTCTCGCGACAAACTGACCGCCCGATGCAAGGGGTCTTCGGGCCCATACCGCTCCATCACCTCGTCCAAACGCGCTGCTGCAGACACCGGTGAACCGTCGGGGCCGGTCGTCAAGTCGCAGAACGTCAGCACGTCCAGAATCTCGGCGGCGGGCTCGGCGAACTCTTCCAGCCCTTCGATTCCACGCACCTCAGCTTCTACTGCCGCACCCGTATGGAATGCCACCAACGACACAACCGCCTCGGGAAAGCCCTGCGAGCGCAGGAACCGCGCGCCGTCCAGCGGGTGAAAACCAGTCTCACGCAGGTCCGACGCATACCCAATATCGTGCAGCCACGCCGCCGCCACCAGGCAGTTTCCGGTCTCGACGTCCAGGTGCGGCCGCATCCGCTCGGAGGCCGCCGCCACGGCCTGCACGTGAGCCCAGCGGCGCGGCAATCCGGAGAGATGCCGCTCAGCCAACCGCCTTGCACGCTCCGCCGGATCGCTACTCATGACACCAGCCTACGAGCCGGCCCACAAACCGCCGTCCTCAGACGCAGAATCGCTCGCCGCGTTCAGCGCATCATCTTCAGCCTGACTTCAGACCGGGGCGGCTACCGTCCGCTGGCGCTCCCGTTCGCCGCCCCGCGAAAACACCGGCCGGCACCACTCAGATCCCGAGCTACAACGCGTCGTCGAGCGTCATTCAGTCGGCTCGTCGCGGGCAAATGACCACCCTCGAACGCCGTCAATGACGATCGACCCGACCACGCAACTCACCGACGTGATCGCGCCTCAGTCCATTCCATGCACACGCGGCTTTGACCTGCGATGTGAGAACTTTCTTTACTGGGGTCAAGCCTGGGTCCGCCGCCTACCCCGAGCTGACGCCAACGTATCTATTTCTGGGAGTGCGGTTTCCGTTCCAGGGTCGTCGGCCCCGCAGCTGCGATTCCAACAGCATCGTGCTGGGCCGCTTCGATAACATCCACGGCCTCACCGATAGCGCCGGGCGGCCATTGCGGTTCAGCCAAACCCACCGGCTGCGCCATACCCAGACCACCGAATTGCACCGCGGGCGGGGCGCGGCCGGCCATGACTTACGTTGTGCCTACCGGCTCTCGGTGTGCCGGCGCGGTGGCGGGTGCCCGGCGCCGGGATGGACGTTGAGGCCACCAGCTGGCTTGACCGAGCAGGGTGGCGATAGCCGGAACGGTGAGGGTTCGCACCAGGAAGGTGTCCAGAAGCAGCCCGCAGCCGATGATCAGCCCGACCTGGAACATGATCGCCACCGACCCGATCATCAGGCCGAACATGCTTGCAGCGAAGATCAGGCCGGCGGAGGTGATCACTGATCCAGTGTTGGCGACGGTACGCAGCACCCCGACGCGCAGGTTGGCCGTGGATTCTTCACGCAACCGGGACACCAGGAGCATGTTGTAGTCGGCGCCGACGGCGACCAGGATGATGAACGCCAATAGTGGTACGGGCCAGGCGATTTGGTAGCCGAGAATCCACTGGAACACAATGACACCTATGCCCAGGGAGGCCAGGTAGTTCAGGATCACGGTGCCCAGCAGGTACAGCGGGGCGATGATGGCACGCAGCAGCGCCACCAGGATCAGCCCGACGATCACCAGGGTGGCGATAGCCAGTTGGGTGAAGTCCGCAGACAGCAGGCGCTGGATGTCGGCGTTGACAGCCGGGAACCCGGCGACCGCCACCCTGGCATCGGCCAGGGTGGTGTTGGGGCGGGCGGCGTTGGCGACGTCGGTGATCTGCTGGGCCAGGCGCATCGCTTGAATGCTGTAGGGGTCGGCGTTGGTGTCGATGGCGAAGCGGGCGGTTTTGCCGTCGGGTGAGACGAAGTGTCTGGCGAGGTCAGCGAATCGCCGGTCATCGAAGGTGGTGGCGGGCAGGAAGAAACCAGCGGCGGCGTCCGAGCCGGCGGTGGCGCGTGCCGAGTTCTGCAGGGCGGTGGCGATCGTGCTCATGCCGGTGAGCATCTGGATGTTGCTGTCGGCCAGGGCGTGCACCCCGGTGGCCAGCGCGCGCGACCCCGTGGCCAGTTGGCCGATTCCTTGCTGCAGCCGGTGGATGTTGGCGGCCAGATCGGCGGGGTCACCGAGGGTTTTGAACGCGGCGTTCATGGCGGTGACGGTGTGTTGAATGTCAGTGAGGGTGCCGGTCACGGTCGCATCGGTGGCCGGGTTGTAGTGGTCTCCTAGTGTGGCGATCTGGGTGAAAAATCCGTTGTCGCGCAAGGTGACCAGGACCGCGACTTGGTCACGGATTTGGGCGCATTCGGGGGTCGCCACACACCACGGGGCAGCGTTGAGGGCACCGGCCAGCGGGTCCAGGACACCGATGGCGTTCTCGGCGCGCTGGGCCAGGGGGCGGATGCCGGGGCCGGCTTGGATGGCCTGATCCACACCAGGTGCGGTGGCCGAGAGTTGTTGCAGCAGTGGGCCGAAACGCTGCATGCGGGCGCCGGCAGTGGAGGCCTGAGTGAGCACACCGCCCAGGGGTCCCATGGCGGTGCGCACGGCGGTGTCGAGTTGGGCGAGGCCGTCGGCGAGTTGGTCGGCCCCGTGGGTCAGGGCGTTCAGGTCGGCGCGGTGGGCGTTGGCGTCGGTGACCGATTGGGCCATCTTGTCGCCGATCTGCCCGTTCTGCCAGGACAGTTGGGCTTGCTCCAAGCGGGCGCCCGTGGGTCGGGTGACACCGGCGATCGAGACGACGCCGGGCAATTGAGCGATGCGGGAGGCCATTTCGTCGAGGTCGGCCAGCCCTTTGGCGGTGCGCATGTCGGTCGGGTTCTGCACCACGAGGAATTCGGCCAGGACCATGTCTTTGCGGAAGTGCCGGTTGAGCAGTTGGTAGCCCTGGTTGCTGGCGGTGCTGGCGGGTTGGCCGGCGCGGTCGTCGTAGCTGATGGTCATCGCGGTGGCCGCGGCGGCCAGCAGTCCCAGGATGAGCAGGCTGGCGACCAGCAGCGGTACCGGACGGCGCACCACCGCGACAGCGACGGCATTCCAGTAGCGGCGGGTGCGGTCGGGTTTGGGTTCGCCGATGCCGCGGCGGGCCGCCACGGCCAGCACCGGGGGCAGCAAGGTCACCGTGGCCACAAATCCGACGGCGACGGCGACCGCGCAGGCCGGCCCCAGTGCGGCGAACACGCTCAGCGTGGCGAACACCATGGACAGGAACGCCAACGCGACGGTGGCCGCCGAGGCCAGGATGACGCGGCCGATGCTCGCGGTGGCCGTGATGACCGCCGCCTCCGGTGGCGTTCCGGCGCGGCGTTGTTCGTGGTAGCGGCTGATCAGGAACACCGTGTAGTCGGTGCCGGCGCCGAGCAGGATCGCGGTCATGAACGCCACGGTGAACTGCGAGACCGGCAACCCGGACTGCCCGAGTCCCGAGAGCACGCCCCGCCCGACGGCCAGGCTCAGCGCGATGACCAGCAGCGGCAGCAGCGCGGTGAACAGTGATCGGTACACCATGAGCAGGATCAGCGCGATCAGTCCGGCGGTGGCGATCGACACTAACAGCAAATCGTGTTCGGCAGAAGAGATCTGGTCACTGAACGTGGCCGCCGGGCCGGTGACGTGGGCACTGACCCCCGATCCGGTGAACACCGCTGTGGTGATGTCGCGCACCGCGCCCACCGATTCGGCCGCAGTGGGATCGCCGAGCGCGCCGGCAATGCCCACCGGCAGGTACCAGGCTTTCCCGTCCCGGCTGACCGCCTGGGTTCGGGTGACCGGATCGGCGAGCAGATCCTGCACGAGCAGCACGTGGGCATGGTCGGCGCGCAACCGCTCGATCAACACCCCGTACCGCTGACGTGCCTGATCGCTCAGCCCGGCGGGGTCCTCCATCGCCACGAACAGCATCGTTTTGGAGCCCTGCTCGCCGAACGCGGTGCTCATCCGGTCCACGGTCTGAAACGAGGGCACATCGCGCGGAATCAGGTCCACCGACTGGCGGCGCACCACCGTTTCCAGCTGCGGGAACAGCAGGGCCAGCAGCACTGCCGCGGCGATCCACCCGCCGATCACCAGAGCCTTGTGGCGCACCGTGAACGTCGCGAGGCGCCCGAGTCGGGCGCTGTATTCCGACGACGCGGACGGGTCGGTGACCCGGCCCCGCCGCGTGGTGCCAGGCCCGTCGGTGCGATCACTCATGCTGCCCCTGCCGTCAAAACGGAACAAAAAGTATCGCTTCGATACTAATTGTTCCATTTCCGGCAGGGAAGCGTTCGTGCATAGTTTTTCCGGCTTCGGGCGCCGAATTAAGTTGCGGCAGCGTTATTTTCGTGGACGATAACGATGCCGGCGCAGCCTCCAGCCCGGCCCTGGCCTGGCGTTTAGACGGCGATACCCCGACACACCAGGGCGGTGATCGCCGCGGTCTGGGCGATCAGAACGTCACGGTCGGGTTTGTGTCCGTAGCGCAGGGCGATGCCGAAAGGGATCGCCACGATCGACTCGGCGGTAGCACCGATGTCGAGGTCGGGGCGGATGTAGCCGCGGTCGATGCCGTGGCGTAGCGCCGCACCCAGGATCGCGGCGCCGCTGTCATACATACGGTGAAACCGCTGCGACATTTCCTGATCCACCCCGGCGGCCTGCACCACGATCAGCTGCAACAGCCGCGGCTCTTCGGCGAGGACATCGGTGTAGGCCATGCCGATTGAGGACAGGTACTGACCGAACTCCTCGATGGAGGTGACCAGGCACGGCGTGGCCTCATCGATGGCAGCGCCCAGCCGGCCGTTGACCTGTCGCACCGCGTGATCGACGATGTCGCGCTTGTTCTCGAAATATCGGTAGAACATCGAGTGCCCCGAGCCGAGCCGCGCGGCGATGTGGCTGATCGAGGTCTGGTGATAGCCCCGCTCAGCGAACTCGGCCAATGCAGCATCAATGACCTCTTCGCGGACCAGCTCGGCGCGTTGGGCGCGCTGACGATCAGCCATCGTGGAGCGCGGTTTGCCCACCGCCGACGCCGCGGCCGTGGAGCTATTGGTCCGCTTACCCATCGCCAGCCTCCCGCACAAGTGGAACAAAAAGTATCCCTCCGATACTAGTTGTTCCACGTTCGCCGGGCGCAGCGTTCGTCAACAAAATTTTGGCGGCCCACGGCGGAGTCGGCAAAGCAATTAGCTTGCGGCAGCGCCAATATCACCGATGGGGAGGTCATGGCGCACGATGCGGACCTGCCCCGGCGGCAGGCAGGCCATGTAGCCGTGCCGTTTGCCGTACAGCTCCCAGGAGGCCCGGTCGCCATCGGGGGTGACATCGATACCGCCCCCGGTCGACAGCACAAGATGCAGCGCGCCGTCGTCGTCGCATTCGGCGTGGGCGCACGTCGCGCCGGCCATGTCGAGCAGGGCGCGGTGCTGCGGCGCGAAGTTGTGCGGGTCGATCACCACCTGTTCCTCGGGATACAGACCCACCGGCGGCAGGGTCAATTTCATCGCGGTGGCGATCACCAACTCGTTGTAGTCGTCGAAGTCGAGCACCAACCCCTCGTGCAACGAAACCCGCTGGATGGTGCAGTGCGTGATCCAAAGAGTGTGCATGACCGGCTCCTTTCGGCACGTCGTTGTGCACAGTCATGGTACAAAAAGTAGCGCAGCGATACCACAAGTTCCGCTATCGAATGTCGGTGCGCAGCAATGCCCCCAGCAGATGGCCGACGGTGCGGTCGATGCGCTCCCGCGCATCGGCGGGGGTGACCCGCCCACTGATCACGGCCGTGAGGTTGGCCAGCCAGATGTCGGCGATCAGACCGGCCAGGTGTCGCTCGCGCGGCGTAGGCGAGGGTCCGCCGAGCGCGCGGGCGAACATGTCCTCGATCACGCCGACGGCGTACTGCACAGCATCGGCCGCGCCGGTATCGGCCACCACGAACGCCCGCACCATCGCATCGGTCAACGCGGGCTCGTCCAGCCACCGTTGATGCAGCCGCACCGTCAACTGCGCCCAGCGCTGCGGTGGGGTCAATTCATCGGCGCTCCAGTCGAATTCGGCGTCCAGGCGCTCAATTTCGCGGGCCAGCACCGTCACCAGCAGATGCGTCTTGGACGAATAGTGCCGATACAGGGAGCTCGCGGCCGTGCCGGCCCGCGCAGCAACCGCACGCATGCGCACACCCTCAAAACCGTGCGCCGAGGCGATCTCCAGCGCCGCGTCGAGGATCTCTTCGCGGCGGCCCGCGACGACCACCGGACTCGGACGCACCGGTGGCGGGCGCAAGTACGTATCAGGCTCGCTCATCTGGACATCGGGCACGCTCATCGCGGCCCACTATCGCGCTCGACGCCGCCGCCGGCGGCGTGGCGCGCGAGGTCGGCGAACATCTCCGTGAACCCGGTGATGTCGCCGTGCGCGGCGAAATGGGCCGCGTCCACAGCGATAAAGACCGCCGCCGCGGTGAACCTGGTGACGCCGTCGCTGCCCACCCCGGTTCCCTCCACGCGTAGCACCCGGCCGCGACGATCCACGACGCGGGCGCGCACACGGTGGGTGTGGTGCAGCGGGACCGGTTGCAGATACTCGATCGTCAAGCTGCGTGTTACCGCCGGGGTGCCGGCGATCCACAGCGTGAAGCCGAGCACGTCATCGCAGGCCGCGGCGATCGCGCCGCCGTGGGCCAGACCGGGAGCACCGATGTGCCGTTCATCGAAGGTCACATCGGCGAACACCTCCGTGCCGTCGCGATAGGCCGTCAACCGCAGGCCATGCGGATTGTCGGGGCCACATCCCATGCACACCGGGGTGTGCGCGGGAAGTTGTTGTGGCACATCCTCATCGGCTACCGAGTCGCTCACGCGGCACCCGCCGGCTCACTCGAACTGGCCGGGGCGGGCACCACCGGCGCAGCCGCCTCGGGTGGCGGTGCTGATCGGCCCGGCGCCCACACGGCAACGATCAATGCCGACACTGCGCTGATCATCGCAAGCACGAAAGCCCCTGTCGCGCAACCATGAACAAACGCCAACTTCGCCTGCGCGACGGCAGCGTCAGCCGCGGGACCGACATGAAGCGCCGCTTGTGCCGCGGCCGCCAGTGAGTCCTCGAATGCAGCGCGCAGCGGCGACGGCAGGGCAGCCGCGGTCGCGCCGACCCGATCGCTGTAGCCGGCGGCCAGCACACTGCCCGCGATGGCAATCCCCATCGCCGCGCCGACTTCGCGGGCCGCATCGTTGACCGCCGCGGCCACCCCATGCTTGTGCACCGGGGTGGCGTCCACCACCGCTGCCGTCGACGGCGCTGTACACAGACCCAAACCGGTCCCCAGCGCCACCAGGGACCACACAATGTCTACATAACCCGAGTGCACGTCGAGCCGGCTCGCCAGAAACATCCCGACCGCCAGCATCCCCAGACCACCCGCCAGCATCACGCGCAACCCCCAGCGTGCCGCCAGCTGCGGTGCCGCCACCGAGACCACCACGATCGGCACAATCAACGGTGTCAGCGCCAACGCCGACCTGATCGGCGAATACCCGCTGATCAGCTGCAGGTACTGCACCAGCAGGAAAAACACCCCGAAAATCACCACGAAATGCAGCACCAGCGACACCGTGCCCGCCGTGAAACTGCGATCGCGAAACAACCTCATGTCCAGCAGCGGGTCAGCACGCCGCAACTCCACCACCGCGAACGCCACCAAACATCCAGCGGCGCAACCAAACAGCGCCATCACCACGGTGTCCGTCCAGCCGCGATGCGGCGCCTCGACAAGAGCGACCACCAGCAGACCGATCGCCAGCGCGATCACTACCGACCCCACCACGTCGATACGAGGATGGGCACCCTCGCGGGAAGTGGGCACTCGCAGCGCCGCGACCAGCAGCAGCACCGCCGCGGCGGCCAGCCCCACGAAAATCGCCCGCCACGACCAAAGTTGCAGCAGCACACCAGAAATCAGCACCCCGACCACTGCACCCGAGGCGGCCACGCCCGCCCAGATGCCCACCGCACGTCGCCGCTGGGCCACCCCGAACTCACCGGTCAGGATCGACAACGTGGACGGCATCACCAACGCCGCACCCACCCCAGCCGCCGCCCGCGCACTGATCAGCCACCACGGGGTGTCGAATGCCAACGGCACCACCGACGCCGCCGCGAACACCGCCAACCCGGCGATCAGCACGCCCCGCCGGCCATAACGGTCGCCGACCGCGCCCGCAGGCAAGACCAGGCACGCGATCGCCAAGGTGTACCCGTCGACTACCCACGTCAGCTGGCTCTGCGTTGCCCCGGTATCAACGGCAATGTTCGGCAACGCGGTATATAGGGCCGCCATCGAACCAATCACCAGCGCCACCGCGGCACACGACACGACTAGGGTCCACTGCTGCCCACGCGAGAATGATCTCTGCTGATCCGGCACGCTCAACACCCCTGTACATTCAGTTTCGCTGCGCTACTCGATGTACCATAACTGAGGTTGTCGACGAACACACCCGGGATCAGCAAAGGAGCCACAGTGAGAAATCAGGCCCCGCCGATACCGGACGACTATGACGAGGACATCGATCCGCGCCGCACGCGGTCACGGAACCGACTGCTCGATGCCGCCGCCAACCTACTCAAGACCGGCGGCGTTGAAGCAGTCACCATCGACGCGGTCACCAAGGCATCCAAAGTCGCCCGCACTACCCTCTACCGCCACTTCAATAGCTCCACCCAGCTACTCGCAGCGACCTTCGAACGCTTACTGCCGCAAGTCATTCCGCCCGAACCCACCAGCGGAACTCTGCGCGAGCGACTCATCGAACTGCTGTCACGCCAAGCCGACCTCCTCGCCGAAGCGCCGGTGCAAGTCACCACCCTCGCCTGGGCGGCCCTGGGCCCCGCCGAAACCCCCAGCGCCGACTCCGAAGGCACCCCGCACGCCAACGCTCACGCGCTGCGCTCCCGCGTCGTCGAGCAATACCGGCAACCCTTCGACAACATCCTGCAAAGCGCCGACGGCCGCCGAGAACTCGGCGACCTAGACGTCGAGCTCGCCATCTGCCAGCTCGTCGGCCCCCTCGTCTTCGCCCGACTGACCGGCATCCGCGCCATCACCCACAACGACTGCATCCGCCTCGTCGACACCTTCATGGACACCTACAGCGTCAACCCAGCCACAACAAGACCCGACGCCAGCTAGAACCAGCGAGCGTCCCACGGATGGAGTGTTCGCAGTAGGCGCACCGCCCAACCCGCATTCACCCTTAACGGAGAACATCAGCGGACGTCACTGCTCCCGATCAGGAACTCCGAAGCCAATGCCTCGGAAAAACACCAGATACCCCGGTGAGCACAGCGCTTACTACATAAGATCTGCAATGCAGCGGTGAACGAAAGCCCCTTGCATCCGCCGACGAGTTCGCGATCCCACTCGACCGACTCGCCGATCTGAGCGAAGTCCTCTCCGCCTATCAAGGCGGTTCTTCAATTCGTCCGTTCGGCGGTCCGCTGACCCATCGAGACCGTCGACGCACAGCTCGCCAAACTCACCGCTGGAGAAGGTCCGGGCGGAAAGCCCACACTGCGGATAGCGACAGCTACCCGAACGGCGTGACTGCGCACGGCATCACTACCGGCCACCCGTCACCATCGAACTTGCCAACGGAGTATCTCGTTAACGGTGTTTCCGGCGGTTTCCATCAGTAGGTCGCGGCTGCCGGGAATCGGTCGCCGAACGTGATTGCAAACGCGTCGAGCGCTGGCTTGCACCGCATCACCCATCGTGCCCTGCCGTGATCGCTCGGTGGAAGCGGGCGATCAAAGACTCAATAGCATTGGCGCTGCAGATGACTCGGCAGATTTCCACGTCGTAGTCCAGGAACGGGATGAAATCCGCCCAGGCGTTGCCCCACAACCGAATCACCGCCGGATACCGCTGGCCCCATTTTTCAGTCAGATCGTCGAACGCGGCCCGGGCGTCGGCGGCGTTGATCGCGGTGTAGGTCGGTTTGGTGTCCCGCTTGATCTCGTCCAAGGACTTGCGGGAAGTGAGCCGAAAAGTGTTGCTGTTTCTCGTAGCCCAGGTGCTCGGTCATCTCTTCATTGAGCGCGATCTCGAGCACCGCTTTAGTCATCTGTTTGAGCAGTCCGTCCGGACCGGTCAGCGATGGCCCCTGTTGCTGGGCCAGCCGCACCAGCTCGACCGCAGCCTGCTGCGCAGCGGAGGGCCCCGACTTTTTCTTCGCCACATCCAGTGGCGTCATCACGGCACCTTCCTCGCCGAGCTTCGCTCAGCGTGTCAGGCCGGAAACACCGATAAATCCACAGTCCCGAAGCTCTGGACACAGCTGACGCCCGGCGTATCCATCGATCATGGCTCGGAGTGGATTCTTCGCACTATTCTTAGCCTGCTTGCCGCCAGCGGGCCCCGAGAGCGCAGCGGAGACGGATTACGCGGGTACGACGAACGGCCGCTAATTCCCGCGATCGCCTCCAGCAGTAACGATCGCGCAACGGAACAACCTTGACGTACTGTCTCATCAGCAATCTATGTCTTGAAAGGCTGAATATGCCGGTGAACTTCGCCACATGTTGGCCGTCGTTGAAGATGACGATGTCGGCGTCATCGGTGTTGATGACGATGCACTGATGAGAACGCCCCGCTCG
>NZ_JBJIAO010000059.1:0-20437 GCF_045310825.1 Mycobacterium sp. SMC-21 | reverse complement strand
GCAGGATCGATTTTCTTCGGCATGCTGCTCATCCTTCCGGACTCAAACAGCAGCGGCATCAAACCTGGGGCGGTTCACAGTAGATGCTCCGCAGCGACACAAATTCAGCAACGCACAGCGATCCGCAGCACTGCTGATTACCCGATACGAGAGGCGCGCTCATCACCATGTCGAACCGTTATGCCATGTTGGCAGCCCTTTGCGTGGTGCTCCCGGTCGGCACCGCGCCGCTGGCACTCGCTGACCCTCCCGCCGATCCGGCTGTGCAGCCGGCCGGCAACCCGGCCCCGCCGCCTCCGGGCGAGGGCGCCGTGCCGTCGGGCCCCGCCGGCGTTCTGGACACCCCGGACGGCTGGCACATCGAGGTCACCGGCAGCAACGAGACCCAGCTGCCCGTCGCGCCCCTGACCACCGCGATCTCCTCGCGTGAGTACTGGGTCGCCGGTACCTTCACCGGCAAGATCACCGGTGGCGGAAAGACCAAACTGGCTGGTGGAACGCTGGAAGCCGGCGAGCAGATCGGCTGCGGCATCATCTCCGACGAGGCCGAGATCAACCCCGGTATCAGCTTCACGCCGGGTATCAAGATCCCGTTCGCGGGCACTGACCCCAGCCTCGGTACCGGCATCAGCCTCCAGGGCAAGGTCTACCTGAAGCCCGGCACGGTGACCACGGTCGCGATCGACAAGAAGTCGTTCAAGGGCACCACCGCCCGCGTGACCATCACGGGCGTCCGGATCAAGACCGATCAGTGCGCCGGTCAGTCCTTCATCCGGTCGTACGCCACCTTGACCAGCTCGACCGACAACACCGACGACGTCATCACCTACCTGGGTGTGACGAAGTCCGTCTGACCTGATGCCCGGTGCGGGCGAGCAAGCTCTCCCCGAGCCCGCCCGCACCGGCCACGGACACCGGCCGTGAATTTAATCAGTCAGACGAAAAATATTGTCACTGATTAAAGAATTTGATCCATCCACAAAACAGAGCCAGTTCCGAGTAATTGGCCAGCCGTTCACCAATTCGAAATCCGAATATTGAATGCTCCGAGAATCGAAAACAGTCTCGTTCTCGCATTCCAACCCACGAGAGGCGCCGTAACCCCATGTTGAACCGACTTGCCACATTGGCTGCCGCAGCGGGCGTGCTGCTGTCGGCGACCGTTACGCCGCTCGCCCTGGCCGACCCGGTCGATCCCGCCGGCTTCGACGGCCCGCCGCCGGACAACGGCGTCGTGGCCTCCGACGAGCCGGCCCGCATCACCAGCCCGGACGGGTGGGTCCTCGAGGTCGTGGCCAAGAACGAGACCCAGCTGCCCGTCGCCCCGCTGACCACCGCGGTCAGCTCCCGCGAATACCTGGTGGGCGGCACGTTCACCGGCACGGTCACCGGCAACGGCAAGACCAAGCTGAACGGCGGCACGCTGGAGGCCGGCTACCAGATCGGTTGCGGCATCGAGCTCGGCCAGGTGCGTCTGATCGGCCAGATCGGTCTGAGCACCTCGGGCTCCACCCTGGCCGGCCTGATCCCGACCGGTGTCAGCATGCCGATGTCGGGCACCCTGGAAATCCACGCCAAGCCGGGCACCGTGACCCAGGTGCCGGTCGACAAGAAGACCTTCAAGTCGGCTCCGGTCCGCGTGACGCTCAAGGACACCCACATCAAGATCGACGGTTGCGTCGGCCAGTCCTTCCTGCGGTCGTACGCGGTGCTGACCAGCTCCACCACCGACACTGACGACATCGTGGCCTACTACGGCATCACCAAGTCGGTCTGATGCATCGGGTTACCCGCGGAATTGTCACCGCCGCAGCGGTTTTCGCTGCGGCGGCGGCAATGACGCAAACTGACATCGCATCCGCCGATCCGGTCGTGCCCACGCCGATTCCCGCGCCTGGCCCCGCCCTGCCACCACCGGCGCCCGTCGCACCCGAAGGCCCCGGCGGCAACCTCGCGGTCCCGGTCGCGGGCGCCAACCTGGGTCCCCAGGGGCTCAACGTCCTCGCCCAGAGCGACGGGGTGAATCCGCTGGGCGCCGCGCTCGGTGCACCCTCGGACCTGACCGGCCTCGACCTCGGCAGCGTCCTGGGCCAGTACGCCGTGCCCTCGGCTCCCGGCGGGCCCTCGCCCGTCACGACACCGAATCTCCGGGCCTTCAACAACGCCTACGGCCCGCAGCAGTGCATCAAGCCGTCGGCTCCCGGTAAGTGCGAGCAGTTCGACGTCGAACCCGGTGAGGAGAACGCCGACGTCAACGGGCGTACGTGGCTGGGTCGCTACATCGACATGTACCGCGACGGTCGCCTGAAGGGCGGACTGCTCGGGCAGATGCCGCGCGAACAGCTCGGTGAATCCCTGCCCGGCACGGCACCGCCTCCCGGGACCAACATCCCGCCGGGCCTGGTGGAGTTCCGTCCGGACCCCGCCGATGTCCCGCCCCCGCCTGGGGCACCGGTGCCGCCGGTTCCGCCGGCACCCGCCAACTGAACAACTGATTCGGGCCCGTCAACTCCGGTTGACGGGCCCGAATCCGTTCGTGGCCGAGCGGCTGCGGGCGTCCTCAAATTCAGACAGCCGCGCCATTTTGGCCGCAGCGCACGGACCCGTCACGTATACACGAGCAATGACGGTAAGCGCCGGCTGGTACGGCGTCGGCGGACTCGCGGCGGCCATCATCGGGGCAGCACTCACCACCGGGACCGCCGTCGCATGGGCGGACAACGAACCCGGCCACGACGGGGCAAGCAGTCCCGCCGCCTCGGCGGCCAGTGCCGCGGCGCACGCCGGCAGCGACAGTTCAGCCCCGCCCACCGGCCGACCGGCGCGTTCCGCACCGCCCCGCTCGAGCGGCACCCGCTCCCCCGTCCGCACCAAACCTGCGGCGAGTTCGGCCGGTGAACGGTCGCACCGCACGGCCGCACCGACCACCGGCGCGTCGTCATCGCGACCCCAGACCCCGTCGAATCCCGTTGTCCCCAAACCGAAGTCAGCGGCCAAGGCGGCGTCCGCAGCGCCTGCGGTGACCCCACAGGCCACCAGCACCAGCGCCACCACTGTCGCCGCGACGCTCCCCTCCGCGGCGACACAGGCGGCGCCGAGCGCCGTGCCGGCCCTACCCACCAACGCGGCCGGGTGGTTCCAGGCGGTGATCTACAACCCGCTCCACACCGGCATCCAAGGCTGGATCAACAGTCCGCTAGGGCAGGGCGTGGACGGCGTCATCAACCGACTGGCCGGCACCTACGTGATCGGCAACGGCCGCACCGGCACCGCGACCGCACCCGACGGCACCGCGGGAGGATGGTTGTTCGGAGACGGCGGCGCCGGCTGGGACAGCACCGATGCCGCGGTCCGCGGCGGCAACGGCGGCGCGGCGGGCATGGTCGGCAACGGCGGGCGCGGCGGTTCCGGGGGCGCCGGAGCATCGGGCGGCGCCGGTGGCCCAGGCGGCATGCTGATGGGTATCGGCGGCCATGGCGGTGCGGGCGGTGCCCAGGCCGGCGGCACCGGAGGGCCGGGCGGCAAGGGCGGAAACGGGCGCGGTCTGCTGTTCGGCGCCGGCGGCGGTGGTGGCCGCGGCGGCGACGGGGCCGACGGTGGCCGCGGCGGGAACGGCGGTTCCGGCGCGTTCATCATGGGCATCGGCGGCGCCGGCGGGGACGCCGGAAACAGCGGCGTCGGCGGTGGCTCTACCGGACTGCCCGCGCTCGGTGGCGCGGGCGGCAACGCGGGTCTGCTGGGCAATCACGGCGCGGTCGGCAAGTCCGGGACCGGCGCCACCCTCGTCCAGACTGGCGCGAACACCTCCATGCTGTCCGTCACGCCGACCGGCGTCTGGCTGACCAACAGCGACGGGCAGGTCGTCCTGCTGCACGGCTTCAACGAGGTGTACAAGCTGGCGCCGTATGAACCGTCGGCCAGCGGATTCAGCGAGGACGACGCCGCATTCCTGGCGGCCAACGGTTTCAACGTCGTGCGGCTCGGGGTGATCTGGGCCGGCGTCGAGCCGCAGCCCGGTGTGTACGACGCCGCCTATGTCGACTCGATCCGGCAGACCGTCGACATGCTTGCGGCGCACGGCATCTACACCATCATCGACATGCACCAGGACCTGTACAGCGCATCGCTCGGCGGCGAGGGCGCGCCCGAGTGGGCCACCAAGACCGGCGGGCTGCCCAACCGCAGCTTCGGCTTCCCCGGCAGCTACTACCTGAACCCCGCCGAAACCGCGGCGTGGGATGGCTTCTGGAACAACGCCGAGGCCGCCAACGGAATCGGGCTCGAAGACAACTACGCCAAGGCCTGGGAGACGGTCGCCGCCGCGGTCGCGGGCAACAACAGCGTCATCGGCTACGACATCATGAACGAACCCTTCCCGGGCACCTCGTGGTTGCCGACGCTGCTGGGCAGCCCGTTCTACGCGACGCAACAGCTGACGCCGATGTACAACCAGGTGGCGGCTGCCATCCGGGCCGTCGATCCGAACACCGCGCTGTTCGTCGAACCGGCCAACCCCGCCGTGTCCGAAGTTCCCGCGATCCTCGGCCTGCCCATCCAGCTGGGCACCATCGACGATGCGAATGTCGTTCTGGCGTTTCATGATTACTGCGCCGGCTCGGCCACCAGCAGCATCTGTGGCTGGCTGGCCATGCAGCAGGCCAGCACGGCACACGCCTACGGCAAGGCCAACAACATCCCGGTGTTCATGGACGAGTTCGGCGCCTCCCACCTGCCCTCGGATCTGAGAGCCGAGATGAACGCCGCAGACCGGTACCTGATGAGCTGGTCCGTATGGGCCTACTCCGGTGTCGGTGACATCACCACCAGCGGCAGCACCGACGGCGAGTCCGTCGTCTACGACCCGGCCCTGCCGCCCACTGGCGACAACGTCAACACCGGGAACCTTCAGGTGCTGGCCGGGCCGTACCCACAGGCGGTATCGGGCACACCACTCAAACTCTCAAATACCAACGGCGCCTTCACCTTCAACTACTCGACGGCCAAGGCCGACGGTTCGGGCAACTTCGCGGCCGGTTCGTTGAGCAGCGTGTCGGTGCCCGCCGTCGCCTACCCGAACGGGTACACGGTGACCGTCACCGGCGGCCACGTGGTCTCGGCCGCGAACGCACCGACATTGGTGATCGCCTCCGACAGCGACACCGGCGTCGTTCAGGTCGTGGTGACCGCCGCACCCTAGCGGCGGGCCCGGCGCCGCGTCCGGGCCAGAATCGGTGCGGCCGCAACGGTGGTGAACGGAACCGCCATCGGGAAATCGGTTGCCAGTGAAGTGATCTCGTGGCCCCGGATCAGAGTGGCCAATGCCAGGGTCGCCTCGAGCATCGCGAAGTGATCGCCGACGCACTTGCGCGGCCCGCCACCGAACGGCAGATACTGCCACCGGTCACGGCCCGCCGAGTTCTCCGGGGCGAAGCGGGTCGGGTCGAACTCGAGCGCGTGGTCCCACAACGCGGGATCGTGGTGCAGCGCATAGATTCCCACGCCCACCAGGCTTCCCTTCTCGACCCGGTAGCCGTCAACGGCGATGTCACGCTTCGCGATTCGCGTTGTCATCGCGCTCGGTGGACACAGTCGCAGTGCTTCGTTGAGCACCTGCACGGTGTACGGCAACCGAGTCACATCGTCATGCCCGAGTTCGTGTTCGCCGAGTTCGGCGACCTCATCGGCGACCCGGCCCTGAACGTCCAAATGATTGCCCAACGCCCACAACGAATATGCCAGCGTCGTCGCGGTGGTGTCGTGGCCGGCCAGGATGAAGATGATCAGCTCGTCGCAGATTTCGCTGTCGGTCAGGGCGCGCCCGGTGTCCGGGTCGGTGGCCGCCATCAACGCCCGCACCAATGGCGCTTCCCGTGCGGGATCGGCACGGCAGGCTGCGAGGATGCCCTCGGCGAGACGGTGCAGCGTGGCACTGGCGGCCCGGGCGCGGTTGCGCGCGGGCGTCGGGAGCCAGCGCGGAGCCCGTACCGGCGCCAGCGCTCGATCCATGGCGTAGGACAACGCCACCAGCAGCGGCTCGGCGACGGACGTCGCTTGTTCGTCGAAGTCGGCGCCGAGCACCGCGCGCCCGAACGCGCGCAACGTCAGCCGCCGGCACTCGGCGTCCAGATCGATCGCGACTCCATCACGCCAACTCGCAGCGACTGTTTCGGCGGCCTGCACCATGTAACCGCCGAACCCGCGGACGTGGTGCTTGGTGAACAGTGGCTGCAGCGTGCGCCGCCGCGGGAGCCAGGGGGCATTCGGTAGATCGAAGAGGTTCGGACCGAGCACATGGCGAATCTCGTCGTGCACCGCGGTGCGGTCGACGTCGTCGCTCGTGAGGACATCGTGGGCGCCCTGCGGCGAGGTGACCATGACCAGCGGCGGCGCCACCCATCGCGGCATCAACACCAAACGGGTGACCGGACCTCCCGCATCCCGCAGCGTCTCCAGTCCGGTGCGATAGGCGCGCGCCGCCTGCATCTGTTGCCGATAGGGCAGCGGGTTCTTCGGTGCCAGCGGCAACGTCTGGACACCGGCGTCGTCCACCGTGGTCATGTCGGAAAGCCAATCAGTGCCGCGCCGGCGGCGCGTCCATCAAACGGTGGATCTTCGGCACGGGGCCCTGGCCGGCGCGGCGTAGCGTGACCGTTGTGTCGAACGAGCCGAACAACCACTATCACCACCTGGCATTCGGCCCTGACGCGCTGAATCGTCAGCAGCGCAACGGCAGCTACCTGGCCTACGGTCGGCACACCGAACGGGCCGACGACGGCCCGCAGCGCCTCGACGACCGCGAGCTGCTGATGATCCGGCGCGCCGATCAGTTCTGCCTGGCCACGGTCACGCCCAACGGTTGGCCCTACCTCCAATACCGCAGTGGCCCAGCCGGTTTCGTCCGGTATCTGCCCGAGACCGGCCGGCTTCGGTTCATCGACCTGCCCGGCAACAACCAGTTCGTCACCCTGGGCAATCTGGCCGCCGACGACCGACTGGCGATGTTCTTCGTCGACTACCCGCGACGCACTCGGCTCAAGGTCTTCGGCCGCGGGACGGTCATCGAGGACGGGCCGCAGCGCGAGATCGAGATCGCGGTCGAGGCCTTCGACTGGAACTGCTCACGCTCCATCATTCCGCGCTTCGACCGCGAGTACCTGCGCGAACTCGGCGAGGCGTACCAGGCCAAGTTCGACGGCCGCGAGGCCGAGCTGCAGGCCGAGATCGACGCACTCAAAGCGCGGGTGGCGGAGTTGGAGAGCCGCTGACGGGGGTCATTTCCGTTTGTCCGCCCGGAGCCCGGGTACCCGCTCGTCATGACCCAACCAACTCCCCTCCGCGCGACCGCATTGATCTGCACTCTCAAGCCGGGCCCGGCGCCGTCGAGCAGTGACCTCATCGCCGAGCATGTCCTGGCCGTGTTGCGGGAGCAGGGCGTCGCGTGCGAGACCGTCCGATGCGTCGACTACAACATCGCGCCTGGTGTCGAGACCGACATGGGCGACAGCGATCAGTGGCCTCAGATCCGGGCTCAGGTCCTCGAGTCCGACATCCTGCTGATCAGCACGCCCATCTGGCTGGGACACCCGTCGTCGGTCGCGCAACGGGTTCTCGAGCGCCTCGACGCAGAACTCTCCAACAAGGACGAACAGGGGCGGCCGGCCGTATCGCAGAAAGTCGCGATCGTCAGCGTCGTCGGCAACGAGGACGGCGCCCACAAGACCGTCGCCGATATCTTCCAGGGGCTCAACGATATTGGCTTCAACATCCCCGCTCAGGGATGCACGTATTGGAACGGCGCCGCGATGGAGTCGACGGACTACAACGACCTCGACGAGGTACCCGAAGCCGTGGCGTCGGCCACAGCGGCCGCGGCCCGCAACGCCGCACACCTGGCCCGCGTGCTGCACTCGGCGCCGTATCCGCCGTACAAGTAGTCAGTTGAAGACGCCGACGAGCTTGAGGATGAACAGGATCGCGATGGTGAGGAAGACGAGGACGTAGATCGCGATCACCACCGTCGGGGCGATCAGCTTTTTCGGGCCGCCGGCCGGTGGGGTCGGATCGGGATTGCTCGTCGCGGATTCCTGCCCGGAGTCGGGCGGCGTATCACCGGGTTCAGTGCCGCCGCCGGGTGCCAGGCCCGGCGTCGACGTCGGATCCGGGTCCGGTGGTGCCTGGTTCGGCTGTCTTTCGGAAGCCATGGCGGGTGGTTACCCGGGTGCCGCGCGGCCAAACAGCTCAGTGGCCCGCCAAGGCCTCCCGGAACTCATCCGAGAGGTAGAACGGGATGAGCCGACGACGCAGTACCGACTCCAGGTAGCCGCGCTCGTCGAGCAGGGCGATCACCGGCGGGCCGAAGCGCAGGGCCTCCTCGATCATGTCCTCGCGACCCACGCCGAGATCGAGCAGCAGATCGTAAAGGCTCACATCGCCGTACTTTTCGAAGACGTGGTCGATGCCCTCATCGAGGAGCGTGCGGAAGTAATCGGTGTCCCGAAACGTGCGCCAGAACTCGTAGATCGGCACGACCGCGTCCTCGACATCGTCGGCGGAGATCACCGAAACCGCCGACGACAGCGGGCTGTCGAGGTTGCTGCGCCACAGCTCGTTGAGCGCCGCGGCGAGCACGTCTTCGTCCGCGTGCGTGTGGGCGAGCAGAAAGCGGGCGCCACGGCGCGCCAGATCTTCGGCGCGCAGCTCCAACCGTTCGACCGGGCCCTGCGGCATCCGGGCACCGACTGCGCCAAACACGCGGCCCAGTCGGCCACGGGCCAGCGACCTGCCGCCCTGCGTGACGGATTCGGCGAGCGAGTGCTGCACCAGAGTCACGCAGAATTCGGTGAACGCCTCGCTGTTCAGAATGCGTTCCAGCAGCCGCTGGGTGACGCCCATCTCGACCACCATCGCACTGAGCTCGCTGAACCGCCGGCCGTCGATGACGTCGCCGAAACGGGTATCCGAGGCGGCGGTGAGCCGAAACAGCCGGGTGGCGATCTCACTGACCAGTTCCGCGATGCCGCCCTCCACCGGCACCTGCACGGCGTACTTCGCGGCGACGTTCTTGATCATGGTGGGCGTCACCGCGTCGGACAGCGTGATCTCCGACGCCTCCAGCAGCGCGTGCTCGATCTCATCGAGGACCAGGCTGTGGTAGTTCTCGCCGCGCAGCTGCTGCATGGCGAACGCCACCTGCGCATCGAGGAGCCGGGCGGCGACCGGTCCGAGCTGCGGCTCGAGGTCGTCGGCCGGCTCCGGGAAATTGGTCATTGCGAGCACCTTACCCAGCGGGACTCATCGGCCGCGGGTTGTGCGTTTGGGCAGCTCGCAGCTCAGCGGCGCACCGTCGGACTGTGGCCCACACCGGACTGCGGCACCGACGTGGGCGGACGGTTCTGCGTCATGCTCAGGCAAGCACCCAGGCCGCCGCCGACACAGGGCACCCCATTGACGGTCGGTACCGGCCCACCTGATCGGTTCCCGGTCGGGTCGAAAGCAGCGTCGGCGCCGGCTGCCGGCGACAGGCCGATGGCCATAGCCCCGCACGCTGCCAGAAAGGTACTCACCTGAAGGAAACCGGCCATCATCGCCACGCTTTCACCCGTTCAATGGCCAACATAGCCCGATGCCCGCGGTTAGAGGTACACCCGCGAGTTGGCGGAGTGAGTGCGCGTGTTCCGTCCCGCGATCACCGCTGCGGGAGACGCCCAAATGTCCGCGGGAACCATGCCGGTGATCGCCTTATCCTTGGTTTCGGGGGCAGGGGGATGCGATGGACTACTTGGCGGGACAGCTGGTTTTCTTGGCGATCGTCGCGGGGCTGATCGGCGGCGTGATCTGGGCCGTGGTGGTGATGCTCAAGCCATGCCCGCAGCTTGAAGACGAAGACGACGAACTATGACTCGCTGCTTCATGCCGGCGCCACAGATCGGCCCGAACGGCGCGCCGGTACTCGGATGAGCTGCGTTGAACTCCACGGTCGGCGCTTCGTTACGGCTCGGATCGCTCACGTCACCGGGGCTGTGTCGTGGTGGGTGTTCGTCGTCGCTCGTCTCATGACAGAGATGAATTCAGCGCCAATGAACTTCGGCCTGCCGCGGCGGTACGCCGACTACGACGAGTCGATATTCGGAGTCGGGTTGGGGCACAAAGACTTTGGCTGGACAGCGTACGAGCCGCTGACCGGCCATCCGCCCTCGTCGCTGAACGATGGGTTCTTCATCATGAACGTCCTCTCGACCGTCGCGGTCGTGGCGCTGGCCATCACCGCCATTGCCGCCGTGGTCGAAGCGATATCCGTCGCGCGATGGCCCGCGGGCATTGTCACGATTCTCGCGCCGATCACCGGCGCCGCCATCATTCTCAGTGCGCTCCACTACGGCACGGGATTCGGCGGTGGTCTCAAGTTGAGCTTGCTGGTGGTGTTCGCGCTGGTGCTGGTCGGCATTGCGATTCGTGAAGTGTGGAGCCGGGTGTGGGCGCCTCGCCCGACCCGGGCCGAATGACCTCCACCCGATTGGCGGTGACGCGGTTCTCCACGGCGCAGAGGGCCGCACTGAACGAGGCGTGGAGTGGAGGTCCATCGCGTATTCGTCGTCGGCTTCCTGATCCGCCCCTGCTCGGCCGCGGATCCGAACAAATCAGCGTCGGACCCACACCAGATCTGGCCTTATCCTTGGATCTCCTGGGGAGGAGGGGGATCCGTCGTGGCAGATGCCATCAAGGTCGACGCAGAGGGGCTGCAGTCGCACGCCAACGTCTGCGATACCGCCGCCGCATCCCTCGCCGGCATCGCCGCACCCGCAGCCTCGGCCGGGCACCACACTCAGGCCAGCACGTCTGCCGTCACCATGGGCCACTCGCTGATCGACACCGTCACCTCAACTCTCTCCGGCCGGGCCACCAGCACTGGGGAGAAGCTGCGCGCGGCGGCGGCCCGCTACACGCGCACCGACGGCGACTCCGGCCAGGCGATCTCCGCCGTTCAGGTCTGAAGCCTTGGCCGGCGGATCCCTGACCCGCGCCGACGTCGAGGCGTGGAACACCGAGCACCTCGACACCGCGGCCACGCACTGGTCGAGCACAGCCCAGGCGTGGGAGGAGCACTTCACCACCATCCACAACGGCATGACCCGGCCCGGTGGGACGACCTGGGAAGGGGCCGGGGCCGACGCGGCTTCCGAGCGCTCGTGGATGGACCTGGTCACGGTCCGCGGCGCCGCCGATGCACTGCACAGTGCGAGCGCCCACGCCACGAACGGGTCGGGCGACGTGGCCTGGGCGAAGAGACGGGCCCTGAACGCGATCACCGAGGCGGAGGAAGACGGGTTCACCGTCGGACAAGACCTCTCCTTGAAGGACACGTCCACGCCGTCCCTGCTCAGCGACGGCGAGGACCGGCAGTCGAAGGCGAAGGAACACGCGCACGCGATCCAGGCGGCGGTACAGCAGCTGGTCGACGCCGACAAGCAGACCGCCGACCGGATCCACGGCGCGCTTTTCCCGCTGAACGGGGTCAAGTTCCCGGGTCACGACGGCGACGGGAACCACGATCCGACTGTAGAGGCCGTGGACTACCAGAAGCCGAAAGAGCCACCGCAGGACAAGCCGGGCGCCGATGACAATGGCGGACTCGCAGGGCTGCTGGGCGTACCGGATCCCGCGAAGAAACCCGACGAGAAATCGCCCTGGACGCAGCAGCGACCTCCCGCGGAGCCGGACAAGCCGACGAATCCGCTGGATCTGCTGGCCGGCAAGGACGGCAAGGACGGCAAGAGTGACGCGGCGTCTGAGCATCCCCGCACGCTGCAGGACATGATGCTGCCGAGTGGTCCGCCCGCCGCGGCTGGACCAGCTTCGGAGCCGAAGTTCGATCCCAAAACCCCCGAGGGTCGGGCGGGTCTGGCGATGGCGCGTCAAGTGTTGATGAACGATCCCCGGGTACCGCCCGGGGAGGTTGAGCAGCGCCTGGCCGCGATGACGGCGCAGGCGCAGCAGCCGTTGCCGCCGCCACCTGTGCATGAACCCGGCCCGAAGCCACCGATCCCCGGCTTCGGGGAACGACTCGGCGACAAGTTCAACAACTTCACCAACAGCATACACGAGGGGTTCTACGAGCGAGGACGCGAAACCCTCACCGGTATCGAGAACCTGACCGGCCTAGGCGGGCCGGGGCATCCGGGTGTGGGCGAGTCCTGGAAACAGCTCGCGCACGGCACGATCGATGACATCCGCAACGATCCCCTGCGCTACGACGTCGCGCAGCGCGAGGGGCATGCGATGGTCGAAGACCCCGGTCGCTACGCCGGCAAGACGCTCTTCGACGGCACCGTCGCGGCAGCCACTGCACCTTTGGCCGGGGAAGGCCTACTGGCACGTGGGGCAGCCGAGGGCGCCGTCACCCACGGCCTGGAGCACGGCATCGAGCACGGGGTCGTCCACGACGCGACGCCGGTCGCCCCACACCCGCCTGCCGACCTACCAGTCGCTCCGCACGGACCCGTCGAGGTACCGGCGACCGGGGACCACGGGCTGATCGGGCACGGCGGTGACACCGCGCCACCGCCACTGGAGCATCACAGTCCGCTCGAGGACATGCTGCTCGGCGGGCACCACGATGCGAATCCGGTTGAGGTTCCGCCGACGCACACCCCGCCGTCACCCGACGCCTTCGACCTCGGGCAGGGGTCGCACTACAACTCCGGCGATCCGTACCACCCAGGTAACTGGCCGCCGCATACTCCCGAGTCGACCTGGCAGAAGGGCGACACCGAACCCGGTTGGCGGCACGTGAACCGCGGCCCTGACAAGCCATGGATGGACTTCCAGGGCCAGGTCGGCGGTATTGAACGCACCCCGGAGGGCCACCTCCCGGAGTACGTACGGACAGACCCCACGACCGGGAAACCCGTCGAATACGACGCACAGGTGTTCAGAGGGCCGCAGGAGGTCTACCTCGAAGCGAAAGACGGGCATCGAGGTATGGCTTTCGCGCCGGACAGCACCTACTGGGAAGGCCGGGCCGACAAGACGCTCGAACAGGTCGAGCGCCAGCTTCGCGCGCTCCCACCCGATGCGATTCTCGAATGGCACGTCTCCGACCCGTACGGCGCTGCGGCGATACGAAAACTGTTTGAGGCCAACGGCATTTATGACGTCTCGGTCATCTACACCCCAAGGGTGCCGTGAAAGTTAGGATTGACAGATCATGAACACCGCAGTCACCGCGCCGGTATGGGGGAGCCGGGATGCGATCCTGCGCTCAGTGTGGGTCGCGACCGGAGAGTCCCCCGAATGGATCGCGCAACGCACCGACGCGTTGCTGAGTGAGCTTCAGGCGGCGTTCGATGTGTCGTACTGGCGGACGTCGAAGGATCAGCGTTGGGAGGGCTCACCCGAGGTCCTGGCCGACATCGTGCGCGGCTTCGTCGGCACCGGCATAGACGGTGACCCCGAGCCCGAGAACGGATACGTGTTCTCGGTCGCCGGTGCGGGACCGCGGGTGGCGCCGCGGATCAGGGTGTCTGCGGGATCCGTCTCCACGGGCGGGCGACTTCCAAGCCACCACATGACGGTGGAGCTTCGCGAGATGTATACCGGTGCCATCACCACAGAGGACGGTGACATCGTGTGCGCGGCGGTGGCGCGGACCTGGGGACCGGCCATGTTCGCCCTAGCGGACGACCCGACCCGGAGCGCCGCGCGCCGCGGCAACTGGAAGATCGGCATCGGCTACCGCACCTGGATCAGCGCCGAGGTCGGGACGGTCAGTCGAGTCGCCGATGGGCTCACGGCGTCCGAACTGGCTGGGGGAATGCTCATTTCGGCTCCGGACAACTGGCCGGCCGAACGGGTGGTTGCTGCGCTGACAGAGACCTTGAGCGCCAACGGGCTCGACGAAGTGCCGCACTAAGCACGTGACAGGCGAGCCACCGAGCTTCGAGTTCACCTTGACGAGAGACCGCGACGTCGTCGGCCAGCTCGTCGACCACACGCTCATCCTGTCCATCGAGGCGCAGACCGAACTCATCGCCCGGTACTCGGGGCTGTCTTGGCGCGTAGACCTGTCCGAGCCGCCGGTGTTCTGGTTCGAGCGCGAGCCCGCGGCGGTGTTCCGCCCACATTTCATCGGCTCCACCTCGACGCGCACCAACACGTGGCTGTGGGCCTGGGAAAACATCAACGACTTCCCGGACTCAGTAGTCTCCCTCGCGCAGTATGTCCGGGAGGCAGGCGAGCGACTCGGCGCGGCGGAGCTGACGACCGCGTATCAGAACCTGCAGCCGGCCGAACGGGTCTACGAGGGGCTGATCGCACGCGGCATGCCCGAAGCCGTCTACGTCTACTGCGCACAAGCACTCTCCGAGCTGCCCGCCCCGGTCTACTACCGAGCCCCGAATGGGAACGGATACAGCTGGTTTCTGCTTGACAACCCTGACGAGTTCTCGATGCCCACCGCCGCCGCCGTGTCCACCACGGCGGCGATTACCCGCGCGCTGCGAACCGGCGACATCACCGATCACCGCCTGGCGGTGACCGCCTATGCTCAACGCCGGCAAGGGATTTCGTTGGAGATCCCCGGGCACGACCGCATGGTCCTGCAGGCACCGGACGGACAGGTTGTGATCGGAATTGACGAGGGCGGACGGATCACCACGATCGTGAGTGACCCCGGTGGTCAAAAGGGCCCATCCACTCCGGCCGGCGGCACGGTCTAGGCGGTCATGCGGTGACTAACTCTGTGACGGCGCCGTCGAGAGGCGGCATCCCACACGATGCGGTAGGCAGATGCCCGGCTGATCCCGCGACTAGGGCCGCGGAGTAACGCGCCGCGGCTACACTCCGTGGCCAGCGATGTCCATCTGCTCAATCGTAGCCGCGTCGTACCCGCGGGAACGTAGGTACTGATTAGCGGCGGCGACAGCGGCGCTGGCCTCAGACTGAGTGCCTACGCCCTTCGCGTTGGCGATCCCGTATGCGACAGCACAGTCCTGTTGGACCTCCGCAAGGAACTTGTTCGAGTTGACGTAGCCGTTCGCCGCAGCTGCGTTGGCGCATGAGTATTCGTTGGCGGATGCCGTGCCCGCGTTGCTGATTGTGAACGCGGCGAGCATCGCAGTCGCGGCGAGCAGTCGTGCTCTCATAGTGCGCTGAGGGTACCGCCGGCCACCCGACTTTCGGTCCGTTCCGACGAGCCATCGACGCTTCGAAACGATCCAGCTGCAGGTCATCAGGGTCACCGCGTTGGCGATTAAATCCGGAATCGGTCACTCTGAGTCATCGGCGGCCTGCCACAACCTGCCCCAGATACGAGAAGAACCACCCGTCACCAGGTGGTTCTTGAAGTGGCCAGGGCCGGGATCGAACCGGCGACCTTCCGCTTTTCAGGCGGATTAGGTTGCGCCACTTAAGAATCCACACTGGTCATGCCGGACGTTGCCGGCGTGACCGGACCAGCTAGACCGGCCCACTCCAGGTATTCGGCCCACCAGAGGCCCACTTCCTGACGGTCTCGCTTCACTGATTCAGCTCCTGAACGGAAGAAGCCCCCGACACCGCTTCGTTTTGCGGCGGATGGTGTCGGAGGCTCCCAGGACGGAGCAGCTACATGCCCACGTCGGCATCCAGCGTGCCCTACGCCAGTACCGGTGGCAATACATCTTCAGCGCGGCGGATGGTTGCGCGCAGCGCGTACGAGCGGACGCCAGAGCGCGGAGGCGAAGAGGCGTGGGTCGAGCACGGCGCGCCAGCGCCGCGCGCAGGCCAGCGCAGCGTCAGCCGATCGCCGGAGCGCGACGGCGGGAGCGAGAGCGCAGAGCTAGCAGCAAGCATGGCGGGGAGCCGCGCGCACGGGCTTGTTATATGTGCCGAAAATGTCCGCGAGCCGCTTGACGACGGGAATGCGGCCGAGGAACTGCGGGCGATCGACGCATTGGGCCTGCGCTTTCCGAACCCCGAAATGGTTACCGCGGCAGCGGCATTGTTCGAACCGGCCGCACCGTGGGCACGTGGTGCTCAGTGTCGGGGCGCCGAATCCGAATCGGGCAGATTCCGCATAAGCGTCGGCCCTGGCGTCGTCCGGCTCGGCTGGACCAATCCCGTTCGGGCCGAGAAAGCCGCCGAGCGGAGCGTGGAACGGCACAGGGTCGACGTCGATGCAGATGAGGGCCGGGTCAGAGACATCTATGAACGAGCGCGCCAGCTCGAGCCCGACGCCGTAATCGCACTGGCGCAACGTGTCTCGTTACCTCCACCCGAACCTGGCCATGGTGCGACGATCACCGAGTGGTCGCGCAAGTCACGGTCGACGATGTGCCGCACCTTCGCCGAACTCGACTACGGACCGTTGGTCGAATCCGGCCGCATCCCGGCCATGGTCACGTTGACTTATCCCGGCGACTGGGAGGTCGCCGCTCCCGATGGAGCCAGCGTGAAACGGCACATGGTGTTGTGGCGCAAACGCTTTCAACGCGAGTACGGAGAGCCGGCTCGCTACATCTGGAAGCTGGAGTTCCAACGGCGCGGGGCTCCGCACATTCACCTCTGGATGGCACCACCGATGTCACCGGGCCGCTCGGGTCTCAGTTTTGCTCAGTGGTTGTCCGCCGCGTGGGCTGAGATTGTCGACCATCCCGACCCCGTACAGAAGGCTCGCCACCGGTTGGCAGGCACCGCGGTCGATGTTCTCAGCGGGTTGAAAGCCTGCGATCCGAAGCGTTTGGCCATCTATTTCACCAAACACTCGTCACCAAACATGAACGGAGACAAGGAGTATCAACACGTCGTTCCCGAACTGTGGCGACAACCGGGGCGCGGCCCCGGCCGGTTCTGGGGCGTACACGGACTCAAGAAGGCCATCGCGGTGGTCGAGGTCGCCCAAGCCGCGTACCTGACTGCTCGTCGCATCGTGAGGCGATGGTCACGGTCTCAAGCCCTCTACGCTGACCCGTCTAACCCATTTCCGACCGGCGTAGTCCCGCGAACTGCGCAGCTGGTGGTCCAACGTGTGGACGCGGCGACTGGAAAGGTGCGGCACCGGAAGGTCAGGCGACGACGACCGCTATGCAACCAAAGCGGGCTTGCTGGCGGCTACGTACTTGTCAACGACGGGCCAAGGTTCGCGTCGCAACTCGCAACGGCGCTGGCCGGGGGTCACCTGCGGAACTGAACGCTATTGACACAGTCAATTCCGACGGCACACCAGCAGCAAGCCGCCGGGATGTGCGGTGCGAGCGAGGTAACCCGAAGCCGACCTGAACCTGCGCAGATATGTCGGTCCTCGGTGCGACCCTGAGAGTATGAAGGTTCCCGAGTCACGAGCTGCCGCTCGCCGGTACCGCATCCACGAGGACCGGCTGGGCAGGTACCCCGAAGTGCCCGAGGACATCGGTCTCGTGCACGCGTTGCTGTTCGACCGACGCGAGGACCTGCCTGCGTGGAAACGCCGGCCCAACTGGATGGACCGGCCGAAGTTCCACGACCCGATCTTCCTGGAGAGCTGGTCGTATGAAGAGGCCGCGTGCGGGTGCCGTGTCCGGCTGGTGTTCCCGGTGCCGTTCGACACCAGCGAAGACGAAGCCTGCCCCGAGTGCGTAGAGATGGCCGAGCTATGGGTCGGCGATCGTCCCGCGTTCGACGCTCGAGTCCATGAGCGTGAGGAGCGTCGCCGGGAGACGGCGAACCGAAGAGATGAGGCCGCGCAGTTCGAGGTCGACTACGCGGAGTTTCTGCGCCGGCAGGACGCGGCTCTATGGCAGGGAAAGGAGTCGCCGGTCGGCCACGACGAGGACGACGAACGTGCCCTCTGACGACCCCGAGTTGTGGTGACATCCCGATACCGGCGACGCCACGGCTCACCTCGGTGACAGAAAGTCCCCGAGTTGGTTCTCGAGCGCCTTGACCGCCTCGTCGATGCGATCGCGCGGCCACTGCTCCGACTCACCAAACGCCCATATCCCCGCCGTGAGGTGGACCTGCCAGAATCGCAGTACGTCTTGCCTCCGCTCTTAGCGCGCGTCTCCTCTGGACACCCTCCATGCAGCCGTAGACTGACGCCCCGGCCTTGAGGAGGTTCCGCATGTCGACCGACGCGACCCCGACCAGTGATCCGCCGACACCACCTCCGTCTTCAGGGCGCCCCCCGCCGACTCCGATCGTGTGGGAAACGGAACTCAGCACGCGCGACCAGGCGCCCGATCAGGTCCGCACGACAGCGCTTGATGCGGCGCGCGTCGAGACCCGCAGCGACCGTGACGGGTGAGTGAGGGTCCGTAGCCTCCGAGTCCTTCGCGCACTGCGCCAGCGGTGGGCAGCACGGAAGCTCGCTGCTTCCGTAGCCGACATCGCCCCGCCGTCGGAGGAGTCCGCCGATCAGGGCACCGAGTGGTCGGATTTCATCAAGAAGGAACTCGAACGCGAGTACACCCGTCGCGACACCGTCAACACCCGGGCAGCTGGTGCAGTCGCTAGCGCGACGACGTTGATCACTGTCACTCTGGCGGTGCTCGGCATCGCGAAAGGCGCCAAGTATGTGATCGACGGGTTGCTGCTGCTCGGCCTTCTGGCCGCCGCACTTCTGCTGCTCCTCGTGGCAGCGGTGCTGAGCATCTTGGCGGGCGCGGTGGGAGGCGGGTTCAGGGTGGCCTCGGAGGACGACATGAGGCGGATGCTCAGCCCAGAGTTGTGGCCGGCGCACACCATCGATGCGCGCTACCACACAGCCGATCTGAACATCACCGCGATCACGACCCTCCGCGAAGGGACCAGCAGGAAGTACCAGTTCCTGCTCACGGCTTATGTGCTCCAGGCGGCCGGCGTCTTCCTCCTGGCTCTATTCGCTCTGAAGGTGATCTTCGGCTAACTACGCGGCTCTCGGTGCCGACATGTGCCCCGGCCATCTCAGACGTCGGAGAACACCTCGGGCCACACATGGCGCCAGTTCCGCTGATCCCGCTTGTACCGGCGGTTGTTCGCGGTAATCGCCGCGAGCTGGTCAGCCGGCGCACCGGCCTCGAGCAGTAGGTACAAGGTCAGCACCCAGCGCAGTGATCGGGTGATGTAGTGCATTCGCGTCACATCGAAGCTGCAGTCTTGG
The DNA here is from genome assembly GCF_045310825.1 of Mycobacterium sp. SMC-21. Classification (NCBI taxonomy): domain Bacteria; kingdom Bacillati; phylum Actinomycetota; class Actinomycetes; order Mycobacteriales; family Mycobacteriaceae; genus Mycobacterium; species Mycobacterium sp. SMC-21. The sequence goes on along the minus strand of NZ_JBJIAO010000059.1, from coordinate 1,347 downwards.
TCCGGCAGTCCGTGAGCGAGGATGTTGCGCTGGTTCGTGACCGCCCGCTTCCAGTGACTCACGCGGCCAACACAACCCGGAAGGACCGCTCCTACGCGCTCTCCCAGAACAGCGATGCGCATTGGGAACGAAGGCTCGAACATGTACTGGCCGACGGCTTGACGCAGAGCTTGACGAACTTCCTCGGGCAAGTCGGCCGCGTCCAGGCCGGACTTCCCCGCTGCGACGGTCTCGGGCGTCCACCGGCGCGCGTCTGGATACAGGCGGCGGTGCAGAGTCTCGGCGGCCGCGCATAGACTCAGCGCCTCCGAATCCACCGTCGTGAACTCACCTGCGTACGCCGCAGCCAGAATCTGGGGCACCGGAGACGTCCGCTTCGCCAGGTCCAACCATCGGCCGATGAAATCGACGCCATCCACGTGAGCGAGGCTAAGAAGAAGGTCCGTGGTGTCCCGCGGTGCAGAAGGGTCGACCCCGTCGCCGTACACGTCCGCTGAACGGTCGTTCGGCGTCGACACGGTCAGTCCGCGTACCCGGCAATCGGTACCGCTCAAAAGAGTGAGCAGGCTGGTCATCGGTATCGAGATGTCCGAAATCACTTCCGAGAGTGGCAGCGTCCCGTCGAATTCCAGCTTCAATCGGGTATTGGAAGTGACGCTGACATCAGGGCCGCCGAGTGTGGGCATGGTCGCCAACGGATCGAGCCGGACCTGGCCCGGTAGAGGCGCCGAGGTGGATCCGGTCGCAGCGTCCGGTGGGTCGTAAACCCAACGGAGAGGCACCATTCCCCTTTCCGGCATCTCCACGCGGATGCTCGGCAGAGCGGCGAACCCATGGAGCCCGGTGATATCGAGAGTAACCGCGCTGAACTCAGTCTGGTCACTCGGGAAATGCGCACCGACCAGACACCAGTCCGTTGCCACGACCTCGCGGCTGAGCTCCGCCCTCCCCGGCATCGGGAACCCGAAGGATCGCTGCGCGACGGTTTCGAGGCCCCAGAGCGATACCTCGCCAGGGTTGCTGGCCACAACTCCGAGAATGGCGGCATCGTCGGTGACGCGTCCCTCAGACGGACTGCCGTCGTACACCCCCGGACTCGTCTCGGTCCACGACACCACCGGGGTGAAGCCAGGGCTCACTTCGAGTTCGACTGTGTTGTCGCGCAAGCGCAATACACCGGTGCGTTGCTGCACTTCGGGACCCTCAGCTGACCCTCCGCGTGGCACCACGCGGAACTGCCCGATCGTCTCGGAGATCTGATCCGGAAACTTATCCGGCTCTTCATGATTGACGGTGTAGTTGGGGTCTGAATCCGCCGGTTTCGAGTAGGGATCGGGCGATGTAGTG
>NZ_JBJIAO010000058.1:0-21194 GCF_045310825.1 Mycobacterium sp. SMC-21 | reverse complement strand
GCCACGCCACCGATCACATCGGCAAGATCAATGACGAATGGCCACCCCGTGATAGCCATCCAGAGAGACGGTCAACAGCTTCAGTGCCTTTTCGGGGTCACTGCAAAATTCTTGCGTGGTGACTGTGGACATAGGCGGGTGATGGTAGCCCGACAATCGGCCGTGGCCTAAGCAACGAGCCTTAGCTCAGGGTCGGCGTCGGCATGGCGGTAATCAGCTCGCACATTGGACAGCGCCACCAACGGGCCTGTGTTGTGTCGCAGACGATCATTTAACGTTCGAGACCGAATCCCGTACCCAACACCGAGTCGATGCCGATCAGGTGTTTCGTCATGGTTCGAAGTGTGAGCGGAAGCCTTCGAGCCAATCAGCTCGCGCAGGGCCGCTGAGATTGGCCGGTACCCACAGTTCGGCGTCGTCGGGACCATCGGCGTCACCGTCGGCGACGCGGTCATGCGCGGCGAGGTATCCGGCGGTATGCATGCGGTCGGGCTGGGAAAAGACGGTCTGCAGGGTGGCCAGGTTGGTTTGGAAATCTTCGTAGGCGGCGCGGCGTTCGTCGTGGGTGGCGTAGTCGTCGCCGTAGCGGTCGAGCCAGGTGGCCCAGTGTTCGGGGGTTCCCGGCCGCGGCGGCGTGTTCGCGTCCATGGTTCTTACGGTACGGCGGGGGTCTGACACCGGGGCTCCTTCGTGGCTTGTTCGGACTGGTCGCTGCGCTTCACGGCTGTCCCTTCCTCGTACTGGCCGTCTTTGTGCGGGGTGGTGGTCACTGTCAAGGCTCGACCGTGGTCGACCGCGTAGCGGCGTGGCCTTGACAGTGACCACCACCCCGTTCACCACAATTGCGGCCGAGGAAGGGGCTGGCTCCCTGGGTGACCCAGAGGGCTGGGGAACATTCCGCAAGTTGAGCGGTCCTCCGGGCCATTCATGGGCGCCGGATGGACGTGATGATGGTGGCCACCGCTTCGATGGCCGCGGCGACAATGGCACCGATCGCCCGGCCGACTTCGCCGATGGTGATTTTGCAGTCGGGGATGCGGGCCAGGTAGGCGGCGAGCACGCAGACTGCGAGCCCCAGGATCGTGATGGGCACGACGATCGCCAGGACGATCAGGACGGATTCGCTCATTGGGCGTCTCCTAGTTCGGTGGTCAGGAGATGGCTCCTGGAGCTGGTTGTCCTGCTCCCTTTTTCTTGGTCGGCAAGGCCTGATTTACCTGGCACTGGCGGCACCTTTCTCGTCGTGGTGGCCCGGTACGTCTGGGAAGTACCGGCACCCCGAGCTGCTTTCCGTCATGCGGCGCGAGTAGCTCTGGGTGCACACGGGGAGGTCTACGCCGAGATGGTGCAGACGATCGCGGCGTGGTGCGGCGGCAAAATGAAAAAGCGAGTTGACCTGCGGTGACGTACAGATGCTCGTGCTACCGGTTTGTGGTGTGGCTGCCAGATAAAGCGATAGCTCCCGTACGGGGCCCATGTGGCCGATACGGGAGCTATGGGTTCTGCTGGTGCGACGCTACGTCATTGGTGGGAGCTGATCGTTTCGGTGATGCGGTCACCGAGCTCGGGGTCTGCTAGGAGGCGGTCGACGAGTGCGGCGAGAACTTCTTGCCCTGTAACGCGGGCCAGGCCGAGCCGGTCGGCTGCGTCACGTTGCCAGTTGTCAAGCGCTCGGTGGGCGGTTGGCGACAGGTCGACGGTGCGGCGGACGGTCTTTTGTCGGACGATGGGCTGTTTCGCCGGCGCCACTGGTGCGGGCGGCGGGGCTGATGTCTGCGGCTCTGTGGGGACAGCAGGATCGCCGACCGGTTTGCCTGTCGGCGGCTTTTGCCGCAGGCGCTCGGCGTTGGCTTTGATCTTCTCGGCGGCGGTGCTCACTGCGGTCCTCCCTGTTCGCTGCGCGGTTATTATTCAGTATATCCGTATATCAGTACGTACTGATTTATCCGAGAAGTTCGGCGGCGATGTCACCGTAGGCGGTGGTGGTGGCGCCGGCGATGGGTAAGCCGAATGCTTGTGCGTAGCGTTCGAGGCGGCCGACGGTTGGCCCGAGAACCCGGACGCCGTCACCGGTGAGCATCTGTCGGTAGACGTCCGTACTGGCGGCGTTGGACACCGTGCGGGTGAGCACGACGGCCAGCTGCGGCGGTGTGGCGGCCAGGACGCCGGCTTCCTCGACCAGTTCGCGAATAGCGGGTATCCGGGCGTATTCCATGCCTGTTGGGGCCATGGGGACCAGAACGTGGGTGGCGATGCGAAGTGCTGATGCGACGACGCCGCGCCGTTCCTTCATAGGAGGGGTGTCTATGACCACGGCCTCGTACCGGTCGCCGGCGATGCCCGGCAGCTTGCGGTGCAGATCGGCTACGGGCATGCCGATGACCGGGATGGACCACTCCCCTGCTTCGGACCAGGACAGCAGTGATTCGTTCTCACCGTCCGCATCGACACACAGAACAGTCAGTCCAGCCTCGGCGAGTGCGTGGGCGACGAACGCTGCCGTGGTGGTCTTGGTCGAGCCGCCCTTGAGGTTGGCTACAACAATGGTCAGAACAGGTGACATGAGGATCGATCCATTCAGTAGATCAGTAGATCAGTAGTTCCTGATACCGGCCCCACCCCCGCTTCGGAGGCGGTCCAAACTCGCAGAATCACTCTAGTTCAGTACTTCCGTATTTGCGCTATTCCGTATATCAGTAGATCAGTAATTCAGTGACTTCTCGGTGCGTTTGGCGTGTCGAAGCCCCTGAGGAAGGCGCTGTGCGACTTATCCCGTTGCAGCAATGGAACAACCGCATAATCAGTAGATACTGACATCCGTAGATACGGACTACGTGTTCACCCAGGCATCTCAGGTGGTGGGAGCAGGTACCGGGGCCGCCCCAAGGCTGTACGAACTATTTGAGGCAAGAAAAAACCCGTCCCCTGCCGGGGAACGGGTGGTATGTCGTAACTATACAACGGCGTGTCGCTACGGCGGAATTCCCTGTAGGGGAGCGTGTCCGTCAGGCGGCATCTGGGATGGCGGCTACCAGGGTGCTGGCTTGGGCACGCGCCCTGCCGGGTCGGGGAGTTGGCAGGCCTGAAAGTCGGCTGGCGTGAGTTGGTACCACCAGTGGTTTCCGACTCCGGTGGTAGGGGTTCCGCGTAAAGCGCCGGCGAGCTGGTTTTTCGATGGGTTGATCAGGCCGACTGGGATGCGCTTTCGGGCTTCGTCAATGGGGAGCTTGAGGTCGCTGTCGTTGCTGATGACGATGGCGGCGTCGATGCTTCCGGCGAGGGTGTCGATGAGCAGATGTGATGCCACGTTCACGTCGGAGCCTTTTTCCTCGCGGCGGGCCACGGAGACGAAGAATGTCGCGTTGGGATCGGCTTGGCCGGCGCCGTCTTTGACCGTTATGGGCCAGGCTGGGTTGGTCAGCACTGGCCGGCCGCGGCGGTCCTTGGTAGCCAGGGGAGCGGTGGCGGTGCGGTTGACGTAGAGGCCGTATTCGATGTGGTCGACGGTGCCGGTGGTGGAAAGAGCGGTGAGGTAGGCGTCTTGTTCCTGGCTTCCGACCGGGTTACCTGCTCCGGAGATGCGGGCGGTGCAGTAGACGATGCGGTCGATGGTGGCGCCCGTCCATGCGGATTGCGTGGTGACCAGGTGGTTAGCGAGAGCCCGCAGGTCGAGCCATCGCCAACCGGGGGTTCCTGGTCCGCACAGGAACTTGCCACCGTAGTAGAGGTTGAATCCGTCGATGTACATGCCTACTCGCATGGGCAATGACGCTAACCGTCGATGGTGCACGCGGGTGGGACACGCCGATGCTGCTTGTTGCCTTGGGGTCCGCAGTCGACGCAATCAGTGCTTTTGGGTCTGGGCGATGACCTGCGCGGGGGTGCCGCATGCGTTGGCGTCGCTGATGGTTGGCCACCTGTTGGGCATCGTGTTGTGGTCCGGCTGGCCGGGCATCAGGCTGTGGCTGCCCGCGAAGTTGATGACCTGCTGGATTTGCTCGGGCGTGTATCCGTTGTGAGCCTGGGTAAGAACGAAGTTGCTGTAGGCGACGCATACGGCTTCGTAACCGGGTTTAACGGCTCCGGAAACCATCAGCTCATTGGCAGTCCGTTCGACGAACGAGTTATACGCGGCCGCGACGGCGCCGACCGCCGCAATGACGGCGGCGGATGCGGTCACCCAACGTGAGACAGCTCCGCTTCGGATGGCTGGCGTGGTCATAGAGGGAATCTCCTTCGGGGCAGCGGGTTTGGTGTTCATAGCGGGCACCATCGCACACAACTCGGACATCCCGAACACATCGCCGAGCTGGAACCAGGGACGGCCGCTGACGCCGAGACGAGATAGGTGGTGGGTGGTGCTCACTGCCGGTAGGTATATGCGTGGGCAACGAACGATCCAGTCAGATGTGGCCAGGAAAGATTCACGCCTTGCCCGGTTCACGCGAAACCGCTGTTCAAGCCCTATTCCGAGAGGTATCGATAAGCGGTCGCGCGGCCTATGCCGAAAGCTGCGGCGAGTTCAGCGACTGGCTCGCCGGTGGCAGCGAGTCGGCGGAGTTGTTCCTGTCGGTCGGCAGTGAGCTTGTGGGGTTTGGTGGCCGGGAGGTCGCGTGCTCGGCGTGACTCGCGTGCAGCGGCGCGGCGCTCCTTGCCGAGCTCGAGTTCGAGTTCAGCAAGGGTGGCCATGATGCCGGCGACAGCGCGGCCGGTTGGAGTGGCGGTGTCGATGCCTTCCCGTAAGGCGCGCAACAGAATTCCGCGCTGTCCAAGATCGGCGATGGTGCGCGTGACTTCGGCGGCGGAGCGGCCAAGTCGGTCGATCGCGGTGACGACGACGGTGTCACCGTCACGGGCGTAGTCCAGGAGGGCGGCCAGGCCGGGACGGGTGGTGTTGGCGGCGCCGGAGAGTTTGTCGGTGTAGACCCGGCCGGCGTCGACGCCGGCGGCCGCCAGGGAGGCCAGTTGCGTGTCGAGATCCTGGCCGATGGTGCTGACGCGGGCGTACCCGAGGATCGATGCCATATCGGCACTGTCTCACCACCCACCGACAGCGGGGATTCGAGACACGCGGTGTGAGACAGGAAATGAGACACCGCGACCTGGGCCAATAGGCGGGGGAGGGGAGACCAGGCGGACTGTCTCGTTTCTCTAGAAACGAGACAGCTGGTCATCGGCCGCGAGCCTCACGCATCGCAGGTTGCTCAGTCGAACAGGCAGCGCTTGAGCGAGTTTTTCCACTCCGTGGCCCCGCCGTACGCCGGATTGAAGTTAAGTTCTTGCAGCGCTTCCTCGATTGAGGCGTACTCACTGTCGGTGAGGTATGGGGAGCCGTTCACAGCCTGGCGTTCTTTGCACAGGTCGCGTAGGCCGGCGATGATTTCTGCTGCGTAGGACATGCTCATCATTGTTCCGCACGTCAGGGCCAACGAGTCCGCTTAGCGGCTGCCCGGCGGAGCTAGCGCGCGCGGACCGCACGGATGGTCGCGCGGGTAGCATCGGTTCGGCGATTCTGACCAACCGATCTGATTGAGGTGTCGGTGGTCATGCGTTCTCCTCGTTTTCGCGCAGATCGAAAGGCATCAAGCTCGGGACTCACCGCTACCCTGACACTGTGACTGACAGGGCCGACCAGTCGGCCAACGGCGATGACCCCGAGACCGACTTTTGGTTAGCGGTTCCAGGCTTCCGTGAATCGCTCCTTGAAGCGGAAGCCGATATTGCCGCCGGCCGCACCTTCGGCGAGGAAGAGATTCGCGCTCGTTACGAGTTGACTCCGCGAGATGCGGGGCAGGTCGTGCGGGACGGGACGGTTGACGCCGACGGCCCGCTCGTCGCGCGGATGTTGAAGGCTTTTCCGTGGATGCTCTCGCTGTCGCCCGGTGACAGGGCAAGTTGCGCCCAGGACCTTGTCGACGCCGCGCGGGCGTCGTTTTCCACGGACCAGTCTCAGCTGATTCTTGCGGAGCTGACCTCGTGGAAGGAGACGGCGACCGCCCTTGCAGCCGGCCTGGATCGGGGCGAGCCCGAGTGGTTGGACGATGGCGACGATGATGCCGTTGTAGAGCGGCCGTAGTGGTCTGCGACGAAATCGCGGGCGGTCGTGACGGGTTTGAGCAAGACTGCGGCCGCGCAGTTGTCGGGATACCGATGGGGAACGATTTGCCGGTACAAATCGGTAATTAGCGGTTTGACCAGCATGATTGGTTTCGAGTGAAGACGTTTGGGACGGCGCAATTGTCGGCGTCGGACCGTAAAGTCGGGGCATGGACCTTGATGAGTCCTCGCCTGACGGGGGACACGGCGATGCAGCCGCGACAGTGGCGGCCATGGTGCGAAGCCAGGCCAGGTGGATGTCCACACTGGAAATCGACGACTCCGGGCCACCGGCAGCTCTCGCGGCAGCGCTAGAGGCGGAAGACTGGGCCGCGGTGCGGCGCGAGTGGGACATGTGGGTGTTGCACACGCTGCGTGATTTGAACCGATCCGTCAGGAATTGGCGGGCGCTGACAGCGACGACGTTGCAATCCACGGTTAGGGAGCTGACAACGGCCGCCGCCGGCAGTCTCGTTCCACCTGCTGTTGATGTGGTGGATGAGGATTCGATCATGCGGACGTGGCTGCCCTGGATACGTGCAGGGATAGAGGCAGTAAAAGGCGATGTACGGGCAACTGAGTGGTCCTGCTATTCGAAAGCACTACCGGTTGAGCTTCGAACGCTGGCTGCAGTGCACCCTGAACAGCAGGCAGAGGTGGCAGCCACGACGTTCGAGATTGAGGAGTTCTGTCGGGGTTTACTTGGGGATGAGGGGGTTTAAGTGGCGTTGTCATTTGAGATGCAGCCAGCGTCGACGCGGACTCGATTGGCTGCTGCGGGGACGATCCGGGCGGCATCTGCGGCGACAACGCCCCCGGCACCCACGACGGTAGATCAGTACACCGCGGGCTTGCTGACTACCGGGCATGCGTTACTTCACTCAGCGTTGGTCCCTATGGCCGAACTTTCGGAGAAGGGGTTGGGTGCTGCGGCAGTGACGGTGTCGGCCATGGAGCAGGTCGAGTCTGTCAACACTGCCGCGCTCGAAACATAGTGCCGGGGAGGGGATTTCAATGAGTTCGGGGTGGTCACCGCCTAACGCGGCACACCAAGGCAATACGGGACAGCTCTGGCCCGCTGGAGCGCCGGCGCCGGCATCTGCGCCGCGCCGGTGGGGTCTAGTGGCCGTGGTGGTTGCGGTGAATGTCGCATCGATCGCCGCGGTGGCGGCCATCGCGTATGCGGCCGGGCGAGATTCGGCGCAGGTGAAATCGGGGGCGCCGTCGACAGTTTCCGCGGGCCCGACCGTGAGCGACGCTGACGTGGCGGCGGCGAAAGACAAGGTCTGCCACGCGGTCGACGCCGGACAGCGTGGCAGCGCCGACCAGGGTGGGGTTGTCGTGAACGGCGACCTGAACATTCCATTTGTCGTTAGAAAGCTCAATACGATTGTTGCGGTACAGAATTCATTGTCGCCCGCTGTTCCGTCTGATGTGTCTGACGCCGCCAAAAAATACATAGCGACAGCAACCGATTTGACCACCGCGGCTCTAGCCCATGCGCCGGTTGATCAGCTCGTGGAGCTGACCAAGACCGGAAACGCAGCGGTTGGCGCCTTATTCGATGCATGCGGATTGCCTCGCTGATGGCGGCCAGCGCGAGCTCGGGCGCGGTTCCGGCGTGGGAGGATCGGTACAAGTGGATTGCCGGTCGGATCGTTGAGCATCTGTCAGCGACGCGACCGAAGCCCGATGGGTATGTCCCTGGGGCCCTTAGGCCGGCGGGGCAAGATGTTCCGCGCCCGCAGGGGCTCTACACACGGGTGCTAATTTGGCCGGGGGAGTGGCCGGAAGTGTCCGAATCCAAGCTCGCGGAACACGCTCAGGCTGTTCGGGACTGGGCGCGCCATCAGGAGGACTCCAACCGCAGCGCGAAAGGGCATACCGACGAAGTATTCGGCACGGACTGGACAGCCGGTGAGGCTCGGGACGCCGCCTTCGAGCACTACGAGAAAGAGTGGTGCGTCCACGACAGGGTGGTCGAGGCCGGGGAAGCGGTAGCCGCCAGTGTCGATCGGGTCAGCGAGTTCACGGGCCTGATCAAAGGGAAAATGCGTCAAGCGCACGATGAGTGGCACCGGGAAATTGAGCGGATGCTGCGGCTTTCGCGTGTGACCGGCGCACCGGTGGGCATCGGCCCGCTCACCGCCGAGTACCGGCCTCTCATTGCTGGCTGGTCAGCTGAGCTGCACGGATATACGCAGGACCAAACCGCGATGCTGACCGACAAGTTTGGCGCACCGGAAGCTCCGGCCGGGAGGATCAGCGGTCACGATTCTGACGATCCGATGCCAACGGACAAGGCACCTCACGGCGATCCGCAAGACGCAGAGTCGGGGGCGAAGAAGGCTGCGACCACCGCAGGGCGTGCGCTCGATGCCCTCCCGACTGACAGCGCAAACGGGACACCACCGAAGAACGCTCTGACCGCGCCGAACGTCGGTGGGCCTATGGACGCACTTCCGACACCGGCGATCAGCGGAGCGCCCAGCATCACGAGCCAGCCGAAGATGCCGTCTATGCCCTCTATGCCGTCTTCTGGTGGCGGTAGCGGTAGTTCGCCGCTTAGCGGCCTCGGCGGCGGCATGGGCGGGTTGCAGGGGATGTTTGGGAAGGGCTTGACCGGTCCTCTGGGTAATGTGAATCCTGCTGCATTGCAAGGCCCTTCGAGCGCTGGCATGTCGCCGGCGTCCCTGGGAACGCAGTTCGGCAAGGGTCTGTCGATGGGGTCGGGTGCTGCGGGGGCGATGCCGCCGATCACTTCCGCGCCGGCCGTTCCGCAAACCCCGACGACGCCACTGGCAGCACCGCTGAATCAGGCCAGCGCCCCGGCAGCGGCGGCTCCGGCCGGTGGGCTCACCGCCCCATCGTCAAATGCCGCCGGGGCAGGCGCGCCGGCAGTGGCCGGCGGCGGAATGCCCGCTGGCGCAACGCCGCCCATGACCTCGTATGGTTCGGTTCTGCCGCCGTCCGCGATACCGCCGGCCGCGGCTAGCGGCGCCGGTGGGCCCGCGTCGATCGGGGGTGCCCCGTCACCACCTCCGGTTACCGGCAATGCTGGGGCCGCGTCGACAACAGGGTTTATGCCGGTGCGTGAGCAGGCTGCGCCGCAACCGATTGCGCGCAGCGTGTCGATGAGCGATCTGGAGCTGGCCCGGGCGGCGGTGGCCGATTTGGCCGCGGCGTCGAGCGTGGTTTATCCCGGTTTGGAGTGGGCCGTGGCGGTCTCGCGGGGCGGTACGTCGGGTCTGCCGGAATTGTGGGTCACCTCGAACGAGGGAGCTGGCTATATCCCTGCGGGCGTGTACCTTCGGCGCACTATGCCGCTGGCGGCCCGGTTCGACGAGGACTTCGACGCACGGTGGTTCGGGTGGTTCAATCCGGCCGAAACGGTGCTGCGGGCGGTGCGAGCTCGCGGGGAAACGGTGTCGGCGATCGCGACGACGTGGCCGCAGAAGTCGGAATTTGTTTCGGACGCAGCGCCGGATGTGGCGATCGCGGTGACTCCGTCGAGCACTCCCGCTGACGCTGAGTCGTCTCAGCTGTTGAGTAGCCGGTCGCACCGGCTGGAGACGGTGGCTCCGGGTGTCTACCGGTACTTGGATGGTGCGAACCAGGACGTGGCGGAGGCTTATGCCCGCCAGTTGACGCAGGAAGCGGCTTTTCGTGGGCCGGAGTTGTCGCCGGTGGCGCAATCGGTTGCGCGGACGCTGATTTCGTCGCGGTGGCCTTCTGCTGAGGAGTGGTCGGCGCTGCGCTCGGAGTACGAGATGGAGCGGTTGATGGCGGGGTCTCAGCGGCCCGGCCTGACGGGCATGGAGGAACCCGCGCAGCTGGTGGCGTATGTGCAGGACTTCGTGCACTGCCGGCGGTTGGAGACGCTGGTGTGCTGGGAGAACGGCACCCCGGCTGATGTGGTGTACGCGGCGGCCATGGCCGGTGTCTCGTTGGATCATCCCGTGTCGGTGTAAACCGTGCCCTGGGCGTACGAGGTCCTTGCTCGATGGGGCGTCAGCCCGAAGATGACCTTCACGGCGAAGACAGTCTGGGTCTAGAGCTCGTAGCCGGAGCTGCGGTCTTGGGAGCGGTCTTTATCACGGCCGAGGCTATGGCTGGGGCGGCGCAGGGAGGCGACGCGGCGGTTGTACTCCCGTGTGATGGTGCCGTGCCGGGTGACCAGGTCCAGAGCTTCTTGCCTGTTGGTGGGGTCGCTGCGTTCGGTGTCAGGGGCCTCGAGGTGGCGGGCTTGTTCGATCTCGGTGGCCGGTTCATGGTCAGGGACGGTGCCGATCTGCTGGGCCCAGGGCAGGTGGGTGGCCAGGGTTTCGACGAGGGTCTGCCGTGGTTCGCGTTCGCTGCTGGGGTTGCGTACCAGGAGCAGTTTGGTGTTGGTGCGCGAGGCGTGTTCGGTGAAGTAGTGCACGTGCTCGGCGGTTAGTTGGTCGGCGTCGTCGACGATGAGCAGGGTGCCGGCGGGCACGGTCGCGTGGCCGGCGCTGAGGCCGCCGTGGACGGCTTCAGGGGTGTTGTGACCGTCGGCGTAGCGGTGTTCGAGGGCGAACGCCTTGGCCTCGTCGGTGGCTGGTATCGCGAAAACCTGCTTGTCGTCGGCCCGGGCGGCGGACGCGATCGCCTCCAGCGCGGTGGCTTTGTCGGCGCCGTTGCCGACGGTGAGGACCTGGACGCTTTGGACGCCGCTGGCGGCGAGCGCGACGGCTTTCCGATCGGGCTCGGGCACTGAGGCGTAGCGGTCGGGCGGCGGTGGGTATATGGCCTGTCCGGACACGCCGCCGGCCACAGCAAGGCAGCCCACCTCGGCCCGCAGATCTTCCATGTCGACGACCGGTGTCGCCGCACGGGACTGGTCCCACTGGGGCGCAGTGGCGCGGTTCAAAAGCTCTGTGGCAGTGGTGCGGTCGTGGTTGGTGAGTCGGTGCTCGTGGAGGTGTTCGGTAACTCGCTCGATAGCGGTGCGGTGATTCTTGTCGTGATGCGCGGGAGTACCGAGTTCTTGGGCCCAGGGCAGGGTGTCAGCGAGGGCTTTGACCAGCGTGTGCTTGGGTTCGCGCTGGCTGCTGGCGGACCTGATCAACAGCAGTTTGGTGTCGGTCTGGGCGGCGTGGTCGGTGAAGAAACGCAGGTGCTCAGCGTCCAGGTGGTCGGCGTCGTCGATGACGACGAGTGCGCCTTTATCGAGGGGTTTGCGTTTGCCGGTGTCAAGCTGTTCGCGGTATCGGGCGGCGCTACTCCAGCGATCGGAGTAGGCGGTCTCCTTGAGGAAGGTGCCGGCGCGTTTGGTGGCCGGCACCGCCAGCACAGGGCAGTTGTTGGCCTGCGCGGAGGCGTGAATCGCTTTGAGCGCCAGGGCTTTATCTCCATCTGGATGGACGGTGAGCACCTGAATATTGGGGGCGGATGCGCTGATGGTGCGCACCGCGGCCCGCGTGGAGTCGTCGAGATGGGCCCAGGATTCGGCGGGCTTGCGCCAGTACGTGATGCCGGAGCGGTGGTGCCCGGCGGCGGCGAGGTAGTCGACTTCGTCGGCCAGGGCGTGCAGGTCGGCTGCGACCTCGGTGTGCCGGCGGTGTTCGGTTCGGCACGCGTCGAGTGTGTCCTTGTAGGCCCTTTTGTGGGCCAGAACGGGGGTCGGAAGGTGCGCAGGATCGACCTCGGCGGTGGTGGCTAGGATGGTCTTCGGCCGGGTATCGCGGCTGAGGATTTCGCGTAACGCGGCGGCGGCTTCGCGGCTGTTACCGCGATGGGCGATATGCACGCTGGGGTCGAGTTCGGCGTGTTCGTGATCGCGCTCGCCGGGCGTCTTGGCGTAGATGTAGACATGGTTCTCCTGCTTGGCGCGGGTCATGCCGACATAGGCCTTGGCACGATCGCCTGTCCTGCTGAGAATTTCGTGGCAATCACCGTCGATGGTGGCGCCTTGGGAGGCTTGGATGGTGACCGCGTAGCCGAGGTGAACGTGCTGTGCGAGGTAGTCACCTTCAAAGACGGTGCGGGCCTTGTCGCCGATCCGGCGGGCCGCGATCCGGTTGGTCTTGGGGTCGACGCGGTAGACCTGCCAGCGTTGACCGTTGCGGACCTGTTCGGCGACTTTCTTGGTGATGTCGACAGCGTCGTACACGTCGATGGTTTCGGTGTTTTCGCGGCTGATGATGATGTCACCAACGGCGATCTGGTGGCCGCGGGCGGCAGGCACGGATGGCGCGCCATCGGCGAGGTTCTGATTGTGGATGCGGATGTTGAGGGCGTCGCAAATCTCCCAGCGATCGGCCGCGATGAGGGCTTCTTTTCCCTCGGCAATGGATCGGTTGTAGGCGTCAAAAGCGTCCTGGGACATGGCCAGTTCGTCGCCGATATGGAGCCGATTGTTGCGGCGGTACCACTCCACGGCACGTCGGCGAGCGGAGCCGCCACCGTTACGCAGAGCAAGGGATGCGGTGCGTTCGGCAGGGTCGTTCATGCGCCAGACTTCGGTGAGTTCTTGGGCCCAAGGCAGGTCTTCACAGAGCTGCTCCATCATGCCGCCGCGGGACTTCACCGGGGCCAGCTGATACGGGTCACAGACGTTCACGGTCTTGATGCCGGCCTGGGTGGTTGCCGTAAACAGTTGACGCAACTCGGGCGTGCCGACCATGCCTGCTTCGTCGACGATCACCAGCGTGTCGGGGTCGAATTTGAAGGTCCCGCGCCGCAGTCCTCGCAGGGCTTTGGCGACCGTGTAGCCGGTATCGCCGGCGCATTCTCGAACGGCCTCATCGACAGCTTTTCCCGTCGGCGCGAGCACGATAACCCGGCCTTTCGGGTTGGCTCGGTGAACACCTTCACGCAGGGCGCGCAGCGAGGTTGTTTTGCCCGCTCCTGCCGGCGCCGCCAGGACCTGGATGAGCCACGGTGAGTTGGCAATGTTGCTGATCGCGCGGGCCTGCTCGGCGGACAATTCGTCAAGTTCAAGTGCACTGTCGGGCAAGGCGGTTCGGTCGTTACGTGCACTGATGAGCTGAAGAACGGCGGCCTCTTCGGCGATGATCGGCTCAACGGTGTAGTGCTCGTGGCCTTCGCGCTCGTGAGGCTTGCGGGCCTCGGTGATCCGCATGCCGACGATGTTGGCGAGCGCCTCGAGCTGCTCCCGCGGACCAAACGGTGCACCCTCAACAACGGCCGGAAGCCTAGCGCCGATCGCCTCGACCAGATCGGCGCGAGTGAAGGCCGGTTTGTCGATGTCGGCGGCCGCCTGGCGCGCGATTTGAATAAGATCGGCGGTTACCGACTCGCGTTCTCGCCGGGCCTTCAGTTGGGCGGCCTGGTCGATTTCGAGCGCGCCGAAACGGTCCGCCCATTCCTGCCGGAGTTCGGCCCACGGCTTGTGCTCTGGTTTGGACGGCCGGGTGGCCTTCTGGGCGGCCGACAACTGGCCCGCGGTAAGACTGTCATCGTCGGTCACGACGAGATGTTCATGCGCCCATTCGCGCAGCTGCGTGGAGCGCTGCGAGGCTGCGTCGATCAGGTCTCGGGGTATCCCGGCGATGTCGCCGAGGCCGGTGGATGGGTCGATTTTGCCCATTTCCAGGCCGGCCAAGCGGTGCATTTCGGCGCGCAAAGTGGCCTGGTAAACCATCCCTGCGGCCCGCGATTCGTGATGCAGAGACTTGCTGTCGTAGGAGACCATTTCGCCGTCGTCCCGGGCCTGTTTGTTGAACAGGATGACGTGGCTGTGCAGGTGCGGATCGCCGGCGCGGGAGGTCTCGTGCTGGTAGGCCGCGGCCACCAGACCGGGCAACTTGGCGAGGTCTTTTTTCCCGGTCTCCTTGTTGTGGACGCGGGTATATCCGGCATGGGTGGCCAGGTACTCCATACCGGCGTGCACGGCCGTGTGGTGGGCCTCGGTGAGTGCTTTGACCACCACGTCATCGGTCGACAAAGCGCGCAGCAGCGACACGCTTTTCGGCGCGCAAAACACCAGATCGAACCCGCGGGCGGACTTCTTGCCGTACCTGCGTCCGGACGCTCCGTTGGGGGCTATCCCGTCCTCCAGCCAGCGCCCCACGTCGTCCATATCAGCCTCGCCGCCGGCCAGATCGGCGGTGCTCAAACCGGTCAGTTGAGCGAGCTTTTCGGTGTCACCAACACCGATCCATATCGGGGCTCGGGTGTCGCCCTCGGTGTAGTACTCACCGAGCCCACCGCCGGCCTTGCGGCGGTCCATATCGGCGGCCGCGGCTGCCCTTGCGGTGTCGTTGTAGTAGCGCACCGAACCCGACCTCAACGGGTCGGAAATGGTGAGCATCGTGACGCCCCTTGTCGACGGGTTTCCCGGCTCCGGTCGGGGCGGGTGTAGCGGACCGGAGGTTCGCTACACCGATGCTTGCATCACCTTGTGCCAATGTGCCACGTCCTAAAGAGGATTTTTCAGTGAATTGCTATGCGGGCGTTAAGAAGTGGAGTGGCGAATCGGTATTTATCGATCATAGGGCGGTATAGATCGATAATCAGCGGTACTGATCGGTAAAACTGTTGGTGGGCAAAGGCAATGGTTTCGGTAGGTGTGAGAGGTGTTGGTGACGAGCCGATTTGGTGCGGCTGATCTTTTCCGCACGGCGCCCAAAAAGAAATTCGGCCCGCACCCGAGAAGACTCGGTGCGGGCCGAACGATTGATCTCAGTGTAGCGGCGGAAATTTGGGTTACCGGCGCCGTCGTGGGCGGCGCTCGATGCGCCGTGGTGGGACCTGCGGATTAAAAGTCCGTAGCTCCGGTAGCCGGGCTGCGGGACTATCTGATTTTGGCGGGCTGAGCGCCGGTGTGGGGCCTGGATTCACTGACGCACGTCCAGGCGGTGGGGCTGTAACGGTCGGTCTCGATGGTGGTGTCGGTGCGGGAGACGATGACCAGAACACCGTTGGCCTCGATGCTGTATGCCTGCGGCGTTTCCGTGTTGTTGAAAGTCAGTTTGTTGCCGTCGGCAAGCGTCACCGTGAAGCTCTGGGTACCTGCTGTCATGGTTTCTCCCGGGTTGTTTGGGTGGGTAGGCCGTCGGTACGTAGGTCTGCGTAGACCAACTGGGCCAGCTGGTCGGCCAACGGGTCGTAGCGGTCCACCGGAAGGGGAAGCCGATCCTCGGCCCGGGCCGCGATCAAGTACTCGGCCTTGATCCGGAACAGGGCGGAGAACTCCGGCGTCGGCCATACGACCGCCACCAGGTCCTCTTGTTCCTCGGTCGGCTCAGTCCGGTAGTAGGTGCGGGTCCAGCGTCGATCCCAGGGCACCTGGCTGCGGTCCGGAAGCCCGGTCGTGTAGTCCTCCAGCGGCTCGTCTTGCGGCGGCGGGATCAGCTCGTAGAGCTCCTGGCTCAGCACCAGCTCTGTGGCCTGGTTGGTCGCGTTGTTCACCAGCCCTGTCTTGGTCAGGTAGTTCGGGTGATCGCCGTGGCGGTTGATCCAGTCCTTGACGGCCTGTTCGGCCATGTCGGCGGCGAGTTCGGCGACCTGGCGGCTGAGCCGGGTGGCTTCGCGCTGAAGGAAGTCCTGGCGCTGCTGTGGCGTCCACTCGGGCGGCAGCAGATCGTGGTTGGTGTACACCGCGGTCACGATCTGGGCGAGTTCGGGACTGACCGCTGGAGCCAGCCGGAGTGTTGGTGGCCAGAGCACGCGAAGCGACACGCTTGTCACGGTACGACTGCCGTCGACCGTTTGCGTTTGGCCGCATCGAGGATGCGTTGGATGTCGGCGCCGGCTTGATGCGCTGTCGGGCCGCGCTTGTCGATGTGAGCGAGGGCCGCCGGGGCGGCGGTGGCTGCTGTGGCCGGTGGCGGGGCTGTGGCGGATGCTGGCGTTCGTCCGGTGAAACTGCCGAGCTTGCGCAGGCGGCTGGCCAGGAAGCCGCCGGGATTGGTGATCTGGTCGGGCCATGTTCCGCCGGTGCGGCGCATGTCGGCTTCTAGGGCTTTCTGGATGTCTTTGGCGGACCACACCGCCGGGTCGATGCCAACGGATGTGAGCGCATCGCAGATGGCGCCGATATGGCCATGTCGCAGTCCTCGGCACAGTCCTCGGCGGCCGTACTCGTTCCCAGTGAGGGCATCGGCCAGGCGCTGGAGGGCCGCGGGTCGAGGCTCGGCGCGCCAGCGCCGGCTTTTCGACCGTGGGGATGACGCTTTTTCGCGCGGATGCGCGCTTGGTGAGTTACTCCCTACGGGAGCTAAAGAACAAACACCGCCTGACGGCGGTAGGTCACAATTCTCCACAGGCGCTGTGTGGCTGTCGGTGAGTGAGGTCAGGGGTTCGATTCCCCTTAGTTCTGCCGGCTGCGGTGCCGCGGGCCCCGACGGCGCCTGACGTCGGGGCACCAGGTGGTACACCGATGCTCGGCAGCCGACGCTGGGGGTTGCCGGGGAGCCGTGTCCGCGTTGGGCTTCTACGGCCCATCCTGATGCCCTGAGAACTGCCCACGCGTTGGAGACGGTGTTCTTGTGGCAGTTAAGCCGTTCGGCGATCGTGGCGCGGGTGACGGCCACGTGGCGGCCGGTGCCGTGGTCGGCGTAGTCGGCCATCACGGCGGCCACAGCAAGCAGCGTTGCGGCCGTGATCGAGACACGCTCGGCGGCGCATAGTGAGGCCAGGGCGCGCGACGTTGCCCAGCTGCGTAGACCGTCCAGCCATGAGTCTCGACTGGACCATACGGGCAGCCGTGCCGAGACTTCGCCGGCCCGCTCGATCCAGTCACGCCGGTGGCGCAGTTGGTCGCCGCGTTCGGCGAGCGTGTGCGCCGTGGTGAGAGTTTCAGTGTCGACCGCGCGGGCAACGCCGGCGCGGGATAGGTATTGGTCACGGTTTGCACATTGTTTGCGCGCCGAATCTGTTTCTAAAACCGCGCATGCGCTACCGTGAGAGCTGTCCAGCAAGACAGTCCCTTCGGGGAATGGGTGCGGAGAAGCCCAGAACCGAGTTCGCAGCTCGGTTTGAATCTCCAGACGTGGCCCCGCCCTAGGCGGGGCCTTCGTCATTCAGCGGGGTTTCCGCACACCAGCTATTCAGATGTCCCGTCTGCCCCAGTGCAAGACGTTTGAGGGGCATGCGAACTCAGATCGCTAGCGGCAATCCCCCTTCCTCGACGTGAGGGTGCACCTGTACGTCGAAATCTGCGCGCAAGGTGAGGTCATTGCGGCCCACTGCTGCACACGCCAGGTCGGCAAGTAGTGCCGATCGGTTGGTCCCATAACCCAACTTCGCGGCGAGGTCGTCGAGCGCGGGCAAGATGTCAGTCGGTACCCGCGCTGTTTGCACGTGACGGGGTCCCAGATGTCTGCGCCCCGGGCGATTTCCGGCCATGGCGCAAATCCTCCCGTAACCCATTTCTGAAAACGCTCCGACACGCCGGGCAGTCGTGGGGTTTCTGTTACTGGTGGGATTTGTCACGCGCCGTGCCGGTCAAGCGGCGGCGGTGGCCCGATCGAGCTGGTCGACGAGGCCTTGCAACGCCGCTGCGGCGTCTTCGGGGACCGGTAGACCCGCTTCCACACCCACGATGACATCGAGGGTGACGCCGCAGGCATCAGCGGCCTCGAATGCGGTGAGTTCGGCGTGATGACGGGCGGCGGCCAGGCGCTGACCGAGGGTGGCGTGCGGCGACTGGGCGACGCGGCTGAGCAGGGCTGTGTAGGTACGGCGGATGGCACTGAGGGTCAGTACTGGGGTGTGCCCGTCGAGCTCGTTGGCGACGCTCGCGGTGACATCGAGTTTGCGCAGCTCGTGCAATACGCGACTGGCAGCGGTGATGAACTCATGGGAGTCCGGCGCCGGCAGGGTTTCGATTTGAGCGGCAAGTGTTCGCAGTGCAGCGGCGGTGCTCATGCGCGGTTCCCTCCCTAAACGCTTTGAACTGTAGCCAGCTTACATCTATTTCAAATAGAATCTGGATATAAATTGGATGTAGGCGCGCCGTAAGGAGTGGATTGGTGCTGGATTACCGATTGGTCGGGGATGATGACGATGAGATGTGGGAGAAGCTGGCCGAGGCCGTCAAGACTCGTCGAACCGAACTGGGCCTCGCGCAGGCTGATATCGCCCGTCTCGGCGGGCCGTCGGCGTCGATCGTGAGTGCGATCGAAAACAACCACCAAACCCAGCTGAGCCCACGGCTACGGCGAGGGCTAGATGAGGCGTTGCAGTGGGAAGCCGGCAGCGTGAGCAAGGTCTTGGCCGGAGGTCAGGCCACACCGATCAACCCGAAGTCACCCACCGACCCCGGCGTTCTCGACCCGGCGCGGTGGGGAGGCGCTGCACCGCTGATCGCCAAAGTCGAACAGATCCACCTAGCCCTTAATGGGCTGACGTTCGACGTTCGAGAGACAAACCTTCGCGACCCGGCAGCAGTTGATTGGATCACCAAATACATTGCGCTGATGGCCTTTTCGCAGGCCGATGTTCTCAATGCGATGACCATACGGGTGGGCGTCACCGACGCCGAAGCCATGATGGCACTGGCCACGGCGTACAGCGCGGCCGCGAACATGTTCCGGGATGCGGCGGGGGCTACCCAAGCTGCTTACGCAGAGTTGCGCAAGCAGCTTGGGTAGCGCTCGCAGGTTGTTCGGTTCCACGCGGCCTCGCGCTCTGTGTTGGCGCCGTCCCCTGTGCCTGCGCCGGGTAGGGTCATCGCCATGGGAGTTCCCACCCACGCGATGATCTACAGCAGCGGCTGGGCCTCCGTGATGGACGGCGGTTCGAGTCTCCTTCAATTCCAGGGTCCTTTGGGGGCCTTGGACGGTGTCGAGAACTGGTATCTGACGTTCTACCCGCTGCCGGAAGGGAAGAGTTTCGAGGAAGTCCGCGGCACGGAAATCTGGAACTTCCTGCAGGCCGGCGGGCGTGCTGATGCGATGACACTCGATATGCGCACACTCGGCGGCGCACAGTGGGGTGTCGACGGTGTGCGATACGTGATCGGGCATCCACACGAAGGAACCCCTCCCCTTGATGTGCCGATCGAATTGTCTGGTGGCGCCGAAATGGTCAGTGCCCCTGAAGTTTTCACTGCCGACGAGGCAGCCGCCATCTTCTACACTTACTACCGGACCGGCGATATTCCGCCCGGCTACGCACTGCGCCCGGTCGAGGGATACACGTACGCCGGCGACTGGCGTGATCTGCGTGGGGTAACCGCATAGGCCGCTGGTGGCGGCTGCTACGCGGTGTTGTCTGGGTCGTTGGGGTCGCGTCCGAACATGCCCTGATAGAACTTGCCGAGGTTGCTCAGCTCTGGATCACCGGATTTTGCCAGCTCGTCCGGGCTGATGTGCGTGCCCAAGTTCGGCAACGGGTTGCTGCTGCCTCCCTGCATGCCGGGCCGATCGTCGGGGCGAATAAGAGGCTGGCCGTCGTCCTTCCACATCTTCGGCGGCTCCGGCATTCCTGGATACCCGGCGCTAGCTCCGGGTACGGGTACGGGGGCCGGTGCAGCGGTTGACGGCGGCGGTACCCATCCTTCGGGCGGGTAAGCCAGATCAGTACCGACGATCCTGATCGGGCGCCCGTTGAGAATTGCCGTGGCCGGGTGCTCCCGACTGACCGCGCCGTCGAACCTCTTCTGGCCGGCCGTCCGGTCGACGCCCTCGTGAGTCTTTGCTTCGATGCCGATGTACTCATCAGGGTTACTGGTGGGCTCCAGCCCGTCGTAGTAGCGCGGCTGGGGCTTGCCGGTCACTGGGTCGTTCACATCGGGGTGCGTGGCCTGAACTTGTTGACGAATGATCGGGATGTGGGTTCGACGTTGTCGTTCGTCGAGTGCGGCCTTCTCCGCCTCTTTGCCGTCACCTGCACTTCCCTGCCCGTACTGGCCGTACGGATTGCGTTTCGGATAAAGAGCATGGCGGTTTGGGTCGTCGGGATCGGCTGGGCCGGGTTCTTGCTTGAAGCGGTGGTAGTCGACCGCGTTGATCGCGGGGTCGCCGCTCCCCGGGTGTTCGGGGAAGCTCAAGGATTCCAGCGGCGCCAGCGCCCCGGTGATCTGCGTGGCGACCTGCTGGTCGATCGCGACGAGTGCCTGCACGCGCGCACTGATTTCGGTGGCAAACGCCTGAGCTTGCTGCTGTCGGGCCGCGGCGCTGCGCAGCAGGCTCCACGACTTGTCGGTGACCGAGAAGTCTTGTCCGACAGTGAATCCGGCTTCTTCGGCTTCGGTGATCGCGTCGAGCACCTGGCGCTTGGCCCAGGCGATGTCCCCGGCGCCGGTGGTGGCATGGCCGGCCGCGGCGTACAGCGCGTCGGCCGCGCCCCGGACTTTCACCAGGTCGCCCCAGCCGCGCTCGGCCGCAGCATCAGCGGCCGGGCCTTCCCAGGTGGTGCCACCGGGGCGCAGCATGCCAGTGTGGATGGTCTCGAAGTGCCCTTCCCAGCGTCCAGCGGCCGACGTCCAGTGGGTCGCCGCGGCCTCGAGGTGAGTGGTGACCCAGGCTTCGATGTCGTAGCGGGTCAGGGCACCACCTGTGGCCGCGGGCATCAGACCTGAACGGTGGTGCTGATCGATTGCGCGTTTTCGCTGTCGGTGGTGCCGTACTCCCCCGCTGCGGTGCGCAGCGTCGTACCTGTACTGGTGGCCCGCCCAGACAGGTGAGCTGCAACGGCGTCGACCAACGCGTGGCCGCGCACTACGGCCACGGTCGTTGGCTGGGTCAGGTGGCCGGCAGCCGGCGGAGCTGGGACGGGAAGTGTCGCCGCCGCTGCGTCACATGCGCCGGCGTGTGACAGCAGACCATCACTGCTGACCCGAACAATCTCCCCCACACTGGGATTCTATCGGCGCAGATAGGGGCGGCTCAGCGGCTATTTTCCATCATCTGCGCGAGCACCCTCTGGTTGTTGCGGGCTGTCTCAGCGGTGAACTCGGGATCGCGGCGGACTGGGTGACGCGGTGGCGGCGCGGTGCGGGTCCGTCGCCTGATCGGACGAAGTTCTGCGATGGGGCGCCCATCGCTGGTAATGGTCAGACTGTCGTTTCCCTGCTCGATGAGCTTCAGTGTTGGCCGTCGTTGAAGATGACGATGTCGGCGTCATCGGTGTTGATGACGATGCACTGATGAGAACGCCCCGCT